>JBEKRL010000011.1:0-36973 GCA_049518775.1 Candidatus Dormibacteria bacterium
CACGATCGCCAGTGCCGCCACGGCGATCAGCCCGGTCCGGGTCCAGCTGCGAGGCTCTTGGCTCGGGCGCGGGTGGGGAGGCCTAGCCGGTCGGCGGTAGCCGCCGTCCGGGTCCGTGCTGGAGGTGTCCGGCTGGTGCTTCGGGGCCCCGCTTTCGGCCTCAACGCCGGGAACGGCGGTCCCAGCCGGAGGGGGGGGTGTACCGGCCGCGGGCAGGGCAGCGGCCGGAGGGGGCAGCGGGGCCGGGCGCCGGACTGGAACCCCGGTCAGTTCTGAGGCCCAGGTGCTTTCCGAGGGCTGCGCCGGCGGGCTGTCGGCCCAGGGGAAGTTCAGGGAGGTCGCCGGCTCCCAGCCAGGGACCACGATCGTGCTGGGTCGGGGGTCCCTGACCTCCCTGGCCTGGTCGCCGACCGGGGACGGGGCTTGGGTGGGGTCTTCGGCGATGGTTGTGCCAGTGAGGAAGGGGTCGTCAGCCCCCAGGCCTGGGGGACCGCTGGCATCGTCAGCGGCGGGAGTCGGCGCCGCCTGCTCGGAGGCGGCCGAGTCGCTCTCGAAGAGGTCCGGGTCGCTGTCGGCCCGGGCCAGCCAGAGGTCCTCGGGAACGGTCGAGCCATCGCCGCCGCCGTCCCGGTCCGCGGCCACCTCGGCTGCCGCGCTGCCCTCCTCCATCTCCGGGGTCGCCGTCGGGGGCTCCTGCTCGAGGGTGGACGCACGATCCACCGGTGGCGGGTCCGGCATCTCCAGGATGGTGGTGTCCAGCCCGATGGTTCCGAAGGGGTCGGGGGCCAGGTGCATCTGGTCGGCGGCTTCGACGTCCGGAGGCCGGGGAAGCGCGGCCGGCCCAGCCGCGGCCAGGACTCGGGAGCGCTCCAGCAGGGCGGTGGCAGTCTCCTCGGAGAGAGTCACCTGGGCCAGGGCAGAGATCCTCTCGGTCTCCTCGCGGAGGTAGCGGAGGCCGGTGCGACAGCGGTCGCAGGTGATCAGATGGGCGTCGAGCTCTGCCTGGCGCTCCCGGGAGAGCTCCCCATCGAGGGCGCAGCTGAGCGTGAGGAGGCTGCACTTCATATCGAAATATCGCGATAGATGCTGCCAAATTCGCGTCGCGCCGAGGCCACCAAGCGGGACGCCTTCTCCGGCGTGGACTCCATCGCCACCCCAATCTCCCGGTAGGAGAGCTTGGCCAGGTCACGGAGCAGGAGTGCGGCGCGCTTCTCGAACTCGGTGGCCAGCAGAGCCCGCTTGGCGGTGTTGATCCGAGCCGCATCAGCTGCCGAAGCGCCCAGGCTGATGAGGGCCGGGCGCTTGGCGAAGAGCCGGGCCACGCCATGGCGCTGGGGAGGGTAGTGCTGGTTCTGGCTGGCGGCGCGGGTCACCGCACGGTAGAGGATGGCGCGCCCGTCGCGCTGCAGCGCCGAGGCGGGAAAGGGCCGTGCATGAAACAGCCCGGCCGTCACGTACTCCACCGCATCCTCTGGGGTCCCGGTCAGGTGGATCGCGTAAGTGACCAAGGCATCGAGTTGCTGGCGGCCGAGTTCCTCCAGCTTGCTCGCGGCGATCTGCGGTCTTCCTAGGACGCTGTTCATGACGTTGCGTGCGTGGGCACGCGAGCTGGCGCAAGCATAACCGGAGCGCAGGCTCCGCGCAACCACCGACCCAACGGGCTATCCTGCCGGCCCGCGCCCGGAGTCCAGCGGCACCAGGTCGCCGGCCTCCAGCCAGGGCCGGCGCAGGCCCACCGCTGCGTACGCTCCCGCCGGAACACCGATGTCAGCCAGCCAGGGTCGGCCAACCCAGGCGCTCGCCTGGGCCGCCAGGCACCCGGACTTGGCGATCGCCAGCATCAGTGTGTCGGCGGCGCGCAGACACTCTCCCGGGCGCTCGCCGGTCGTGGCGTCCAGACCACTGGGGACATCGATGGCCATCACCCGGACGCCGCCCAGGTTGACGGCGGCGATCGCGGCCGCGACCGCGCCTCGGGCCGGTCCCGTGGTCCCGGTACCCAGCAGGCCATCGACCGCCAAGGCCGCTCCCTCCAGGGTCCACCGGATGGCCGCTCCGAGGTCGTCGGTCGCCTCCCTAACCTCCACTCCGCTGGCCAAAGCCGCCCGGAGCTGGTTGGAGTAGACGTCTCCCCGGTGCGTCGGATCCGCCAGAGTCACGGCCCGGACCGGGTGGCCCCAGGCAGCCAGGTGACGGGCGCATCCCAGCGCGTCGGCTCCGTTGTTGCCGCGGCCGGCCAGCACGGCGAGCGGGCGGGGGCGCTCCTGTCCTTGCTCACGGAGAAGTCTCCGGGCCAGCCGGGCACACTGGAAACTCGCCAGGGCCATGAGGGCGTCGTTGGACACGCCGAGCCCGGCCGCCGCCAGGTCCAGCGCCCTCGCCTGCTCTCCGGAGGCCATGGGGGGGGACGTCATCGGGCGACGGACGTGGCGCCTGTGCTGAGCTGCGGACCGACCCCGGTTGGGGTCGCCCACGCGACTCGGACGCGGTCGCCGACCTGGAGGTTGAGGGTGGCGGCCGCGCTCATTCTGTTGCCCGCGATCTCCAGGTGGCCGGCGCTGTTCCAGAGCATGGCGAAGTCACCCTCAATCTCTCCGTAGGTCTGGACCACGGTGTCCACGACCCGGCCGCTTTCCAAGGTGGCGCTGGATGGAACCGGTGCGTACCAGGGGGCCCTCGCGACCGTGAGGATGACGTTGCCGAAACGGTCGCTCAGCAGCACCCGGGTGGTCGTGCCCCCGCTATCACCCCGGGGCAGGAAGTCGCTCACAAGGTGCGGGGTGGGGATGCGCGAGCCCAAATCCTCGAACCGGATCTGGCCGGAGGCAAGCCGGGCCGCCAGCGGCGCGATGATGTCCCTGCCGTGGAAGGTGGCGCTCACCTCCTTGGGGTCGAAGCCAGACGTGTCGACCCTGACCGCCATCCGGTCCTGGCCACGGCTCCAAAGGAAGTGCAGCAGGCCGTTGTCGGGGGCGACCACGACCTGCAGGTCGACCCGGGCCGCGACCAAGGGGCGGTCCGTCCCCACTCCGGGGTCGACCACCGCGCAGTGGACCGTCCCCGGCGGGAATGACGGCGCCGAGGCTCCCAGCCAGTAGGCGCCGGCCCCGATGTCGTGGGGGGGTATCCCGTGGGTGAGGGTCTCCACCTGGAGCTGGGGCGCCACGCGCGCAATCACGCCCCGGAGTGCTCCGGCGTACCCGTCGGACGTTCCGAAATCGGTGAGCAGGGTCAGGATCGCGGCCATGGCTGGGAGCCATTGTCACCCATGTCCGCCGTGCCGACCCGGCGCCGCCACCCGAAAGTCGGCCTCCTTCTCCGGCCGCTGATGCCGCGGATCTCCTGGCGATGGCCGCCGTCCTCCCCCAGTCCCTGCAGCTTTCTGTTTCAGGCGAGTCCGGACAGGGAGCAGGAGCCGTCGGCGGAGAGCTTGTTGCTCCGCGGCTGGGGCTGTCGGGGCGCGGCCCGGGCGGAACTCTCCCTCTAAGGCCAGATGAAGTCCCGCTGACCCAAAACCGGTCGGGGTCAGCTGACTCTGATGGAGATCGAGGCTCGAGCTCTGGTGCCCGGTATCTCCAGCGTCACCCGGTAGCTGCCGGGCTTGAGCGCTCGGCCGGGGACCGCTCCCGGAGCGGCTCCAGCTGAGATGCCTTCTCCGGCCCAGGTGAGCAGGTAGGAGGCGGAGGTGCCCGCGGCCACGCTTGGCAGCCGCTCATACGGCCGCAGCGTCACCGCCAGCGAGGCCCGCGAGGGGCCCGAGACGGTGACGGTCGGAACGCATGCGCCGCCGATCTCGGTGACGTAGAAATCGTCCTTCTGAGCTGGAGAGAGGGTGACCTGCCGTGGCGTCACCGAGAGCCGGGGGGGTGCATTGGAGCAGGTGGCGGGGGCCGCCGTCCCGGACGGGACTCGGTTGGCGCCGGCGCGGGGAGGGATCACCACCAGGTACTGCGGTGCGCCCCGGGGCGACGAGCGGTGGGCGGTGAGCAGTGGCGTCGCGACCGCGGCGGCCACCGCGCAGGCGGCGATCCCCGCCGCCGCCGCCCGGCGCCAGCCCGTGGCCGGCACCCAAGGGCTTCGCCGCCACCAGGGGAGGGACGTCGCGCTGGCGAGGCGGTGCTGCAGCCGCTCGCGGGCGGCAGGGTCCAGGTGCATCTCAGCCAGGGACCGGTGCAACTCTGCACCCAGTGTGCCGATCAGTCGCTCGTCGGGGTCCATGAGCGCCGCAGCGCCTCCAGTGCCCGGCTCAGTCGGGACTTGACGGTCCCCGTGGCCACTTTCAGAATCCTGGCGGTCTCCTCCACCGAGAGGTCGAGGTACACCCGCAGGACGATCACCTCCCTTTGCTCCGAGGGCAGCTGGTCGAGCGCCCGGCGCAGGTCGGCCGCCAGAGCCAGCTCGGCGAAGGGGTCCCGACTGGAGAGGTCGGCGGGGAGCGTGTCGGTGGGTATCGGGACCTTCCGGCGGAGGTGGGAGCGCGCCGTGTTGGCGACGATCGCCATCAGCCAGGACCGCTCGGCGCCGGCGTCCCGCAGGCTCTGGCGCGCCCGCCAGGCGCTCAAGAAGGCGTCCTGGACGCAGTCCTCGGCCAGGCCACGGTCCCCGAGGAACAGGTAGGCAGTTCGCAAGGCCAGATCTCCATAGAGGCTGACCCAGCGCTGGGCCAACGCTTCCGCTGTGGAATCAGGACGCTCCGACGGCACCGAAGGGTTCCTCCAACGCCGTGCAAGTGCGGCGGGCGGCACTGGTCCGGGAGTGTAAGCAGCGCCTGAGCCACCGGTGGCCCTGGACCAAGATAGAAGGGGCGGGGTGGCCTCGGCCGCCCCGCCCCTCACCTTCGCCGGCCTGACTGGCCGGCGAGGCTCAGTACTCGGGAACGGGCGGGGCGCCGGCTCCCTTCTTCTCCGGGATGTCGGTGATGAGCGCCTCCGTGGTCAGGAGCAGCCCTGCGATCGAGGCCGCATTCTGAACTGCGGACCGGGTCACCTTGGTGGGATCGATGATTCCCGCCTTGACCATGTCCACGTAATCGCCCTTGGCCGCGTCGTAGCCCTGGCCGGCGGGCAGGTTGCGCACCCGCTCCACCACCACCGAGCCCTCGACGCCAGCATTGTTGGCGATCTGCCGGGTCGGCTCCTCGAGCGCCCGGCGCACGATGGTCACACCGATCTGCTCATCGCCTACCAGCTTGACCTTGTCCAGTGCGGCCTGGGCCAGCAGCAGCACCGTGCCACCGCCGGGGACGATTCCCTCCTCGACCGCTGCCCGCGTGGCTGACACCGCGTCTTCCATGCGGTGCTTACGCTCCTTCAGCTCGGTCTCGGTAGCGGCTCCGACCTTGATCACCGCCACCCCGCCCGCCAGCTTGGCGAGCCGCTCCTGGAGCTTCTCCTTGTCCCAGTCGCTGGTGGACTTGTCGATCTCAGCCTTGATCTGCTCGATGCGGCCCTTGATGGCGTCACTGCTGCCAGCACCCTCCACGATGGTGGTGTCATCCTTGGTGACCGTGACCCGCCGGGCCCGGCCCAGCTGATCCAACTGGACGGAGTCCAGCTTGAGGCCGAGCTCCTCACTGATCACGGTGCCTCCGGTGAGGACCGAGATGTCCTGGAGCATGGCCTTGCGGCGGTCACCGAACCCGGGAGCCTTTACCGCCACCGCGGTGAAGATGCCGCGGATCTTGTTGACGATCAAGGTGGCCAGCGCCTCGCCGTCCACATCCTCGGCTACGATCAGGAGCGGCTTGCTGCTCTGGTGGATCTTCTCCACGACCGGCAGCAGGTCGGCGATGGCCGAGATCTTGCGGTCGGTGATGAGGATGTAGGGCTCTTCGAGGACTGCCTCCATCGCCTGGGCGTTGGTCACCATGTAGGCGCTGACGTAGCCCTTGTCGAACTGCATGCCCTCGACCAGTTCCAGCTCGGTCTCGATGCCCTTCGACTCCTCCACGGTGATGACGCCGTCCTTGCCCACCTTCTCCATGGCATCGGCCACAGTCTCTCCGATGGCGGGGTCGGCGGCTGAGATCGAGGCGACCTGGGCGATCTTCTCCCGCTCGCTGATCGGCACCGAGTACTTCTTGATCTCGGCGACCACGGCATCAACAGCCTTCTGGATCCCGCCCTTAACTTGTACCGGGTTGGCGCCGTGGGTAACGTGGCGGAGCCCCTCAGTGATCATCGCCGAGGCCAGAACGGTGGCGGTGGTGGTGCCGTCCCCGGCGATGTCGTTGGTCTTGCTGGCTACCTCTTTGACCAGTTGGGCGCCCATATTCTCAAAGGGATCCTCGAGCTCGATCTCCTTGGCGATGGTCACCCCGTCGTTGGTGATCGTGGGACTGCCGAACTTCTTGTCCAGCACCACGTTGCGGCCCTTGGGCCCGATGGTGATCCGGACGGCATCCGCGACCTTGTCGACACCGCGCTTCAGGGCCGACTGGGCCTCCGCGTCGAATAGCAGTTGTTTGGGCATGCGTCTCTCCTGTTCTTCCCCATCCAGACAGCTGAGGTTGCGGCCTTCATGTTAGCACTCAAGGTCGCCGAGTGCTAGCAGCCGGCCAGGGCAAGTGCCAGGCGGTCCGACGTGACCTGGCCGGCTGGGCGATCATGGGCGGGTGGGAGATGGCCGAAGCTCGGCGGAGCGCCTCTTCCGGCCCGCGGCGGAGCCGGCCCGAGCCGACCTGATCCGGCGGTTCCTGCTGGCCCAGGGATGGGCCGGGCTCTCCCCTGGAGACCACCTGCAGCGGCTTCAGGCCCAGGGGCTTAGCCCGGAGGACTTCCTCTGGTGGCTGCCCGGCCCGGGCGGCGAGGTCCGGGCGGTGGCAGTGATGGCCCAGGGAAGGCTGGGGCTCATCGTGCCCACCCGGGATGGCCGCCCGGCGGCTCAGGAGCTGCTTGAGCGGCACCTGGCCGGGGCGCACCGGGTGATGGTGATCGAGGGCCAGCTGGACTGTACCTCGCTCAGCGAGTTCGCCGTCCACGCCCGGGAGGTGACGGTCGCGCCGCAGCTCGGACGTGACGCCACCGGGCTCCCCAGCACCCGTCCGGCCCGCCTCGAGGACGCCCCCGAGCTCCACCGGATCTATGAGCAGGTCAGTTGGATGCGGCAGGACAGCCCGGAGCTCTGGGTGGAGCGGCTGGAGCAGGAGCCGGCCTGGGTCGCCGAGATCGACGGCCGGGTGATCGCGGCAGCCCGCTGGACCAAGTCGTTCGGGCAGGCCGTCGAGGTTGGAGGGGTGGCCACCCATCCGGACTTCCGGCGCCGGGGCGGCGGCTCGGCGGCCACCCTGGCGGCCACCGCGGCGGCGCTGGAGCGGGGGCTGCTGACGGTGCTCCGCTACGGGGACCCCGAGCTGGCCGCTCTCTACCATCCGCTGGGCTTCCAGCCGGTGGGGCGAGAGCTGGTCTTCTACCGGAGTAGCTGAGCGCCGGCCGCCGTATGATCGCCGGGTGCCCGAGCTGAAGTCGGTTCTGGCCTGGTCTGCGGTGGCGGCCGGAGCGGCCATAGTGGCTGGACAGCGTCTGTCCAAGGCGCTGGGGGACCCGGAAGCTCCGTTTCTGGACTGGGAACTGGTGCGTCGGACCGCCTACTCTCGCTGCGGCGGGGAGGGCAGGGCCGAAGTGGAACAGGCGGGGCGGGACTACGACCCATTGGTGGCGGAGCTGGTTCCGGTGCTGGCCGAGGCGTGCAACACCGACCCCCAGAGAGCGGACTTCGGCCGGGTGCGGGTGGTCAGCCGGCACGGCTTCATCGACCAGAACCTGGCCATGATGCAGCGGATGCTGCGGCCCATCGAGGAGCGGCAGGCCGGCTGGGGTGCGGTGAGACCCAATCCCCTGATGCGGGTGCCGAGCAGCCTTTACATGGGTAGCCTGCTGGGCTTCATGGCCCGGCGAGTTCTGGGCCAATACGATCCGGTGCTGAGCTTCCCTCCCGAGGCCGGCCGGGCCGACGATCAGGCCGCTCCGCTGCCAAGCCCGGCGCTGCTGATCGTGGAGGCCAACGTGCGCGGCTTCGCCGAGACCTGCGATCTCCCCCTCGACTCGCTTCGCCGCTGGTTGATGCTCCACGAACTCACCCACGCCTGGCAGTTCGAGATCCACCCGTGGCTTCGGGACCACCTCATCTCCCTGATGGCCGAGTTGACCCGAGTTCCGGGGGGTGGGCGCAACCTCGGTCTGGAGGAGCTGGTAGAGGCCGCCCGGAGCCTGAGGCCCCAAGTGGCGTTGGTGGGCCGGATCCAGGCGGTGATGACGGTCCTCGAGGGGCACGGCAACTACGTGATGCGGGAGGCGGGCCGCCGGCACTTCCCGGACTTTGACGCCCTCGACGAGGCATTCCACCGTCGCCACGACCAGTCCCATCCGGCCGAGAGGCTGATGCTCCTGATCTCGGGGATAGTCTTCAAGTTGCAGCAGTACCAGCAGGGGGAACGGTTCCTTCGGCAGGTCGCCGGGTCGGCCGGTCAGAATGGGCTGGACCGGATCTGGACCGGGCCCGGGTCCCTGCCGTCCTGGTCCGAGGTCCACCACCCCGAGCGCTGGCTGGCCCGGATGGGCTTCTCCGCGCCCGGGGAGGCCGGGGCAGCCGTCCCGCAGCACGCTCCGGCCTGATCCGGGAAAACTGTAGGGCGGCGACCGCGCCCAAGAGAGAGCAACCTCCGACCAGCGCGGGTACACTTCGCGGGTGAAACGCCTTACGCGGGCAGTCTCTTTTGCGCGCCCCGGCTGTGTCCGCACATGCACCCCAGTGGAGAGTGTCTTATGAAGTCTCCCCAGCCTCGGTCCAGCTCGCAGGTCGTGGTCGCAGCCGTGCGTTCCGAACTGGACCGGCTGCTCGAGGCGCTCAGGGGTCTGGCTGGGCCTGGGCTGAGGCCGGCCCTGGTGCCGGTGCCCGTTGTCGGCCCTCCAGCGCGGCGGTCCGAGCTCCCCCGCCCCACGCCTCTCAGGATGGTCTTCGGGCGGCGGAAGGACGGTCCCCCTCAGGATGAGGCTCAGGAGGATGACGTGCCCGAGGCCCCGGACTCTGAGGAAGAGGCCGCGATTCCACCGATTCCCTCCGCGGCGGGGCCGGCCGAGCCCTCTGAGGAGTCAGGCCCGGACGAGACCGCGAGTTCGTGGTCTCCCCTCGACACCGCTGCTGCGGGATCGGTCCCAGACGAGCCGGATGAGCAGGAGCCGCCAGAGGTCGCGCCGGAGTCGGATCTCCCCGCCTGGGGAGTGCGGCCCTTCGCAGACCAGGAATCTCCCCAGGTCGCCGAGGCTGACGCTTCAGCTCTCTGGGGCACCGGGGTCGGCGAAGAGGAGCCCACCACCTTCTCGCCCGCGGTGCTCGACTCCAGCAGCGGCACCGCCGAGCACCTCGGCTGGCTCCAGCCCGGTCCTGTGGAGACCGAGCCGTGGGGAGTCCCCGATGCCGGGGCCGCTCCCGACCAACCCAGCAAGGCCGGGGGCTTCGAGTTCGCACCCACCGATCTCGAGGAGGTGGACGAGATCGCCGCCGAGGCGCCGGCCGAGGAGATGCCCGGCGGTGAGCCGGAGGGCCTCGATAGCTTCTCCGAGATGGTCACCACTTCAGACGAGCGCTGGGCCGCTCCCTCCCCCGTGATCGAAGAGGTGGTAGTCGAGGAGACGGTCATCTACCAGGTTCCCGAACCGGTGGTGAGGGTTGAGCCTGGGGCTCTGTCCACCCGCTCCTTCCCACTGCCGGAGGGTGAGATCGTGTTCCGCAACCTGCGGACCGGGTTCACCGACCCCGCGCGGCTTCTGCGACACCTGGCCGGCGAGGGGCATACCGGGGTGCTCCACGTGCAGGGGACGGACGGCGGCGACAGCTACGTGGTGCTGGTGGACGGCTACGTGGTGGCGGTCGCGAGTGCCCACCAGGGCATCATCACCACCTCCAACCGGATCGCGTTCCCCAACTTCCCCAACAGTCAGGACACGATCAACGTCGTCAGCTACTCCCGCCACATCGCCCGGGGGCTTGGCTTCCTGCTCCACGCCCCGGTTCGGTTCGCGGGGCTGGGCGCCATGTTTGTGAACCTTGAGGGCTTGCGCAGCTATCTCAGCAAGTACTCCTGCAGCGGCGGCATGATCATCCACGCCCACGAGGGGGTGGGGGTGGCCCTCTTCGAGGAGGGCAAGCTTCTGGGTGGCTATGCCGGCACCCAGGCTCCGACCGCCGACCTGGGCCAGCTCCGCGACCTGGTCAAGGACCTGGAGGCCGAGATCGACGTCCGCTTCGGCGGACCCGCCGAGCTGGCGCCGATCCCACTGGACACGCTGCTGGCTGGTTATCCGTTGTGATCGACGGCCCGGGGCCAAGGGAAGGCGATGGGCTCACTGACAGCCAGCGCCAGTTCTCCCGGGTAGCCCAGGCCTACCGCGAGAGCCGCACCCACAGCGATCCGGTCTCGCTGGCCCGCTTCATCGCGCTGGCCGATCTGCGCCCCAACCACCGGGTCTTGGACGTTGCCACGGGGGTGGGCCACACCGCTCTGGCAGCTGCGCCCCACGTGCTCGAGGTGATCGGCCTGGACATCACCCCGGCGATGCTGGACCAGGCCAGGCGGCTGGCGGCGGAGCGGGAGATCCGCAATGTCAGCTTCGTGGAGGGCGACGCTGCGGCGCTGCCCTTCCCGCCGGCCAGCTTCGACCGGGTGCTGGTCCGCTCCGCGCCCCACCATTTCGTCCAGATGATCCCCGCGCTTGCCGAGGCCTACCGGGTGCTGCGCCCGGGCGGCGTCTTCGCGGTCAGCGACTGCTCGCCGCCTCCGGTGGTACGGGACTGGCTGGAGGTTGTGGAGGTGGGCCGAGACCCCTCCCATGTCCGCAGCCGGGCCCTGGAGGAGTGGCGGGCTCTGCTCCAGTCCCTCGGCTTCACGGTCGAGCTGGCCGAGCGGATCGAACAGGAGAAGGACATTCTGGAGTGGTTCGCGATCGCCAAGCTCGACGAGAAGTCTCAGCGCAAGCTCCTCGACTACTACGACAGCGCCCCCCAGGCGGTTCGTGGCCAGCTCCTCCCCCAGTGGCGGGAGGGTCGCTTCTACCACCGGTACTGGCACGCGCTGATCCGGGCTCGCCGGCCCATCCAGCCCCCGACCTGAGCTCCGGGACTGGGGTAGGCTAGGCGGATGGCCGAGCCCGTCGACCTGAGCCCGATCCACCGGGAGCTGGATGCCGTCAAGCGGGTGATCTGCCACTGCCAGCTCCAGGGCGAGTGCCTCGGCTGCAAGGGCATCGAGATGGTGCGGCAGCAGCTGGAGGCGGTGGTGGCCGCGGCCTCCCAGCCGGTTCTGCTCCAGGTTGCCCAGGAGACGGCCGCCCGGGAGATGCTCACCCAGTTCGCCCAGATGCAGGAGCGCCTGATGGACGACCCCCAGATGCGCCAGGCGGCCGACGCGGTCCGTCAGCGGCTGATGGAGGACCCCGAGGCCCGCCGGATGATCGAGGAGCTGATGAATCGGCTCGGCCAGGGCGGCGAGCCCGGGGAAGGCCAGCCGGAGTGAGCCACTCCAGGCTCTCGGTGCTGGTTCTGCCTGGCGGCAACCGGCACATGGCGGAGAAGGCGGCCAGCCAGCCCGCCGCCGAGGTCGTGCTGGACCTTGAGGACGCCGTGGCTGAGGAGCCCGGCGAGAAGGCCAGGGCCCGAGCTCAGCTGCTAGAGAACCTTCGCGAACTCGATTTCGGGGGGCGAGCGGTGGCGGTGCGGATCAACCAGCTCGACGGACCCTATGCCCTGAGGGACGTCATGGGGCTGGTTGCCGAGGTCGGGGAGCGGATCTCCTGCCTGGTGGTACCCAAGGTGAACTCGCCCTCCCAGGTGGTCTTCCTCGACCGCCTGCTCAGCGCCCTCGAGGCGGAGCGTCCGGCACGGCAACGGATCGGACTCGAGCTCCAGATCGAGGACCCCGCCGGGTTGGAGGCGGTCTCCGAGATCGCGGCCGCGTCGGGTCGCACCGAAGCGCTGATCTTCGGCCCAGGCGACTTCTCCGCCGCGATGGGGATGCCCCAGCTGACCATCGGCGATGAGACCGCCGGGTATCCCGGCGACGTCTGGCACTACGTCCTGGTCAGGATCGCCGTGGCCGCCAAGGCCCGTGGGCTCCAAGCGATCGACGGACCCTGCTCCGACATTGGCGACGTCGCCGGACTGGAGCGGTCCTCGGAGCGGGCCGCTGCCCTCGGCTACGACGGGAAGTGGGCGATCCACCCGTCCCAGCTGGAGACGGTCAACCGCGCCTTCACCCCGAACGCCGGTCAGGTGCGCCGGGCCAAGGAGATCCTGGCCCTCCTCGACCAGCGCGGGGGAGCGTCGCGGATGGGCCAGGAGATGGTCGACGAAGCGCATGGCCGGATGGCCCGCGAGGTGCTCCTCCGGGCCGGGCTTGAGGCCCCCGACGGAGCCCCCCATGAGCGGTGACCTCCGCGAGGAGCGCCAGCTGAGGTGGGCCACTCGGGTGGTGCACGCCGGGGACCGCCCCCGAGGCGAGGATCTGGCCCTGGTCCCGCCGCTGCCGATGTCCGTGGTCTACGGCCACGGCAACCCGTTGGGCTTCTACTACGGGCGCGAGCACAACCCGAACTGGGAGCGCCTGGAGGGGGCCCTCGCCGACCTCGAGGACGGTCGGGGCGCTCTGGTCTTCAGCTCGGGGATGGCCGCCATCTCGGCGGTGCTGGAGGTCTGCGGGCTGGGCCACAGGATCGTGGCTGCCCGGGATGCTTACATTGGCACCAGGGAGCGGCTCGGGCGGATGTCGGCCGAAGGCAAGTGCAGCGCAGAGCTGGTCGACGCCACCGACCTCGAGGCGGTGCGACGGGCCTGCCAGGGCGCCGGGTTACTGGTCATCGAGTCGCTGGGCAACCCGTTGCTGACCGTCCCCGACATCAGGGCGTGTGCCGAGGTGGCCCGCGAGGCCGGGGCCGTGACCCTGGTGGACAACACCTTCGCCACCCCGCTGCTGGTACAGCCCCTGCGGCTGGGGGCCGACCTGGTGGTCCACTCGGTCTCCAAGTACATCGGCGGGCACAGTGATCTGATCATGGGTGCGGTAGTCAGCGACCGCCAGGACCTGCTGGAGGGGATGCGCTACCAGCGGACCCACGCCGGGGCCATCCCGGGCCATCTCGAGACCTGGCTGGCGCTCCGCGGGCTGCGCACCCTGGACGTCCGGCTGCGCCGGCAGATGGGGTCCGCCGCGGCTCTGGCGGAGCGGCTGAAGAGCCTCCCCGGGGTGACGCGGGTCCACTACCCCGGGCTCGAGGAGCACCCTCAGCACCGGCTGGCGGAACGTCAGCTGCACGGCGGTTTCGGGGCGATGATCTCGATCGAGGTCAACGCCGACGCCGAGGCCGCGGAGCGGGTCTGCGCCGCGACCCGGATTTGGACCAACGCCACCAGCCTGGGCGCGGTGGAGTCGCTGCTGGAGCGCCGGGCCCGGTGGGCGGGCGACGAGTACCTCCCCGCCGGTCTGCTCCGGCTGTCGGTGGGAGTCGAGGCCTGGGAGGATCTTTTTGAGGACCTGGCCCGGGCGCTGGCGCGGGCGGGAGTCGCGGCCGCCGGCTAGGCCGGCTGCTGCAGTGCCGCCGAGAGCAGGCTGACCACGCCGTCGCGCATGGCGGCCACGTCCAGCTCTGGCCCCGACGCCGCCCAGGCGGAAACTGCTCCGTCGAGCATCATGGTCATGGCCTCGGCGAAGTTCTCGACCGGCACCGAGGCGGGCACCTCGCCGGCGTCGATCCCCTCTCGCAGGTAACCCTCGATAAAGCTGAAGATGGCGGCGCGGCGGAGCTTCATCACCTCGCGCAGGGCGGGGTTGGTGGGAGCCTCGGCGAGGGCGCCCAGGACCAGCCCCGCCGCATGCTGCCGGTCCAGGTCCCTCAGGTACTGGTCCACCCCCTGCACCAGACGGGCTCTGGGGTTGGCGATCTCCGAGAGCTGCTGGCTCAGGGCCTCCATCTCGGTCTCAATCTGGGAGAGGCAGATGGCGGTGAAGAGCTCGGCCTTGCTGGGGAAATAGCGGTAGAGCAGGCCCACCGACACCCCCACCTCGGTGGCGATGTCGGGCACGCTGGTGCCCTGGAAGCCGGCCCGGGAGAAAGCCCGGGCGGCCCCGTCCAGGATCCGTTGCCGCACCTGGTCCGCATGTGCCGTCGAGGGTCGGCCGTCGATGGCGCGCAAGGCTCACTCTCCGCCCCGAAGGGGCCTTTGACACCGGCACTCCAGCATTGCCCATAATCTAGCTGAATGAACATTCATTCACCACGAGCCGCCTAGCCTCGGAGGAGTCGAGCGATGTTCTGGCGGCTGGGCAGCTTCGCCTTCCGCTTCCGGAAGTTCATTCCTCCCGGTGCGGTCGGGCTCACCTTGCTGATGCTGGCCCTGTCCGGGCCCTTCGGCGGCCAGTTCGCCCCGGCCACCTTCTCGGTGCCGGGCTCGCAGAGTCAGCGGGCCAGCGACCTGCTCTCCCGCTACTTCGGCACCTCGACCGCCCAGCTGCTGCTGGTCTTCCACAGCAACCAGGCCAACGCCGCCTCCCCCCAGGTCCAGGCCAAGGTGGCCGCCACTTTCCAGCGGCTGGCCCAGCAACCGGTGACAGCCAGCGTCCTCGACTACGCCGACACTGGTAAGCGGATCTTTATCGGGGACCACGGCCACGACACCTTCGCCGTGGTCAACCTCAAGCTCACCGAGTCGGCCGCCACCAGCCAGCTGAGCCACCTGCGCTCCTACCTCCAGCCCCAAGCTGGCCTCAAGTTCTACCTCACGGGCTCGCCCCCGATCGAGGTTCTCTACGACTCCGCCCTCGAGGCCCAGCTCCGGCGCGCCGAGCTGATCGCGCTGCCGATCTCGCTGGTCCTGCTGCTCTTGGTCTTCGGCTCACTGCTGTCGGCCCTGCTGCCGCTGGTGATCGCCGGGCTGGCGGTGCCTACCTCGCTGGCGGTGATACGGATCCTGGCCGCTCACTTCGGGGTCTCGATCTTCGTCACCAACGTGGCCACCATCCTGGGGCTGGGCCTGGCGATCGACTACTCGCTCTTCTTCGTCAAGCGGTTCCGCGAGGAGATCCCCGACCACCAGACCGTCGACGCGGTCCGGATCGCCACCGCCAGCGCCGGCAAGGCCATCACGGTCTCCGGGATCGCGGTGGCGGTGGGACTCAGCTCCCTGCTCCTCTTCCCTTCCTCCACCATCGACAGCCTGGGGGTCGGCGGCGTCGTGGTCGTGGCGTTGACCCTCCTCTTTGCCCTCACCGCGCTGCCGGCGGTGCTCGGCCTCCTCGGCCCCCGGGTGAACTGGCTGGCCGTGCGCCGAGGCTTGCGCGAGGAGTCTGGACGGCGTGCGGGCAGCTCCGCCTTCTGGAGTTGGCTGGCGGCGACGGTGATGAAGCGACCGGTCCTGTTCGCCCTGCCCACCGCCGTGCTGCTGCTGCTGGTGGGGACCCCCTTCCTCCACTTAAAGCCCTCCACCGGCGCTGACGTGGCCGATATCCCCCCGGGCGCGGCCCGGACGGGCTATGCCCTGCTCAGCTACGACTTCCCCCAGGCGGGAGGGGTGGATGACCTTAACTTGGTGCTGCGGTTCCCCTCCGCGCTCCATGACCGGCTCACCAGGCCCCAACAGGCGCAGGTGGCGGCTTACCTCGCCAAGGTGCGCCAGCTGCGCGGGGTGCAGGGAGTGACCGGAGTGCTCGTCCCACCGCCCCGGGTCCCGGCGGCAGCCTACCTTGCCGAGCTGGCCCTGGCTGCCTCGCAGCGGAGCCCGGCTCTCAACCACTACATCGCCGGGAGCCTGGCCGGCCCGATCCTCCAGATGACGGTGGCCAACGGCTACTCACCTGACTCCTCGGCCGAGGCCGGGCTGGTCCGCCGGCTCCGGGCCCTGCCCGGGCCCAACCGGGTCGAGGTCCTGGTCGCCGGGGTCGGTGCCCGGTCGGTCGACTTCCTCAGCTCCTTCGGGACCACCATCCCCTGGGCGGTGCTGCTGGTGGTGGTCGCGACCATGGTGATGCTGTTCCTCACCTTCGGCTCGGTGGTGCTCCCGCTCCAGGCGATCCTGATGAGCATGCTCTCGATCTCAGCTAGCTTCGGGGCGTTGGTCTGGATCTTCCAGGACGGTCACCTCGCCAACCTGCTCCAGTTCACGGTGACCGGGGACCTCATCGCTACCACCCCGGTGCTGATGTTCGCCGTCCTCTTCGGGCTCTCCATGGACTACGAGGTGTTCCTGCTCTCCCGGATCCGGGAGAGCTACTGCACGACCAGGGACAACCGCGACGCAGTGGCCTACGGCCTGACCGTTACCGGCGGGGTGATCACCTCGGCCGCGCTGATCGTGATCACCGTCTTTTCCGCCTTCGCGACGGGCCACGTCCTGGCGATCCAGACCCTGGGGGTGGGGATGGCGGTGGCGGTGGCGATGGACGCCACCTTGGTGCGGGGGATCCTGGTCCCCGCGGTGATGCGGCTCTTGGGCCCGGCCAACTGGTGGGCGCCGGCGCCGGCCCAGCGCTTTGTCGCCGGGCTCGGCCTCTATGAGCCGGAGGCTGCTCCCGAAGTCCCCGCGTGATCTGGTGGGGCCCAAGCGGCAACTTCCCCCCGCGGGCGCCCGGCGCGGATAATCCCCCCATGCTCACGGCATCGAAGGAGACCGCTGAGAGGCGCTCGGTGTTGCGCCGCCTCGATGACATTCTTGAGGCGCTGGAGCAACTCAACCTGCGCGAGAGCAATCAGCTCACCGACCAGATCCGCCGCTCGTTGGAGGCGCAGGGGATCCCATTTGAGGACGGGGCCGAGATCAGGGTGATCATCGAACGGGTCTGGCACAAGCAGGAGAGCCACATGGTCAACCCTCGCCAGGACCAACGCAAGTTGACCTCCCGGCGCACCTCCGCCCGCCGGCCTCCGGGCCAGGACGTGATCGAGAGCATCCTTCGGCAGAGCAACGCCGGCCGGGACTGAGGTAGTCGGCTCCGCCTGCGATCAGCGGGCGACCGTCGCTCGGACGGCCCAGGGCGAGGCCCACCCCGCCTACTGGCGCCGGGGTCCCGGCCTGGCGCCTGCGGAGCCGTCCCACGGCTGGGACGGTGGTCGGCGAGCCGTTGAGCGACCTCTCCCCGGCGCGGAGCAGACTTCCCGGTGCTCCAAAGTGATCTCGGCGGTCAACTCGCCGCCGAGTTGCTGAGCCCGCATATCCGAGCGGGGCCGCAGGCCCCCGGCGCTTCTCCGCTCACCACATCGGTGGGGAGGGGATCTGAGGATCCGGCGGCTCGCCGGCTCCCATCGCCACCATCACCTCGCCGATCACGTAGATCGATCCCAGCGCTACCACCAGCCCCTGGGGGCCGGCCAGCTCCGCCGCCCTGGCCAGCGCCACCGCCACCGGCTCGCCCATCTCGGTGCGTCCCGGCCAGACAGCGGCCAGCTCGGCGACGGGGGCAGCCCTTGCCGATGGCGAGCGCGTGAAGACGGCGGCCATCGGTTCCAGCTGCTCCAGCAGCCGGAGCATCCCTCGGTAGTCGTGGTCGGCCATCGACCCGAAGAGCAGCACCGTGGGGCGCGCCCGGGAGCGGCTATGGAGGTCGGGCAGCACCGCCTCGACAGCGGCGGGGTTATGGGCGGCGTCGATCACAACCTCGGGAGCGGAGCCCAGCGACTGCATCCGACCTGGCCAGCGCACCTGGGCCAGTCCCTGGCGGACCGCCGCCTCAGAGATCGGGAAGCCGAGCTCGGCCAGACAATCGGCGACCGCCACCGCCAGAGCCGCATTCTCCAGTTGGAATGTGCCCTCAAGACCCAGCCGGAGGCCCTCCCGGCGCCCGGCCGGTGTCTCGACCGCGAAGGCGGCACCGGCCCGCCCCCCTGGTTCCACAGATATCTCCTCTCTGAGCTGCCAGAGCCGCGCCTGGGCGGCCTCGGCGGCGGCGTGGATGGCGGGAAGCGCCTCACTGGGGGCGGCGGAAACCACCAGGTCGCGGTGCTTGATGATGGCCGCCTTCTCCGCGGCGATCTCGGGGATGGTGGTGCCCAGCTGGGCCTGGTGATCCAGCCCCACCGAGGTCATCACCGCGACCCCGCCGTCCCAGATGTTGGTCGCGTCCAGGCGCCCTCCCAGACCGACCTCGCAGACCACCACCTCCGCTCCCCAGCGACGGGCCGCCAGAAAGCCCATGGCGGTGAGCAACTCGTGGTGGCTCGGCCGGCCGGAGGTGGCGTCCATCGTCTCGGCGGCGTCGGCCACCTGGTCGGCCACCTGGATGAACTCCCCATCACCTATTGGGGCGCCGCCGAGCTGGATCCGCTCGCGGTAGGTGGTGAGGTGGGGCTTGGTGAGCAGCGCCACCCGGAGTCCGGCCCGGGCACAGATCTCCGCCACCATGGCGCAGACAGAGCCCTTTCCATTGGTGCCGGCCACCAGAACCCCTGGCAGTCCCACCTGGGGGTCTCCCAGCTGGGCGCAGAGCGCCCGGGTGGTCCCCAGCCCCAGCCGCATCCCCGGCTCGCTGCTCCCGGCCAGCCGGATCAGCGCATCCCGGAAAGGGTCACCCGCCCGCTGCGATCGCTCCCGCCGCATCACCCGTGGCATTCTGCACGGGTGAACCGATCCCGAAGGTGGCTGGCAGCCTCCTCGGCGCTCTGGCTGCCCAGCTTGGTGTTGGCCGGCTGCGGCGGCTCTGCTCGTGCCCCTGGCCCCTCGCCGACCCCCACCGTGGCCATTCCCGTCTCCGAACTGCTGGGCCTTGCCGGTGAGGCCGCCGGCCCGTTCCCCCTGTCAGGGCCGTACTCGGTCGAGGGCAACCTCCGGTTCCGGTTCGGGACGGTGAGGGCGGTCGCCGTGCCTTCCACCGGACTGGCGGCGGTGAGCGCGCTCGCCCAAGCCCTCGACGTCCCCGGGCCGCCGATCAGCACCGCCACCGGGCTCGGATACAACCTGGGTGCGACCAGCGGCTACCAGCTGACCACCAACGCCAGCCTCACCACGTTCAACTTCCACCCCAACACCCCGACCGCCGAGGTGGGCATCACTCCCACGGTGGCGATCGCCGACCAGTTCGCGGAACAGTTTCTGGGGGCACGCCATGTGCCGGCCGGCGGGGGCGTGATCCCCGTTCCCCAGCTGACCAACTCGCACGGCTCGGACCGGACCGTCTACTTCCAGTGGGCTCTGGAAGGGCTGCCGGTGGTCAACATCCTTGGCCAGCCTCAGGAGTTCTTCGTGGACGTGGCCACCGACCGCGCTGAGACCAAGGAGGTGGTGGGAATCTCTGGCACCGTCCCCTACGGTGCCACCGGGAATCCTCGCGGATACCCCTCAATGAAGCCCGACCAGGCGGTCCAGTACCTCAACTCCGGCGCGATCAGGCCGGGCGCCTACCTGCTCTCGCCCAGCGGCGAGCCATTCCCCAGCAGTTCGCCGGCCCCCGGCGGCGTGCTTATCGAATCGATATCACTGGCGATGGTCGACAGCTACGGGACCGCCGTCCCCGCCTACCGGTTCCAGGTCTCTGCCCAGTCGGGCCCGACCCAGTTCGTGACCTGTGCGGTGCCCCCGACCGGGTGCGTGCCTCTTCGGTTCCGGAGCCCGACGCCGTCGCCAAGCCCCTCGGGGAGCAGCTGAGCCGATCCGACCGGTGCGGGTCCGTCAGCTCGGGGCCTGCCCAGCGAGCAGGCGGGGCAGCGAGAGCCGGCACTATCGGGGGGCATGGATGATCAACCCCGGCCACCCCGCCCCGCTGTTCTCGAACGCGGGCCGGCGCGACCCCGCGCTCCCCCGAGGCAGCTCGGTGACGGCTCCGGCGGTCACCGGGCGAAGTGAGTACTTTCGGGACCCCGGATAGCCGAAGCCCCATTCGGAGGCCGAGTACGTCATCCTAGCCAGGTGCCAGGGATCGATCCGTACCTGCGCAGGATGCTCCGCGGCTGGCAGCCGATCGTGGTGGCGAACCGCCCGCCGGTGGACCTCCAGATCGGCCCCGGGGGCACCGAGCGGGTGACCAGAGGGGGAGGCGGTCTGGTGACCGCGCTGTCCGCCCTGGCTCGGGTCAGCGATGCCATCTGGGTGGCGGTGGCCCGGGGGGAGGCGGACGTCCGGCTGGCGGAGAGGGGAGATGCCGACGGGGTGGTCGGCGTCGCCACCGGGGACGGAGAGAGATTCCGGGTCGCCTTCGTCCGTCCCGACCCGGAGGCCTATTCTCTCTACTACGACCAGATCAGCAACCCGCTGCTCTGGTTTGTCCAGCATTACCTCTGGGACCTGGGTCGGGAGCCGATCCTGGACTCCAGGACCGAGCGGGCCTGGCGCGAGGGCTACGTCACGGTCAACGAGCAGGTCGCCGACACTGTAGTCCGGCTGGCCGGGAAGACGACCGCCCGGCCCCTGGTCCTGAGTCAGGACTACCACCTGTACCTGTTGCCGGGAATGGTCCGGGCCCGACTGCCCAAGGCCCACCTCCAGCACTTCATCCACATCCCCTGGCCGACCCCCCAGTACTGGAAGGTGCTGCCCCGGCACATGCGCGACGGGATTCTGGCCGGGCTGCTCGGCAGCGACGTGGTGGGGCTGCAGACCAGCCTCGACGTGCGCAACTTCCTGCTCACCTGCGAGGAGAACATGGGGCTGGCGGTCGACCACAGCCAGTCGACGGTCTTCTTCGAGGGCCGCAGCGTCTGGATCCGGGCCTACCCGATCTCGATCGACATCCGGGCCATGGCCGAGCTGACCACCCACGAGGAGGTGGTGCGCCAGGAGCAGCTGATCTCCCGCTGGCGGCCGGAGTTCCTGATCCTGCGGGTGGACCGCACGGACCTCAGCAAGAACATCGTCCGTGGCTTCCTCGCCTATGAGCGGCTCCTGGAGTCCCACCCCGAGCTGAGGGGCCGGGTTGTGTTCTGGGCCCTGCTCCAGCGCAGCCGCCAGAACGTCGACGCCTACCGCTCCTACCTGGGGGCTCTGGTCAGCGCCGCCGCCCACGTCAACCGACGCTTCCAGACCGGGACCTGGATGCCGATCCGCCTAGAGGTGGAGGAGAACCTCCACAAGGCGGTGGCCGCCTACAAGTCCTACGACGCCCTCCTGGTCAACCCCATCTATGACGGCATGAACCTGGTCGCCAAGGAGGGGGTCATCTGCAACACCGCCGACGGGGTTCTGGTGCTGAGCGAGAACGCCGGCAGCTACGAGGAGCTGGGCCACGACGCGCTCACCATCAACCCCTTCGACATCGATCAGACCGCCGAGGCCCTGCACTCGGCCCTGACCATGCCCAAGCGCGACCGCTCCACTCGGGCCCGTCACCTCCGCCAGACGGTGCGCCGGAACGACATGGCCCGCTGGATCAGCTCGCAGCTCCAGGACCTCAACGAGCTGGTCGCTCGCTGACCCGTCAGGCGGCCCGGTCCAGCCGGTCCAGGATCGCGGTGAGCAGCCGGGCCCACTCCTCAGGACCCTCCAGGCAGAGGTCCGCCTCAGCCCTGACCTGCTCGGGCGCCTCCAGGCTGAGAACGCCGAAGGCCAACGCCAGCTCCAGATCGGCGGCTCGGTGGTGGAGCCAGACCATGGCGGGGAGGTCCCCCAGGTCGTCGCCGGCGTAGACACACCCCCTGGGCGCGATTCGGTCCAGGAGCTGGCCCAGGGCGGTCCCCTTGTCCCCGGCGTGGCGGTCGCGCAGCTCGAGCACGAAGCGGCCCCGGAGCAGCTCCAGGCCCTCGCGCTGGGCCACGTGGGTCAGTATCCGGCGCAGCGACAGGGCGGCGGCGTGGCGGTTGCTGGCGTTTCGGTAGTGGACCGCCACCGCCAGGGTCTTGATCTCGACCTGGACCCCCTCCAGCTGGCCGGTGGACCTTCGCAGTTCGGCGGCGATGCGGCGCAGCCGGGCCGGCGGGTTGGAGGGGGGCTGGGGAAGCGAGCTTGGGCCCCCCGAGCGCCAGGGCTCAAGGCCGTAGCTGCCCAGCAGGAGGACCCCGGGCAGCGGGCACTGCACCGAGAGGTTGGCCAGGTCCCGACCGCTGATCACCGCCACCGAAGTCCGCAGGGCCAGCTGGGTCAGGGCCCGGGCGGCCTCAGGCAAGGGACGGGCCCGGAGGGGGTTCCGTACCACCGGGGCGATGGTCCCGTCGAAGTCGGTCGCGACCAGCAGGCTGCCCGAGCGGGCCAGCCGGACCAGGGGTGCGGCGAGGTCCTCGAGGGTCCGCTGAGGAAAACCTGCCACCCGCTGATCATATGCGGGGGAAAGCCGGGGCCCGGATCCGCTACGCTGCGGGCATGGCCAGCCCCAAGGCGCCGGAGGAGACCGTGTCCGAGATCGTGCACGGTCTCACCGACGAGGTCCACCAGCTGGTGGCCGACGAGGTCAACCTGGCCAAGGCCGAGCTCAAGGAGGCCGGCAAGCGCGGGGCACGGGTGGTGGTGGCGGCGGCTGTGGGGATGCTGGGGGCCGGGGTGTTCCTGGTCTTTGCCCTGGTGACGCTGGTGGAATGGTTGCCCAACCACACGCTGGTGGCGGCCATGGTGGCGTTGGTCGGTCTGGCCCTGCTGCTGGTGGGGACGGCGGTGGCCTGGGCCAACCGCCGGCTCTGGCCCTTCAGCCAGACCAAGGCCAGCCTTGAAGAGGATCTGCAGTGGGCACGTCGACAGAGCAAGCGCGTCAGGCGGTAGCCGCTAGTCGGGGGCGGATGGAAGTCAGCCTGGACCGGCTCGAGGCACGGATCCGGCATGAGCTGGACCCGGCCCAGCGGCTGCGACGCGACGGGCCCAAGCTGGCAGCCGGGTTGGCCGTGGCGGTCGTGGTGGGCGCCGTCTATGTGGCCCGCGCCCGGCGGCAACGGCGCAGCACCGGGTCGGCCGAGGTGGACTGGATCGCGGCCATGCCCGAGGAGTGGCGCCGGCGGCTCCAGGAGCTGATCGGCGAGGCGGCCGCCATCGTGAATCTGCCGGGCAAACGGGACAAACCGGCTGGCAGGAGGTCGCTCGCCTCCAGCCTGGCGCTGCGGGCGGCCCGGATGGCGGCCCCGGCGGTGATGGCGGCCGCGGCTGAGCGAATCGGGCGGCCGGCCGGGCCGGCCCGGGGCCAGCGGCTTCGGGGGTGACTGTCGGCACGCGGCGCCCGATGGCCCGACTCAGGCTCTCGGCGCGGTGCCCCGGGGCCACCACCGTCGGGCTCGAGCCTTCCCCTCGCGGGCGCCCGGTCCCAGGCGCCGACCCTGGATCGGATCCGAGGAGGCACACGCCCGTTCGGCTGGCCGGAACTGACGGACTGAAGATATTGTTACACGGCCCTCTCAGCCGCGCCGGGGGGCCGTGGCGGGGGTGTCGCGGGGGTGTCGCGGGGGCTTGGCGGCAGCATCTGAAGAGCTGGTTTGAGTTCGCCTGAGCCACCTCGAGGGCCGGATTCGATCAGATCCGAGGACTTAATACTTCCTTAAGAAGAGCGTCGCTACGATAGTGCAATCGTGTGCAACTGTGGCCCTCGGCTACCCATTTTTGGCTACCCAACGCGTGGCTCAACGGCTATCCTGTTCGCTCGGGTTGGTGTGGGCGGAACAGAGTTGGGGTGGGCATGAAGGGGCCTTTCGGGCACCGCTCGAGGCAAGCCACGCACATCGAGGATTGGCTTCGAGAAGTGGAGGAGCTGCGTGAGGAGAACGCGCGGCTGCGCATGGACGCCACCAGGCCGGCGTCGCTGCAGGATGCGCGCACCCGGCTTGCCGAGATAGCCGGCAGGTACAAGACCGTTGGGGAGGGTGCCATTCATGGCACCAAGCAGGACCGGCTGGACGAGGCCTGGCACCTCATGGCGGAGGCCCAGCGGGTGAGGTCCTCGCTGATGTCAGTGCTCTCTGACCTGGCGCTTGCCGCCAATCAGCTGTCCCGGCAGATGGCGATCGACGGTGGCCCGATGGAGATAGACCGACGGGTCGAAGAGCGTCGGAGCCCGGTCGGAGTCCCGGCCCCCGTGGCCAGCGGCCGAGACCGTGTCGAGGAGGTGATTGGGCAGTCCTTGGAGATCGTTGCGGTCATGGCAGATCCGGGGGCGGATCCGAACCCAGGCCCTTCGGAAGATGACCCGGGAGAGCCGGCCGCGACTCCGTCCCGCCCTGTGCCCCTCTCCTATCCCATCGATGAGCTCCGGGCCAGATCCAACGGCCACCGGAACGGCAACGGCCACCGAAACGGCAACGGCCGCGGGAACGGCAACGGCCGCGGGAACGGCAACGGCCGCGGGAACGGAAACGGGCACGGGAGCGGCACGTTCGACGAAGGCATGGGCCCCGAACGCGCTGCGGAAGGATGAGCAGGGCCGCACAGAGAAGGCGGCGCCGCCGCCTCACCAGACCGTGCCGGGACCGAGGCTGAGCATGGCTAGGTCCGGGCGCCAACCGGCCGGAGCTCGCCGTGAGAGGACGCGCGTGCTGCTCACCACCGAGGGCACCTACCCGTTTGTCGTCGGTGGAGTGTCGACCTGGTGCGACCAGCTGCTGAACAACCTCCCCGAGATCGATTGGCTGGTCCAGCCGGTAGTGGCGGGCGGCATGCGGCAGGGGGCGGCCTTCCAGCTGCCCTCCAACGCCCGGCTCGAGCCGGTTATCGACCTCTGGGGCTCCACCCTGCCACCCCCCCGGTTCGCTTGGAGCAGCCGCACTCGGCCCGACCTGCCGGCCAGTCTGGCGCTGGCTCTGCTCGGCTGGAGTGCCGATCCGGAGAACTTGACCTCCGAGCTGACCTGGTGCCATCTTCATCCCGAGGCAGTGATAGCCTCCTTCCGTCGCCGCGGTGCTTGGCGGCTGTTCGTCGAGGCCCTCCGGGAGATCGTTGATGAACCGACTGACGAGGTCACTCCCGGGCTGAAGCTGGACACCGCCGCCGCGGTGCGCTGTTACCACGCCATCTCGTGGGCGGCCCGAGCCGCATCCTTCCCCACTCCGCCCGTGGACGTCGTCCACGTGACAGCCGCGGGGTGGGCGGCGATCCCGGGGCTGGTCCAGAAGCGGCTCCGCGGCACTCCCCTACTGCTCACCGAGCATGGCCTCTACGTCCGCGAGGCGTACCTGGCCGCGGCGCGGTCACTCGAGAGTGGCTGCGCCCGGTTCCTCTCCACGCGGATTGCGCGGGGGCTGGCCCGGGCCACCTATCACGCCGCCGACCTCGTCGCGCCGGTCACCGATGCCCACCGACCTTGGGAAGTGGCTCTGGGAGTTCCGCCAGAGCGGATCTGGGCCATACCCAACGGTGTCCTGTCGCCGGACACCGTGGAGCCCGCCGCTCCGGGGAAGGTGGTGGTCAGCGTGGGCCGGATCGATCCGCTCAAGGACGTCCAGACCATGCTCCGGGTCGCCGCGGAGGTCCTCCGGCGGCACCCGGACGCCGTCTTCCGGCACTACGGACCGGTCTCCCCGGGCCAGGACGCCTATTTCGCCCAGTGTGAGCGACTGCATCGCTGGCTCTACCTCCGGGACTCCTTCCGCTTCATGGGGCCCACCAGCGATCCCCGCGGGGTGATCCGAGGAGCCAACCTCGCGCTCATGACCAGCATTTCGGAAGGATTCCCGATGGCGGTGCTGGAGGCACTCTCACAGGGCCGTCCGGTGGTGACCACGCTGGTTGGCGGCGTGCTCGACGCGGTGATGGGGGCCGGACTGACGGCCGCGCCGCGGGACGTCTTCGGTCTCGCCGACGCCACCTGTGCCCTGCTTGAAGACCCGCGCCTGGCCGCCACCCTCGGGGCCCGAGGGCAGGCCCGGGTCCGGCGGCGCTTCACCCAGGAGGGCATGCTGGCCAGCTACCGGGAGCTCTTCGCCACCCTGGCGAGTGCGCCTGGTGAGGCGATCAGCGCATGAAGCTGACCACTGAATTGGCGGCCGTGCGCGCGCGGGCGGCGCTGGGCCGGCCTCCGCTGGACAAGCTGGAGGCGGCCGTTGTCCTCGAGTCCTGGGGCCTGCCGCAGGGTAGGGCTCTGCCGGTGTCCGGCGCTTCGGAGGCGGCACCTCCTCCCACCGCCCTGGACCGCTGGTCGGCGATGTCCATCGAGGAGGACGGTGACTCCTATCTGGAGATCCTCGGGCTGATCGCCGGACTGTTGGCTGCCACCCTCTGGGCGGCACCTCTGGTAGCGAACCTGGGCGGGGCCGCGTTCAGCGCCTGGAGGTGGGCCCTCCCCGCCACCTTCTTCCTGCAGTGGCTCATCCGCCGGCGCTACTTCACCCGCTTCGAGAAGGGCCGCCGGGACCGCCTTAGCGGGCTGCGCGGTGAGGAGGTGGCGCCGGCGATCGCGGTAATCGTCGCCGTCTTCCTGGCGGTCGCGATCCTGGGGGTTCCGGGGCTCGGCGCGGCTCTGGCGCTGATGGTCATCTGGACCGGTGGGCTCCTCCTGGTCCGCCGCGGCTGGGCGCCGATATACGTTGGCCTGCTTCTGGCCGGGACGGCGGCGTTCGTGGCCCGCACCCCGGCAGCCATGGACGTCCTGGCCGAGGGGGAGGCGGTGCTAGCGGCGGTGGTGGTGGCGGTGATGACCAGCCACCAGCCCCGACGTTGGCCCCGCCCCTGGCGCGAGGCGCTTCCGTCCGGGCTGGTCGGCCTCAGCCTGGGAGTCATCATCGTGGCCTTCTGGTTCCCCGTCAGCGCGGGCGGCCTGCGCCTGCTGGCGGTCGCCATGCTGCCCCCCCTGCTGGGCAGCCTGGCCTGGTTCTGGGTCCTCACCCATTTCTGGAGAGAGATCTGGATCGACTTCGCCACCACCGAGGTGCACGGCCACAACCGCGGGCGCTTGGGCCGCACCGCCTTCAGGGTCAATGCCAGCGCGCTGCTGAGCTACATCCTGGTGGTGGCTCCCCTGGCGGTGGCCGGGATCGAAGCAGTCCGGTTCTTCGGAATCGCCGCCGGCAACCCGGTGCTGATCTTCCTCGACCTCGGCCTGGTCGGCCTGGCCAGCGCCTTGTTCGCCTGGCTGGAGGCGTTACAGCAGGGCACCCTGGTACTGGGCGTGGCGATCTGCTCGCTCCTCGCCGGGTTGCTCACCTTTCACCTGGTGGCCAACGGGTTGACTCTGTACCCCGAGTTTGTGGTGGCGGCCAGTGCCAGCGTGCTCGCCGCCGGCGCGCTCTGGCTGCTCCACAGTGAACCCGATCGGCTGGCAGCACAGATGCTGTGAAACCTATGAAATCAACAGCGATTAGACGAGATGGAGGGGGCTGGGAAACAGAATGAAGGGGAGAAACTTGAGGATGAGAATTCGCAGTTGGTGGCCGCCGGCCCGTTCAACACGGGTGGGCAGAGATCACGGATTGGGATTGAGTCGTCGGCTGGCCGTGGGCCTGACCGGGTTGGCTCTGGTGGCCGCCGTGGCAGCCACGGCGGGAACCTCGGCCAGCGCCGCGGCGATGACCTCAAAGCAACTCGACCTGAAGATCTTGCTGATCGGTGGAGTTGGAGGCGCAACCTCCGATCCCACCACTGCAGCCTGGACCTCCACCTTGACCAGAGAGGGCGTGCCCTTCACCCAGGTCAATGCCGTGGGGGCCACGGTTGGTAGCGAGACGGTGGCACTCCCCGCTCTCTCCTCAGGGAACATCGGCTACTACAACGCAGTGGTGCTCGCGGACGCGCCGGCGGACTTCGCCGCTGGGCAGCTCACCGCTCTGGACACCTACGAGGCTACCTTCGGGGTGCGCCAGCTCGACGGCTACGTGTCGCCGACAACCGCCCTGGGAGAGACCGCGGTGACCGCGGGAGCGACTCTCGATGGCACGACCGCGACCCTGACGCCGGCCGGGCTGGCGGCCTTCCCCGAGTTGACGGGAACGGTGATCTTCGACACCGGCACCTTCGGCTACCCCACCACGGCGGTGGCGGGAGCGCCTTTCACTCCCTTCCTCGATAACGGCTCGGGTGATGTCCTGGCGGGCGTCTACTCTCACCCCAGCACGGATCCCCAGGCGGGGGTGGAGGAGCTGGTGCTCAACTTTGACTACAACGCCAACCAGCTGCAGTGGCTGGTGCTGGGGCCCAGCCTGATCAACTGGGTCACCCAGGACACCCACCTGGGGTTGTATCGCAACTACATCGAGGTCGACGTCGACGACGTCTTCACTCCCGATGACGTGTGGGACACGACCACCCACCAGATCGATTACTCCGACGCCGATGCCCTGCGCATGACGCCGGCGGACGTCATCTATGCCGCGGAGTGGGAGGCGCAGAACAACTTCCGTCTGGACATGCTCTACAACGGCGGCGGCAGCGCGGCCGTGCAGGAGAGTGGTCCGGATGCGCTGCTGGCGCAGTTCCAGGCGACCGACCCGGTCACGGGCAAGCCCTACGCCGACGATTTCGGCTGGCTCAGCCACACATATGACACGCCCTATCTCGACGTTGGCTGCGCCACCCAGGACTACATCGAGGCCGAGATCAACGAGAACAACACTTGGGCGGAGGAGGCTGGCTCGGGTGGGACCGGCGGCCTGGGGCTGGCCGTGGCGCCAAGCACCAGCTATGCCTTGGGTTACATCGACCCCAAGGCCTTCGTTCCCGGCAACCACTCCGGCTTCGCCGACCTGGTGCCGGGGAACCCGGCGACCGTTGACCCGCCCGATCTCGACGCATCGAACACGGTGGCAAGTGGCGGCACGCTGGCTGCGGGCGAGTATGCCTACGCCGTCACCGACCAGTTCGCCGATGGTGGGACGGCCCCAGCCACCCTCACCGACCCCGCCACCGACCAGTCCGAGGCCGACGTGGTCCTCGCGACCATAACGGCTGGTCAGGAGGTCGAGTTGAACTGGCAGGCGATCTGCCATGCCTCCGACTACATCATCTATCGGACAGATGCTCCTCTTGGTGTCATCGACACCAGCGGCTGGGAGCAGATCGGCTATGTGACGACGCCCCAGGTGGCCACGCTGCCTGATACCAGCTCGGGGAATCCGACCGGCAACTCGACCACCAACGTCAGCGGTGGTGGGGAGCTGGAGCAGTCCTTCACCGACACCGGTGCCGCCGGGACCGCGGTCGCGGACAGCGTCGCCGAGCCAACCACTGAGGGGGCGACCGAGCTGCCCTGGGAGCAGAATTCCTACTTCCTCGATGCCCTGGAGGCGCTGGGGATCACCGCGGTGGGAGACGATGCCTCCAAGGCGTACCCCGATCCTTCAACCACAGAATTCGGCATCGGGGCCGCCTACCCGACCGGGGACCTGGAATACGCGGCCGGTGAGCCCTTCGTCGAGGGGACGACATCGCAGGTCGTGCCCCGGATCCCCAACGACATCTATTACGACACTGCCACCCAGGCCCAGGAGCTCGACGAGTTCCTGACCATCGAGGCAGGCCAAACCCCGTATGACACCTACAACTTCGCCGACATCGTCGACTTTGTGGACTCTGGCCTGTTCCAGGACATGATGAGCAACGACCCAGATCCCACCTATGTCCACCAGACCAACATCATCGGCTCCCCTCCGGGAGTCACCTCCCCGCCCGCCGATTCCAACACGGCCGGTCAGGGGATCCTCTACTCGGCGCTCAACCAGCTGCTGGCCCAATACCACCAGTACATCAACGCCAGCGCTCCCTACGACCAGCTGACCATGGGCGCGATCGCCACCACCCTGGCCGAACAGGGCGCCTGGGCCACCACTGAGACGGCCGGGACGGTGACCGCGTCCGAGACCAATGGTGTGATCACGGTCGACAACACCGGCGGCACCGCGGCGACGGTGCCCGTGACCGCTCCTCCGGGAACCATCGTCGGCACCTCCGGCACGACCGCCTTCGGCCAGTCCTACGGAGGCACCCTCTCGACGTGGGTACCACTGGGTGCCGGCGGGACGGAGACCCTCTCCGGCCCACCGAGCCAACCCGACTTGCCCATGGGAACGGCCGAGCCATCGGCGGTGAGTCTCAGCTGGACGGCCCCCACCAACACCGGTGGCGACCCGCTCACCTCGTACGTGATCACTCCCTACCTGGGGACCACGGCGCTGGCTCCGATCACCGTGGCCTCGACGGTGACCTCATACACCATCACCGGCCTCACGGACGGGGACGCTTACACCTTCAAGGTGGCCGCCACGTCCCTCCTGGGGACCGGGCTGGCATCGTTGCCCTCGGCGGCGGTGACACCCACCGCCCCGGCGGCCGCCACCTACAACTCGCTGACCCCCTACCGGGTCTGCGACACGCGCGCGGGAACCACGACCTCAGACACCGCCCAATGCGCGGGTAAGACCCTCGCTCCCGGCGCCACCCTGACCATCCCGGTCGCCGGCACCAATCCCGCTGGAGCCACCAGCGGGGGCGTGCCGTCGACGGCGACGTCGGTGGTCCTCAACGTCACCGTGACCGACACCACCGCCGCCAGCTACCTGACGGTGTGGCCGGCCGGGGGAGCCATGCCGCTGGCGTCGAGCGTGAACTGGTCAGCCGGCCAGACGGTGCCGAACCTGGTCACCGTGGCGGTCGGCACGGGCGGCGACGTGAGCTTCTACAACGACCTCGGGAACGTCGATGTGGTGGTGGACGTGGAGGGGTGGTTTGACTCCACGGACACGACCGGGGGTCCATACGTGCCCCTGACTCCCTATCGAGTCTGCGACACCCGCGCCGGCAACCCCTCCGGCCTGTCCGGCGTCGACTCCCAGTGCGGGGGCAAGACGCTGGGAGCCAAGAAGACCATCACGATCCAGGTGGCGGGAACCAGCCCATCCGGAGCGACCTCGGGCGGCATCCCGGCCGGGGCGATAGCGGCGGACCTGACGGTGACCGCGACCGACACCAGCACGCCCAGCTACCTCACGGTCTGGCCAGCCGGAGTGACCCAGCCCCTGGCGTCCAACCTCAACTTCGTGGCCGGGGAGACGGTGGCCAACAACGTGGTGGTGGCCCTGCCCACAACCGGCGCTGGCGCCGGCGAAGTGAGCATCTACAACGCCAATGGCAGCAGCGACGTGGTGGTGGATGTCTCCGGGTACTACTCGACGACCGGCGCGGCGCCGAGCGGTGCGACCGATTTCACCCCCATGGTGCCTTACCGAATCTGCGACACCCGCGCCACCGCGGTGTCGGGGCTCGACGATGCCTGCACCGGGTACGCGCTCGAGGCAGACAGCTCCTTCGCGGTCACCTTCGCCGGCGTGGGAGGAATCCCCGCCAACGCCACCGCCGTGGTGCTCAACGTGACCGTGACCGATACGACCGCGGCGGACTACCTCACCGTCTATCCGGCCGGCGGGGCCAAGCCGTTCTCGTCCAACTTGAACTGGAGTCCGGGTGAGACGGTGGCCAGCGGGGTCACCGCCACCCTGGGAGCCAGCGGGGCACTGGATTTCTACATCCCCAATGGGAAGGCCGACCTGGTGGTCGACGTGGTCGGCTGGGAGGCTCCCTGACCGCGATTGATTGAGGAAGGGCGCCTGCTTCGCAGCCGCCCTGCGACCGACAGAGACAGATGACCGAGGCCCGTTCGGCGGGAGCCGAACGGGCCTCCCCTCCGCGGGGGCTTGTTAGAGAGGAAGGATTGATGATGAATCGTCGGCTGGCTGCTTGTGTTACAGGATTCGCCCTGGTGGCGGGGGTGCTAGCCACCGCGGGGACCTCGCTCAGCGTCCTGGCGGCGACCCAGAGTCAGGTCAACCTCAAGGTGCTGCTCATCGGGGGAGTCGGAGGAGCCGCCTCGGATCCCATGACGGCCGCGTGGGACTCGACCTTGACTAACGAGGGAGTGCCCTACACGGAGGTGGATGCCAGCGGGGCGGTGGGCAGCGAGACGGTAGCCTTGCCGACCCTTTCCTCAGGCACCAGCGGCTACTACAACGGGGTGGTGACCGCGGATGCGCCCGCGGACTTCGCCGCTGGGCAACTCACCGCACTGGACTCGTATGAGTCGACCTTCGGCGTGCGCCAGCTGGACGGCTACGTGTACCCGACCAGCAGCCTGGGAGAGACCGACGTGAGCGGCAGTGCCCTGGACGGCACTACCGGCGAGCTCACCAGTGCCGGGCTGACGGCTTTCTCGGAGTTGGCCGGGCCGGTGCCATTCGACACCGGCACCTGGGGATATCCGGCCTCGGTGGTGGCCGGGGCACCCTTCACTCCCCTCATCGAGAATGCCGCCGGCAATGTCCTGGGCGGAGTCTACCTCCACCCCAGCACGGACGCCCAGGCAGGAGTGTCGGAGTTGGTCCTCAACTTCGACTACAACGCCGCTCAGCTGCAGTGGCTCTTGCTGGGACCGAGCCTCATCAACTGGGTGACCCAGGACACCCATCTGGGCCTGTACCGCAACTACATCGAAATGGACATCGATGACGTCTTCACTCCCGATGACGTCTGGGACACGGCCAACGACACCATCGACTACTCGGATGCGGACGCCGTGCGCATGACCCCCGCGGACGTGACCTACGCGGCCCAGTGGGAAGCCGCCAACAACTTCCGTTTCGACATGCTCTACAACGGCGGGGGCAGCGTTGACGAGCAGGCTGACAGTGCCAACGGGTCGGATCCCCTGCTGGCGCAGTTCCAGGCGGATGACCCCAAGACCGGCAAGCCCTACGCCGACGATTTTGGCTGGCTCAGTCACACCTACGACACGCCTTATCTCGACGTCGGCTGTGCCACCGAGGACTACATCGAAGCTGAGCTCAACGAGAACAGCAGTTGGGCGGCCGAGGCCCCTGGTGGCACCCCCGGGACCGGCGGCCTGGGTCTCAGCGAGAGCACCGACACCAGCGCTGCCCTGGGGTATGAGAACCCGGACGTGTTCGTGCCGGGCAACCACTCGGGATTCGCCAACCTCGAGCCGGGGAACCCGGCGACGGTTGACCCACCCGATCTCGACGACACGACCCTTAGCACCGGTGGCCAGCTGGCTGCGGGCGAGTACGCGTACGCGGTCACGGATCAGTTCGTGGCCTCGACCGGGACCCCCACGTCTGCCAATCCCCAATCGCAGGCTGATGTCACCGACGTGACCGTGACCAGCGGCCAGGCAGTGCAGCTGAACTGGGAGTCGATCTGCCACGCGGCCCAATACAACATCTACCGCACCACCGCACCTGGCGGCGCGATCAACGCCACGGGGTGGGCCTACCTGGGCTCAGTCTCGACCCCCTTCAGCGCCACCCTGCCCGACAACAGCTCGGGCGGCACGACCTCAACCACCAACGTCACCGGCGAGGGTGAGACCGAGCAGGACTACGTCGACAGCGGCGCCAAGGGGGCGGCCGTGGCTGCAGCCGTTGCGGACCCCGCCCAGGAGAGCGCGCTGGAGACACCCTGGGAGCAGAATCCCTACTTCATCCCGGCCCTGGAGGCGGTGGGGATCACCGCCGTGGGAGACGACGCCTCCAAGGCCTACCCGGATCCGTCCACCGATGAGTTCGGTATCGGGACCGCCTACACGGGAGCCGAGTACGCTGCCGGCCAGAGCTTCGTCGACGGGACGGCGCAGGTGGTGCCACGGCATCCCAACGACATCTACTACGACGCCGCCACTGATGCCGAGGAGACCAGCGAGTTCGATTTCCTCAACGCCGGCACTGCCTATGGGTCCTACGATTTCGCTCAGATAGTTGGCTTTGAGGATTCCAGCCTGCTCCAGCAGATCCTGGGCAACGACCCCCGGCCCAACTACGTCCACCAGACCAATATCATCGGCAGCCCGAGCGATGGTGCCAGCGCCAGTGACGGCACCCTCTACTCGGTGCTCAACCCGCTGCTGACGGAGTATCACAGCTACATCAGCTCCAGCGCTCCCTACCAGCAGCTGACCCTGGGCGCGATCGCCACGACCCTCGCCGATCAGTCGGCGTGGGCGGCCACCGCTGCGGCCGGATCGGTCACCGCGTCTGAAGCGGGCGGGGTGGTCACGCTGAGCGATACCGGGTCGGGCGCGGCGACCGTGCCGCTGACCGTCCCTGAGGGAACCACGGTCGAGACCGCCGGTGGACAGCAAGCCTTCGGGCAGACATATGGCGGCACCCTTTCGGGATGGGTCCCCCTGGCCGGAGGCGCAACCGAGACCCTCACCACGCCGGCGGCCGGTGTCAGCATCAGCAGCGCGGCCACCGCGACCGCGACAGCCGGTACGGCCTTCAGCTTCACGGTGACGACCGCCGGCAGCCCGGCACCCAGCCTGGCGGAGACGGGCCTGCTGCCGTCCGGTCTCACCTTCGTGGACAACGGCAACGGGACGGCGACCCTGGCTGGGACCCCGGCGGCTGGTAGCGGAGGCAGCTACGCGGTCACCCTAACTGCCACCAGCAGCGCGGGGACCACTTCGCAGTCATTCACGCTGACTGTGGACCAGAGTCCGGCCCTCAGCAGCGCGGTCTCGGCCACGGCGACCGTGGGCACGGCCTTCACCTTCAACATCACCACCTCCGGCTACCCGGCACCGTCAGTGCTGGAATCGGGGGCGCTTGCCTCCGGGGTCACCTTTGCGGCTGGGAGCGGCGGCACGGCGACCCTCTCCGGGACCCCGGCGACCGGCAGCGGAGGCAGTTATCCGGTGACCTTCGCCGCCACCAACAGCGCTGGGACGAGCACCCAATCGTTCACCTTGACCGTGGATCAGAGCCCGGCCATCACCAGTGCCGCCTCGGCCACGGCGACCGTCGGCAGCGCCTTCAACTTCAACTTCACCACCTCCGGGTACCCAGCGCCGACAGTGGCAGCATCGGGGTCGCTGCCGAGCGGTGTCACCTTCGCCAGCAACGGCAACGGCACGGCGACTCTGTCGGGCAACCCGGCGGCCGGGACCACGGGGACCTACCCGATCACCATCCAGGCGGCCAGCGGTGTCGGAAGCCCGGCCTCCCAGAGTTTCACCCTCACGGTGGTGCCCGCGAGTTCTGCGCCCGTCATAAGCAGCTCACCTTCGACGAGCGGCACGACCGGAGTCGGGTTCAGCTTCAGCGTGACCGCATCCGGCTCCCCCGCACCCTCGCTGACCGAGTCCGGCACCCTGCCCTCGGGCCTCACCTTCGTGGACAACGGCAACGGCGTGGCGACCCTGTCCGGGACCCCGGCGGCCGGTAGTGGAGGCAGCTACTCGCTGACCCTAACCGCCAGCAACAGCGCTGGCACGTACGTGCAATCCTTCACGTTGACCGTGGATCAGGGCCCCGCCATGACCAGCGCTTCCTCGGCCACGGCCACCGCCGGGAGCGCCTTCAGCTTCGGCTTCACCAGCTCCGGCTATCCGGCACCCGCAATCACTGAGTCGGGGACACTGCCTTCAGGAGTGACCTTCGCTGATCTCGTCGCCGGGACGGCGACCCTCTCGGGAACCGCGGCCGCTGGCGGTGCGGGGAGCTACCCGCTCACCATCACCGCCACCAACAGCGCCGGGCAGGCGGTGCAGACATTCACGCTGGTCGTCGATCTGGCTCCGGGCTTCACCAGCGCCGCATCGGCCATCGCCAGCAGCGGAAAGGCCTTCAGCTTCGAGGTCACCACCTCCGGGTATCCGGCGCCGGCGCTCACCGTGTCGGGGACCCTGCCTGCCGGGATCAGCTTCGCGGCTGGTACCAACGGCACGGCGACCCTGTCGGGGACTCCGGGGGCAAGCGCTGGAGGCAGCTACCCGGTCAACATCACCGCGACCAGCGGAGCGGGCTCCGTGGTGCAGGCTTTCACCCTGGCGGTGGATCAGGCTCCCACCTTCACCAGCGCGGCATCGGCGACAGCCACTGCGGGCAAGGCGTTCAGCTTCAGCGTCACCACCTCCGGCTACCCGGCCGCCGCGATCACCGAGGCTGGCACCCTGCCCGCCGGCGTGACCCTGGTCAGCAACGGCAACGGCACCGCAACTCTCGGCGGCACGCCGACCGCCTCTGCCGCGGGCAGCTACCCGGTGGTGCTCACTGCAACAAGCACCGCCGGTTCGGGGAGCCAGCGCCTCCTGCTCACCGTGGCCAAGGTCAACGCGGCACCGACAATCACCAGCGTGGCATCGGCGACGGCCACTGTGGGCACCGCCTTCAGCTTCACCTTCACCGCGACCGGTACCCCGGTGCCGACGGTGTCACACACGGGGAACCTTCCCCGAGGATTGACGTTCACGGCCGGCTCAAACGGTGTGGCCACCCTTGCCGGCACCCCGGCTTCGGGGACCACCGGAACGTACCAGCTGCGGATCACGGCCACCAACAGCGCCGGGAGCGCCAGGCAGTCGTTCACGCTCACCGTCCGGCGAGCCCCGCCCGGGACCCGTACCGCACCGACCACTGGGGCGGGACGACGGACCCTTCGACCCTAGCAGGGCCGGCTCCGGCGCTCTTTCCGCGGCGCTCACCAACACCTTCACGACCACGTTGAGCGTCGCGGCCCACCAAGGGAAGCCGCGACCAACCCGGGAGCGGCCGCCCTGGGCAGGCAGGGCACCGGCTCACCCAGCGCGGTCGGTTCACCTGCGGGGACTGCCTCGCCGACTGGATCTGTGCCGAGGGGCAGGGCCTACCTTCACTTGAGACTGGCACCGGCGGCCCCTCACGCGCCCACCGGCGCTGGGCCACGGTGGCCAGGAACGTCACCGGGCGCTGTCCCAACGGTAGTTGGGAGGGTGGTCCACAGGCACTCGGACCGCAGCCGTCCCGTGGAGCACCAGGGGCGGCGGGGATGGGGCCCGATCGGCAAGAGCCGACCGGACCCCGCCCGCTCCCGGGGCGTTGGCGCCGCTGGCAAGTCGACCGCTGTCGCGGCGCCGCGGTCCTCCGACCGGCTTCAGGAGGCGCCAGAGCGCTGGGTCATCTCATCTGCAGGGCACGCGCACGTCGCCGTCGAGATCGAGGTCGAACTGGACGGAGTCGAAGTCCAGGGCATTGGCACTGGGGCAGAAGCTGGCCGGGGCTGACCCCTGCCCCTGGTACTCCACCTCCAGGACTGCCTTGCCGGCTCTGCTGTAGGGAGCCAGGTCGGAGCAGTCGTCGTATTGGAAGCACTGCTCCTCGATCACGAAGTCGAAGTAGGGCTCGAGGACGCT
>JBEKRL010000012.1:0-38716 GCA_049518775.1 Candidatus Dormibacteria bacterium
AGTTCGCCCTGGTGTTGACCGTGGCCGCGATCCCCGTGGCCATGCCGACGGTCCTGTCGGTCACGATGGCGGTGGGCGCACGTCTGCTCGCCAAGCGGAAGGCCATTGTCAGCCGGTTGGTCGCCATCGAGGAGCTGGCGGGCGTGGACATCCTGTGCTCGGACAAGACCGGCACCCTCACCCAGAACAAGCTGACGCTGGGGGATCCGTTCGGGGTGAACAACGTCGCTCCGGAGCAGGTGATCCTCGATGCCGCGCTGGCGTCACGCGCCGACAATGACGACACCATTGACCTGGCCGTGCTGGCGGGCGTCACGGACGCCAACGCTTTGCGGGGATACCACGTCGTCCACTTCCAGCCCTTCGATCCCGTGCACAAGCGCACCGAGGCCACCGTCAAGGCCGCGGGTGGCAAGACGTTCCGGGTTTCGAAGGGCGCGCCCCAGGTGATCCTGGAGCTGGCCGCCAACTCCCGCCAGGTCAAGGCTGACGTCGACAAGGCCGTCGATGAGTTCGCGGCGCGCGGCTTTCGGTCCCTGGGCGTGGCCCGCGCCGAGGGGACAGGCGCATGGCAGTTCGTTGGTGTGCTGCCCCTGTTCGATCCGCCGCGGCGAGACGCCAAGGCCACGATCGCCACCGCACTTCAGATGGGCGTGAAGGTGAAGATGGTCACGGGCGATGCACTGGCGATCGCCCAGGAGACTGCCAAGACGCTGGGGATGGGCACCTCCATTCTCGACGCCGCCGGCCTGGGCGACGTGAAGCGCACGGAGAGCGCTTCGGCGGCCAAGGCCATCGAGAACGCCGACGGTTTCGCCCAGGTGTTCCCCGAGCACAAGTTCCATATCGTGGACGTCCTCCAGAAGCGGGGCCACATCGTGGGCATGACCGGGGACGGAGTGAATGACGCTCCGGCGCTGAAGAAGGCGGACTGCGGCATAGCCGTATCGAGCGCGACCGACGCGGCGCGCGCGGCGGCGTCCATCGTACTGACCACTCCCGGTCTGTCGGTGATCATCGAGGCGATCAAGGAGAGTCGACGGATCGTCCAGCGGATGAACAGCTATGCCATCTACCGCATCGCCGAGACGCTGCGCGTGCTGCTTTTCATCACCCTGGCGATCCTGATCTTCAACTTCTTCCCGGTGACGGCGGTGATGATCGTGATGCTGGCGTTGCTCAACGACGGCTCCATCTTGTCGATCGCCTATGACCAGGTCCATTACAAGGATCAGCCCGAGGCGTGGAATATGCGCCTGGTGCTGGGGATGGCCTCGGTGCTGGGGTTTGTGGGCCCCGTCGCCGCGTTTGGCATGTTCTACATCGGCGACCGGGTCCTCAATCTCAACCACGCGCATATCCAGACGCTGATGTATCTGCTGCTGTCCGTGGCCGGATCCCTGACGATCTACCTCTCGCGCACGCGCGGTCCGTTCTGGTCGATACGCCCGGCGCGGATCCTGGTGCTGGCCGTCTCCGGGGCGGAAGCCGTGGCGACGCTCCTGGCGCTGTTCGGGATCTTCATGCCGCAGCTCAGCTGGCGGTGGGTGGTGCTGGTGTGGGTCTACTCGCTGGCGTGGTTCCTGGTGACCGACCGGGTGAAGCTGCTCGCCTATCGGATTCTCGATCCGGTCAAGCAGGTGGCCGTGAAGGGGAAGCCCGTGCTGGTGGCAGGGGCAGCCGCGCCCAGCGGCGACGCAGGCGCTGATCGGCCGGCGGCGGTCGCGACGAAGGTGAGGACGAAGGCGAGAGTGGCTGCGTTCCACACTGACACGGATCCCGAGGACCCGGTGTATCACGACCGGAGCGACTGTCCCTATGGGCAGGAGATCAAGGGCAATGGCAACGACAAGCCGGGCAGAGCTGGCCGCCGCCGGTGTGATTGGTGCACCCATGCCTAGTCGAGGTTGGGTCTGGAGATCGGCGGTTCCGGCCGCTGCCGCCGGTGGGCAGACGGCCGTTGGTATCGGAAGCTCCCAGCGCCCTGCGCTGGTGGCACGCAGCGCGGTGACGGGGCGAGACATCACCGCTCATGGGGTGGACGAGAGATGAAGCTCAGCAAGTCCGTCATCGAGGAGCTGAGGGTCACCCCAGGGAAGCCGGCCGGTCTCGAGCAGCGGAGCACCGAGGCGACAGCGGCTGACTGGTTGGGGGTCGGCAAGAAGAAGCGCAAGGAGGTGGCCGAGGAGGACCTCCAGTCCTACGTCGACGAGCTGACGGCGTCCCAGGAGCTCCTGTGGGCGAGCGACAGCCACGCCCTGCTGGTGGTCCTCCAGGCCATGGACGCCGCCGGCAAGGACGGGACCATCAAGCACGTCATGTCGGGGGTGAACCCGCAGGGTTGCAGTGTCGAGGCGTTCAAGCAGCCCTCCGCCGAGGAGCTCGAGCACGACTTCCTCTGGCGGTACAGCAAGGCGCTCCCGGGGCGGGGGCGGATCGGGATCTTCAACCGCTCCTACTACGAGGAGGTCCTGGTGGTCCGGGTACACCCCGAGCTCCTGGACCGCCGGCTTGACGCCTCGGGCGACGGGCCCACCGAGGCCATGTGGCAGCACCGCTACGAGGACATCAACGCCTTCGAGCGCCACCTCTCCCGCACCGGCACCCGGATCGTGAAGATCTTCCTCCACCTCTCCCGCGAGGAGCAGAAGAAGCGATTCCTCGAGCGCCTGGACGACCCCACCAAGTACTGGAAGTTCTCGGCCGGTGATCTGGCCGAGCGCGGGCACTGGGACGAATACCGGGCCGCCTACGAGGAGGCGCTCAGCGCCACCTCCACCCCGTGGGCGCCGTGGTATGTGGTGCCGGCGGACCACAAGTACGCGCTCCGACCGCTGGTCGGCGGTCTTCTGGTCCACACCATCGACGAGATCGACCTTCGGCTCCCGGAGGTGGGGCCGGATGAGCTGAAGTCCCTGGTCCGGGCCAGGGACGAGCTGTTGGCCGAGTGACGGCTCACGAACGCCGAGGATCGCATGCTGTTCCACCTCAGGTGAGCACCACCCCGAAGCTGGGCCTGCCCCCACGGGTGCGAGCGTGCCTGTTCGACCTCGACGGCGGCCTCACCGATACCGCCGAGGTCCATGCCGCGGCGGGGAAGGAGATTTTCAACGCCTAACAGGCCGACCACGACATCTACGTCGACGGCAAGTGGGAGATCCGCCGCTCCGGAGCCTCGACCTTGTTGACCACCTCATAGGTCGGCCCAGATGGCCCAGAAGCGCTGTGCGACCCACTGGGCGCTTGCGGTTGTCCTGTTAGATGGTCACCGGGAATTTGCGGAGCGGGAGACGGGTCTCGAACCCGCGACCTTCTGCTTGGGAAGTCTCTGAGGCTATGCGCTGTGCGGCTGAGATCAGGCAGGCCACCGTAGGGTGTCCAGTTATATGGCCTACGCGGGCGCCTCCAGCCATCGGTAAAACCGAGGTTGCCGACCGGGAGGGTGGGCCCGGGATCGAGCATATCCGAGCCCTTGACATCACGCCCCCTCTTCATAGAGAGCATCACCAGAGCCAATCTCGCGGGGCGGCAGTACACCGATGCTTCTTGTTCGCATCCCCACTCAGCCGATGCTGGAGCCCCGTGCCCTGGGAGCAGAAACGTGGCATGCCGCGCCGTAATCATCTCGGCGGATACGCGCGCCGGGGCCCGATCGAGGGCCAGCCGTGGGTCCGGCGGAAGGACGTGGCCGTCCCTGTCGCTTAGCAGCGCGTCTCCGGAGAACACCACACCATCGTCGCGTACCAGAGCGATACTGCCCCCCGTGTACCCGGGCACATGCCTCACCTGCAGCCCGCTGATCGTGTCGCGGTCCCTGAGGCGCAGGTCCGGGGCGACCGGCCGGAACCGGAGCAGGCGATAGAGAGCGACCATGGTGAGGCCGCCCTTCTGCGGCCGCTGTTCCCCGGACAGCACAGGAGCGTCGATCTCGTGGATCGCGACCCGAGCTCCGGTCAGCCGTTTCAGCTCGGCGACGCTACCGACGTGATCGATGTCGCAGTGCGTAAGGACGATGTCGCGAAGGTCGCTCGGCTTGCGCCCGATGCTGGTGATGAGGGACAAGATGCGCTTGGCGTTCCTGGGCATCCCGGTGTCCACCAGGAGGAGGCCTTCCTCGGTTGCCACCAGGTAGACGTTGGCGATTCGCAGGCCGTCGACCTTGAAGATGCCGTCGGCGATCTGCACGGGTGACATCGTGACACGTCGCGCCAATGAATCGCGGTTGGTGGCGACGCCGCGACTCATGTGCTGCCCAACTTTGAGAGGTTTGAAGGTGGTGCTTGGGAAGTCTCCGAGGCTATGCGCTGTGCTACTGAGATCAGGCAGGCCACCATACGTGTCCTGTTATATGGTCTACGCAGGGGTATCTCAGCGCCCCCTTCGCCTCGATGTTGGCGTCCGCCGCCTAGCCGAGCACCGCAGGCGGGGGGTGCTGGACATCTGCATCCCACCACGGGAGGTGTCGTAGGGAGGCCCGCCGCTTGCAGCTCGAGCATGACCGCGTTAGCCGCTCGGCCTTCGAGATCTGGCTGAGTCCGTCGAAGGCCAGTCCGCGGACCCTCGAAAGCTCGGCGCGGCCGACGTCAGGCTTGGCGGGTCCGCTCCCATCAGGTGGTGCGAGGTGCCAGGCTTCCAGCACCGGCCCCATCTCCCTCGGGAAGTGTGACTGCAGTTCCCCCGCCAGATCTGGCATCGACCAGCATCCGGGCTGGAGGTGTGTCCGAAAGGCGGCTCGGGTCTGCTGCAGCTCGAACCAGTGCGTCCCCTGGCGGTTCCTGTACCAGGATCGACCGACCAGGTAGGCGGTCCCGATCGAGCCGAACGCCACGAGACTCGGGCCGCCCTCGGTCATTACTCCGACGCTGACCCGCGCTCCGATCACCGACATGACGGCACCGACTACCGCGACGCAGGCAAGCGCCAGCGGCGAACTTGGACTGTCGGGTTGAACTGGAGTCGGCTGGCGCGAGCCTGGTGCGTCTCTCCGAGCCATCTCGTCGTACCCGGCAGCGAATGGATCGGACCCCATGAGGCCGAACCTTAGCGGCCCTCTCTCCGGGCCTTGATACAGGCGTCCAGGTCGGCCCTGGCGACCCGGACCGACCGCCCTAGGCGGATCGTGGGCAAGGCCCCAGCCCTGATCTCCCGCCAGACGTAGGTGGTCGAGAGCCTGAGGCTCTTGGCGACCTCTCCGACGGTCATGAGATCGTCGCCCAGACGCGTGTATCCCCTTCGGCGGCACCGTGGTAGGGTGATCTCGCGATGCACGGGCGCTTGTCTGGCAGTGTGGGCCGGTTGCTCCGGGTGACCATCGGTCTGGGTGTGGTGTTGGGAGCACCGGTTATGGTCCCTGCCAGTTTCACCACGACCCCCGCGACTGATGCGGGAAGTTCGTATGTGTCACTGACCCCCTACCGAATCCTTGACACCCGCATGAGCGGAGATCCACTAGGTCCCGCCACCACCCAGAATCTGACTGTTACGGGCCTGGACTCAGTGCCAAGCGACGCCACCGCGGTCGTGCTGAACGTCACCGTGACCGAGCCCAGCGATGCGAGCTACCTCACCGTCTATCCTGCCGGCGAGGGCACTCCCAACGTCTCCAACCTGAACTTCTCGACTGGTGAGACCGTGGCCAACCTGACGGTCGTTGCTGTGGGCACCAACGGCCAGGTCACGATCTACAACTCGACTGGGACAGTTCAAGTGGTCGTTGACCTGGAAGGCTATTTCGCAGTCTCCGTGGGGAGCAGCACCGCTGGAAGCTACGTTGCTCTGACGCCGGCCAGGATCACCGATACTCGGGCGGGCAGCGGTGACCCCAACAGCGGACACCCGCTGACGCCGGGAGGCAGCCTGAACGTCGCGGTCGGAGGGGAGGGCGGTGTTCCCAGCGGCGGGGTGACGGCCGTGGCTCTGAACGTCACCGTGACTGACACCACCCAGTACAGCTACCTCACCGCCTATCCGGCGGGGATAGCCGTGCCCCTCTCGTCCAATCTCAACTGGGCGAGCGGCGCCACGGTGGCCAATCGAGTCATCGTGCCATTGGGCACCGCCGGCCAAGTGAGCTTCTACAACTCCCAGGGAGTGGCGGACCTGGTGGTGGACGTGGTGGGCTACTTCACCGACGGCACCAGCACTCCCAGCAACGCTGGCCTCTACTACCCGATGAGCCCGGTGAGATTGCTCGACACCCGGATCGACGCCGGAACCCTGGAGCCGAACAGCTATCTGGCGGAGCAGTTCGCAGGAGTTGCCGGAATCAGCACAACCGCCAGCGCCGTGGTTGCCAACCTCACGTCGACCAACGCCACGGCGCCCAGCTTCTTCAGCGTTCTTCCCAGCCAGGCGGCCCCGGGGACCTCCGATCTCAACTTCGGCGCCGGCCAGACGGTCCCCAACCTGGTGCTGGCGATGCTGAACGCTGATGGCAGCGCGAACATCTACAACGATGCTGGCACAAGTGATGCGATAGTCGACGTCTTCGGATACTTTGGGCCCGAGGCAACGTCTGGGTCGGGAGTTGCCTTGCCCTGCACGACGGCGAGCTTGGTGGCCAGTGTCAGCTCCAGCACGCAAGGGACGCCGGTGGCCGTTGATGCCGCTGCCACGTGTCCCTCCGGTTCACAGATAAGCTACGAGTACTGGTACAAACCGTGGTACAGCTCGGTTTGGATGCTGGCGGAGAGTTGGACCGGTTCAGCCAGCTACACCTTCAACACGTCGGCTTGGACCGTCGGGACCTATAACCTAGCCATGTGGGCCAGTAGTGGGGCCGCCTACCAGGGCGATGTCGCTAACACCGACGTGGTCTCCGAGCCCACCTACCAGTATCCGGGCCATTCCATTCCCTCGGAGTCGGCCCTGATTGGCTATATGGTCGATCCCGCCAATTTGAGGATCGTGGCCGAATGCTATGCAGCTTGGGCGGCGGGCCGGAAGTGCATGGAGACCGGCATACCTGGGCAGTGCACCTTCTGGGCGGAGATCAACTGGGACAGTCCCTACTTCAGCGCGATAAGCGGCAATGCCGATGAGTTGCCGCGCAGCTATACCGAGCGCACGGGAGACCCGGTGGCCGCCACTCCCTCGGTCGGGGCCTTGGTGGTGTGGAGCGGCCCCGGGCCTTTTGCGGGGAGTTCCGCTGGTCACGTGGCTGTGATCACCGCAGTTGCCACGGATGGCAGCTCGTACACGGTCAGTCAGATGAACTGGAGCGACCAGAGTTGGGACATCTCAACTATGGTTGTGCCCTTCAATGCCAATTCGTTTGCCAGCCAGGGCCTGCTGGGCTTTCTGCCGGCAGTGGGGTCCGGAGCCTAGGTCGTGCAGGATGCAGATATCGGGCCCGCTCGCTCCCTTCCTCGTGCCTCAAGCGCCCCTCACGCGCAGGCTAACAGCAGACGCCGGAGGAGACGGAGGGTGAACGGCAGCTCAGATTATTCGACCGCACGGTTTGTTCAGTTGATCGGTGAGTTCTTTGACCAATCGCCTGAGAATTCCAAGCGTGGCTTCAACAGTCTGGGCGTAGTCAATGGCCCGAAGTCAGATCGCATCGCTGACTTGGACAAGGTTGGAACCGACCACGGCGACAATGGTTCTTACCTGGTCAATTGGACCAAGACGGAACTTTCCATGCGCCGATTCCTCTCAACGCCTCCCGACTGGAAACTGGTGGAGCAAACCGCCATCCCCCATTCCTTTGGGCCCTCCCGGTCCCAAGCAATACAGCCCGGAAGACAGGAGCGAGGACATGATTGAGACGGTGCCTGGCAAGTGGGCGGCACGGATCGAGGTCTCGGGAGTGGAGCCGGAACCTGCCACATTTGTCCCCTACGGGGTCATTCAGGGCGCGCGGCCAGGGCCCCAGGTGGCGGTTGTGGCCGGAGTTCACGGTACCGAGCTGGTCACCCAGGACGCGGCGCAGGTCCTGTGGCGGGAGACCTCACCCGAGGAGGTACGGGGATCCCTGACCGTCGTCTTTGTGGCCGATGTTCTCGCCGCTCAGAGCGGGATTCCTGGTGCCAACCCGGTCGACCGTCGCAATCTGAACCGGGTCTGGCCGGGATCGGCCGCGGGGACCCTCTCGGAGCGCCTGACAGCGCGACTCTGGGAGGAGCTGCTGCGCCGACCGGAGATGGTTATCGACCTTCACGGCGGTGAGTGGACGGAGGAGGTTGACCCCTTCGCCATCGTGCATCCCAGTGGGGACGCCAATCTCGACGCGCGTGCTCGTGGAGCGGCGGTGGCCATGGGGCTGCCGTACGTGCAGTTCACGTCGGGTGACGGGAAACTCTCTGGGGAAGTCTCGCGCAATGGACGGCTGGGCCTGGCCATGGAGGTCGGAGGAGGTGGTCGCCGACGGGCTGAGGACTCCGACCTAGTCGTGGCTGCTGTGCGAGGTGCACTCCGGTTCGTGGGGTCCTTGGATCCGGGAGGAGCTGCGCCCAGCGCTCACTGCACCATGCTCCGCGGTGCCGATCTCAGGAGCTCGATGGCTGGGGTCCTGGTCCAGGCGGTGGAGGTGGCTCAGCCTGTGGAGCAGGGGCAGACGGTCTGCACGGTGACCGACTTCGACGGCCAACCTATGGAGACGATCGCGGCCCCGCATGCGGGATTGGTCTTGCTCCGGTCGGTGGCTCGGGTGGTGGCACCGGAAGCCTTGGTGGCAACTGTGGCCTGGGCCGGCAGCTGAGGCAGAGCGGGAGACGGGTCTCGAACCCGCGACCTTCTGCTTGGGAAGCAGACGCTCTACCAACTGAGCTACTCCCGCCTGAGAGCGCGAGTATAGCTAGGGTCTTGAGCTGCCTTCGTAGGCCGCGTCGCCGGCCCAGCCGACGTCTTCGTTGCCCGGCCGAGCCGGGACCTCTGGCGCAGAGCTGGTGCAGCGATCCACGGTCTCGGACACGGCCCGGCTGAAGAGCTCAAGCTCCCGGACAGCGTCCTCCTCGTTCTCCTGCGAGGCGATCACCCGGTAGCTGGGCCGGTCGGGGTCCGGTAGCACCAAGACCCAGCCGCCGCCGACCCCCACCTTGAGACCGTCGGTGAGATCGAGATGGTCGCCGCGGTGCCCTTCCACCATCCGGCGCATCACCTCGCCCTTCACCTCCCAGGGGCAGGGGACCGACCGCTCCAGGTGGGTCCCAGAGGGCAAGTCCTGCCGCAGCTGGGAGAGCCGGGCCTGGGTGGTCACCAGCATCTCGACGGTGGCCAGGAGGGTGTACACGGCATCGTAGGCGGCCAGATGGGATGGCCAGACGAAACCGCCAGTCTCATCGAAGGCGAGCAGCGCCTCGTTGCGGTTGGCGGCCCTCACGATGGATGCTTCATCCGCCCTGGTGAAGACCAGCCTTCCGCCGCCCTGCTCCACCACTCGCTCCAGGCGGCGGGACGCGGACACCGGTGCCACCACCACCCCCTTTCCCCTGGCTCGCAGGACCAGCAGGGCCAGGAGGCAGGCGGCCTCCTCGTAGCCGATGATGCCCCCCCCGTCGTCCATCAGGGTGAGCCGCTGGGAGGAGGCATCCAGCCGAGCCCCGAGCAGGGCCGAGACCGTCCGGGTGATGGCCGAGGCCTGTTCCAGCTCCTGGCTCCGGTCCCGGGCCTGGGGCCACATCGCCTCCTCCTCCTCAAAACCGGAGCGCAGGTTGATCGCCTCCACGTGGGCCTCGCGGAGGAGACGGGGCAGGACCATCGAGGCGCTGCTGAAGCCGAAGTCGACCAGCACCCGGGGATGAGCCCGCTTGACCGCGTCCAGGTTGAGCTGCGCGACGGTGTGCTGGATGTACCCGGACAGAGCGCCCTCAGCCTCGGTGATTTCGATGATCTGGCCTGGGAGAACTCGGCGGAAGTCCTCGCGAAAGAACGTGTTCTCCAGCCGTCGCTCCTGGCGCCGGTCCAGGGCGACACCGCGCTCGTCGAGGACCATGATGTCGGCGGAGCGCGAGTCCAGTGGTGACGCCAACACGTGGACGGTGCCAGCAACGCCGGACTCGCGGGTGTAATGGCAAGTCACCGGCACCGGCAGCTCGGAGAGGTCCACCACCTCGGCGCCCGCCGAGAGCATCCCCGAGATCATCGCCCTCTTGATCATCGCAGAGCCAGGGCTGCGGTCCCGGCAGATCGCCAGCTGGCTGCCGCGGGGCTGACCCGCCGCCCAAGCCGCGCCCAATCGGGCGCACCACTCCGGGGTCAGCTCCACGTTGATGATGCCGGTGATCCCGTCCTTGGTGAAGAGGCCGCTGCGCCAGCTCCCGGCCCAGATCACCGACTTGTGGACCACCGAGCCCGCCTCGATCTCCTTGCCCGGCCAGATCCGGACCCCCTGCTCAACCACGGTGCGGGCCCCGATGGTGCAGTCGTCGCCAATCACGCTGGCGTCCTCAAGCAGCACGTCTGGCTTGAGGGTGGCCGAGCTGCACACCACGGTCTGGCGCAGCCGGCTCCGCTCCCCGATGTAGACCTGGGGCCAGACCACACTGCTGCTGACCTTGGCGCCGGCGTCGACCACGGCGTAGCGGTCGATGACCACCGGGCCGTTGAGGAACGCCTCATGGCCGATCACCGCGTCGCGGCCGATGAAGGCAGGCCCCTCGATCCGGGCGGTATCTGCCACCGAGGCGCCCTCGTTGACCCATTGGGACGGCCCTCGGCGCTGGCCGGCGATCTCGCAGTCCACGCGGCCCTCCAGGGCGTCCCAGTTGGCCTGGAGGTAGCTCTCGACGCTGCCGATGTCGCACCAGTAGCCCCGCCCCACGACGGCCCTGAGCGCGTCATGCTTGCTGAGCATCTGGGGAAAGACATCCTGCGACCAGTCGCGGGGCTCGCCCTCCGGGCAGTAGTCGAGCACCGCCGGCTCGACCACGTAGACACCGGTGTTGACCTGGTCGCTGAAGACCTCCCCCCAGGATGGCTTCTCCAGGAAGCGCTCTACCCTCCCATCGGGCGTGGTGATGACCACCCCGTACTCGAGCGGGTTGGGCACCCTGGCCAGCACCACGGTGGCTTGGGCGGCGCGGTCCCGGTGGAAGGCCACGGCCTGGGTGAGATCGATGTCGGTGAGGGCATCGCCGCTGATCACGACGAAGGTCTCGTCGAGAAGACTGGCGGCGTTCTTGACGCTCCCGGCGGTGCCCAGAGGCCGGTCCTCGACCACGTACTCGAGGTGCATGCCCAACTCGGCGCCGTCACCGAAGTAGTTGCGAATGCTGGCACCCAGGTACTGGAGGGTGATCACCACCTCGGTGATCCCATGACGACGGAGCAACCGGAGCACGTGCTCCATGCAGGGCCGGCCCACCACCGGAACCAGTGGTTTGGGGCGACGGCTGGTCAGCGGGCGCAGCCGGCTACCCTCCCCGCCAGCCATAACCACCGCCTTCATCGGAGCACCCCCTGACCCACCTCGTCACTCACGGCCTGACGGCTGCCCTCGGCTCCGCCTCCGATGATAAGCAGGGACGCGGCCGCCGGCGCCTCCAGAGCCAGAGGAGGAGGGTCGCCATCAACGCCGAGCCCACCGTGACGGCGGCGGTACCAGCCAGCTCGGCCACCTGGCTGCCCGGGCTGTAGGTCGGTGGCGCCGGAAGCTCCTGGAGCCGATGCAGGTAGACCGCGCCCGGCGAGACCGCCACCACGAAGCCGTGTGCCCGGCTGGCGAACACGGGCCCCACCGCGGCCAGCACCGAGATCGAGCCGGCGGGCGGTGCCGCCCGGTACCAGGTGTACCCTCCGTCCGGGGTCAGCAGGGTGCCGAAGCCGTTGGTGGCGAGATACGCGGACGCCGGACCGTCGGCCACCAGCGCCGCCAGGGCGGGGACACCGCCGAGCCCGCCGTACGGCAGCAGTTGGAAGGCGCGCTCCCAGCTGCGTCCGGAGCCGCGCCACACCAGCCCGTCCCGCTGGCCCACCAGGACAACCCCGTCTGCCAGCTCGGCCAGGGCCTTGGTCGAGGCCCCGAACTCGGGGGCCCCAGCGGCGGGACCCCAACTGGCGCCCTGGGCCCGCGACCAGAGCCGGCCCCGAACCAGCGCCACCCAGGCCAACCCGGGGCGGGGAGGGGCTAGCACCGTGGTCGCCGGGCCGTCCGCGACCAGCGGCAGCCGGCCACCCAGGGGTCCGAAGTAGAGGCCCTTCGAGGTGGCGATCGCAAGCTCCAAGGGGCCTGACCCGCCCAGGGCCACAGCTGCCGGGACTCCGCCGACCGCAGGCAGGTGGGCGACTTCGCCCAGCAGGTCGAGCGAGGCCACGGCCCCTCCGCGGTAGACGATCACCCCCTTCCCCTTGTCGGCGCCGACCGCGACCGCAGCACCGGTCACGGCGGAGCCCCCCAGTCCGGCTACCGTCGAGACGCTCCCCTCGCCGGGCCTGTACCAACCGGGGAGCCCCCGGTCCAGCACCAGGGTGGCCGGTCCCTGGTCCGACGCCACCTCGGTGACCCCGGCCACGGCAGGGGGCGCCGGCGCCCACCAGGACTCGGCTGCGAGGCATGCATCCCCGGCGGTGGCGGCGCCCAGGCTCAGGGTCGCGGCGGCCAGGGCGGCTCCCAGCCACGCCCGCCTCACGGCTCAGTACCCATAGAGCCCGCTCACGATGGTCGCCACCAGGAACAGCTCCGCCACCACGTGTGCCAGCGCCGCCGGGAGCACCGTCCCGGTTCGCTGAGTCATCCAGCCCCAGATCAGCCCCAGCAGGATCACGATCGGGACCAGGCTGGCGGCCGGGCCCTCGTACTGGATTGCGATGTGCGCGACCCCGAAGATCAGCGCCTGGGTGACGAGCGCCACCCGGGGCGGCTCCTGCCGCTCCAGCGCCCCCAGCAGCACGCCTCGGAACTGGACCTCCTGGGCGATGGCGCTGGCCGCATTGGCGATGCCGTAGGCCACCGCCGCGGAGCCGCCCAGCGAGAGCAGCGGCACTCCCTCCCGGCCGATCAAAGGCCCGGGCAGCGCGAAGGCGACCGCGAGGAAGAGAAGCGAGATTCCCAGCCCCAGCCCGAGCGCCCCCCACCCGGGCCGGGCCCAGATCCGGACCCGGGGCCAGGGCGCCGGGGTCAGGTAGCGGAAGGCGGCCGCCATGAGCAGCGCCAGCACCAGCCAGGAGAGCCCGGCGCAGGCCTCCCGAGACAGGCCATACGGCGCTCCGATCAGCCCCGGTGCGGGGCCGGCGTAGCCGACCAGCCAGGCCCAGCAGGAATACGGGAAGGTCACCGTCAGCAGCGCGAAGTTGAGAGGAGCGTGGGAACGCAGCGAGGGGATCGCCAGGGTCGTCGCGGTGACAGCCGCAAAGTAGGCGGTGAGCCGCCAGACATCGGGATCCACGCTCCCGGGGTCGCCGAAGAGCCGGGGCAGCAGCATCACTGCACAGGCCCCCGCCAGAACCACCAGGAGGCCAGCCGATCTTCCCAGGGCGCCCGCCGAGGGCCGCAGCGACCACCACCGGTCGGCGCGGCTGGCGATCAACCTCGGCCCTGGGGCGGCCGCCGCCTACGGGGTCGGGTCGCCGGCGCCCGCGGGGTCGCCCTCGCCCGAGCTGGGAGCGCCGGGGGAAAAGCCCAAAGGCTCGTCGGTCTCATCCTCACCCCGGATCCGGTCGACCAGGTCGTAGACGCGGTCCTGGACCGTGCCCGAGAACAGGAAGGCGACTCCCGCGGTCGCGAGGACCCCCGCCGCCACCCAGGCCCGCGAGATCCTCCGACGGCGGCGCGGTGGCTCGATGCCGGTCTTGCGCAGGGAGCCCTCCACCCGCTTGCGCACCCGGGGAGGAAGTGACTTGGTGGCCTCGTAGGCGGCCTGGACCACCATATCGTTGAACTCGGCGGAGTGGTCCCGGGCCATGGCCACCACCTCGGCCGCCCGCTTCTGGACGCTGTCAGCTACTGGCTGAATCTGGGTGGCGATCCGACCGGCCACCTCGGGCACCTGCTGGCTCACGGCCGTGAGGGCAGGGACCACCGCGTCACCAGCGCCCTTGACCCTGCTGCCGATGACCTCGGCGACCGCGCCGGCGGCATCGCCAGCGGTAGCTCCCAGCCGCTCGATCGGTCGCTGCCGATGGCGAAATTTCATGGCGGCTCCTCCTGTCTGCTATCCGCCCTGAGTGTACCCAGCAGCACGCCCGAAACCACTGCCAAAGGTGAGCGTGAGGCCAGCGACCGGGGCCTGCTCAGAGAGGGCGCCGGGGCCAGCCCTCGGGAAAGTGCTCCAGAGGCCCATGTCCAGCGCCCAATCCCGGGGCGTTGATGATCGCGGCGGTCACGTATTCCTTGGCCAGTCGGACCGCCTCGATCGTCTCGATCCCCCTCGCCAGGTGGGCCGTGATCGCCGCCGAGAAGGTGCAGCCGGTGCCGTGAGTGTGGCGGCTCTGCACCCGGCTCGCGACCAGCCGGGTGACAGCCGGTCCGTGAACGACGAGGTCCACCGGCTCGTTGGGCGAGTGACCACCCTTGACCACGACGAACCGGGGGCCCAGCTCGGCGATGCTCCGCCCGGCCCGGACGGCGTCGCTCTCGCTTTCGACCGGCAGGCCGGACAAAGCGGCCGCCTCGGGCCAGTTGGGGGTCACCACCAGGGCCAGCGGCAGCAGCTCCCGGCGCATGGTCTCGAGGGCACCTTCCTCCAGGAGACGGTCCCCGCTCTTGGCCACCATCACCGGGTCGACCACCAGCGGCCCCCAGGCCCGCTGGCGGAGTTCCGAGCACACCTTGTGGATGTGCCGGACTGAGAAGAGCATCCCGGTCTTCACCGCCAGTGGACGGAGGTCCTGGTCCAGCACCTCGAACTGCTCGTGGACGAAACTCAGCGGCAGCGGGTGGACCGCCCGCACCCCCAGGGTGTTCTGAGCGGTCAGGGCCACCGCCACGCTGACCCCGTAAACGCCGCACGCGGAGAACGCCTTGAGGTCGGCCGGGATGCCGGCGCCACCCCCGGAGTCGGTGGTGGCGATGGTGGCCGCAATCGGCGGAACCGAGCCTCGGCGGCTCAAAGGACCGCCCTCGGTGCCAGGGCCCCCTCGCCCGCTGCCCTCTCGCCCCTGGTCTCCCAGCGCCGGCAGGCGAGGTAGGCGAGGAAGGTCACCAGCACGCCGACCCAACCCGAGATGTCGGCTGGCTGGCCTGCGAACAGGTGCTGGGCCAGCGGGGAGACGAATCCCCACTCCCCCGGTGGCGGCGGCTCGTTGAAGAAGAGCAGGGTGGCCAGGGTGCCACAGGCGAAGGCGGCGAGGATCGGCCAGCGCACCCCGCCCCGGTACCAGTAGCCTCGCGGAGACACCAGGGCGGCGGGGTCGGCCTCCCGGCGCCGACCCAGCGAGTCCAGGATCACCAGCAGGCCCCAGGCGGGGAACCAGACGTAGGTGATGGTCAGGAAGTCGACGTAATTGCCCTGGAAGCCCACGCCAGCGAAGAGCACCAGAGCCGCCAGCAGGCCGCCCAGCACTCCCGCCGCGGTGGCGGCGAGCCAGCGCCGGAGCCGGATCCCGATCGCCAGGGCGCAGAGGGCGGCCGAGTAGACGTTGAGGTAGTTGGAGCTGAGCTCAGCCAGGATGATGAACGCGGCGAACAGGGAGGCAAACCAGAGCGGGACAGCGGCGACGATCAGGTTGGGCAGGAGCCCACTCGGGTCGATGGTCTGAATCGCCGCCCCCAACAGCCCGCAGAGCACCAGGCTGACGGCGCTGCCACCGCCGCTGGCCCACGCCACCCGGGCCGCCGAGGAGTCGGCCGGCAAGTAGCGCGAGTAGTCGGCGGCATAGGTGACCCAGGAGACGATCAGGGCGAAGGTGAGGGTGAATCCCAGGGCCAGAGCCGCCAGGTGGGCGCCCGGGGCCAGCCTGCTCTGCAGGAGCAGGTCCCAGCGATGGAAGGTGAACAGGGCCAGGGCGGAGCAGACCACCAGGAAGGCCGGCACCTGGAGGTGCTGGAAGACCGAGATGGTGCGGTGCCCGTAGACCGCGACCAGGGAGGAGGCCCCCGCCATGGCCACCAGCAGCAGCGGCTCGACCACTGCGGGGCTGTGGTGGAGGATCGGCAGCGCCTTGGTCGTGGTGACGGCGATTGCGCAGTCGTAGGCGAACCACCCGATCGCGATCAGCATCGTCAGCAGGCCGCCCACGGCCGCTCCCCTCCGTCCGAACACCATTCGAGACTGGACTATCTGCGGAGCCCCGGAGCGAACCCCGGTGACGCTGAGCAGCCCCAGGAACGCCGCCCCGGCCGCCGCCCCGGCGATGAGCACCAGAGCGGCATCCCCGAAGCCCAGCCCCGCGGATGAGATGAGGAGCGCGCCGGCGAACAGGGAGAAGAAGTCCGCGAGCGCCCCGGCCCAGATGAAGAAGAGCTCGCGAGGCCGCCCGTGGCGGCGGTCCGCCGGGACCGGCTCCAGGCCGCGCAGCTCGATGCGGAGGAACTCGTCATCGGTGGTGAGCGCCGATCGCCGGCGGTCAGCTGAGCTGGACCGCGGCCGACCCTCCCGGTGCAGACCTTCCACTCCCATCGTCCCCTACGACCGCGGCACACCCTCGGAGGCTCGGCAGGTCGAGGCTTCCCGACGCTGGTACTAACCAGATCCGGTCATCAGGGTTGGCGATTTGCCTCTCAGCGCCCTGCCGGCGCACCCCTAGCTGGGAGGGACTCTCCCAGAGGCCAGTATACGGGCCATGGTGGGAAGGGAAGCGTGGCCCGCTCGCGGGCCGCGATCGACGGAATCCGATAATTGCCGGATGGCGCCGGACCCTCTCACCTTCACCGCCCACTGGTCGGTGCGCCAGTACGAGGTCGATCACAACGGACACGTCAACAATGCCGTCTACCTCAACTACGCGGAGGAGCTGGCCGCCCGCCACTCTGAGCTGAGCGGCTTCGGCCAGGACTGGTCCGCCCGGCAGGGAGGCAGCTGGGTGATCCGGCGGCAGGAGATCACCTATCTGAGCCCAGCCCGCTTCGGTGATGAACTCGAACTCACCGTGCGGGTGGAGTTGGTGCGGGGAGCACGGGGGCAGCGCCGAACCACCATCGTCCAGCAGCGCACCGGGGAACCGGTCGCCGAGATCTTCACCGAGTGGGTCTGGGTGAGGGAGCGCGACGGGCGCCCGGCCCCGGTCCCGAGAGCACTGGTGGAGTTCGCGGCTGGGGCAACTGAGGCTACTCGGAAACGGCGCCAGAGGCGCTAGAGGCAGCCCCGGACAGGGCCTATACTGGCCCCGGCGTGTGAGTTCCTCATCTCGGCAGTGTTGATTGGCGGCCGGAGCCGCGCCGTCGCCCAGCTGACCTGAGCCGGGGTCGGCGGGTGTCCACCGCCGCCCGGGACTCTCGCCCTCCGCTTCTGGGTGGGCGATCCGCATGAATCGGTTCCCAGGGAGACGCATGCCCCAACTCGGTTGGCGCCCCAGTGACCTGACGCTGGTGGTAGGCGCGTCGCTGGCCACCTCCACCACCGGTGGAGTGGCCCTGCTGGCGCTCGCCTTGCGGCTCAGCGCCACCGGCTCCAGCTGGGCGGTCGCCGGCCTCTGGCTGGCCGGCACCGCGCCGGCTGTGCTGCTGGCCCCATTCACCGGTCTCCTCCTCGACCGGGTCGAGACGGTCGGGGTCATGCGTCAGCTGGCGGTCCTGGGGGCGGCCGCGGACGTAGGGCTGGCACTGGCCCCCGGGGTGGGCTGGGTACTGGCGCTGGCAGCCGTACTGGGGGCGACGACGGCGGCCAGTGCGCCGGGGATGCTCGCGATCGCGGGATCGCTGGGAGGCGAGCAGGGACCGGCCGCTCGGAACGAGGCGCGCTCCCTCACCAGGATCCAGGCCTCCCAGTGGGCCGGCGCCACCTTGGGCCCGCTCCTCGGCGCCGGTCTGGTCTTGGCCTGGGGTACCCGCACGCCGCTGCTGGTGGATGCCGGCGCCCTTCTCCTTCTGGCCGGGGGGCTGAGGCTGGTGCGGGCCAGAAGACACCCCCAACCCAGGTCGAGGGACGGGAGTTGGGGCGCCGAGCTGGCCGCCGGCGCCAGACTGCTGGTCGACGACGGGATGCTGCGCCGCCTCATGCCGCCGGTGGCGCTGGTGGTGTCCTTTGTCAACGTGGCCGTGGTGGCCGAGGTGTTCCTCGCCACCCGGGCGTTCCACTCCGGACCGCTGGGGTATGGAGCGCTGGTGGCCGCTTGGGGAGGCGGCCTGGTGCTGGGCACCCTTTCGGTTCCGCGGCTCCTGGGAAGGCGCCCCCTGCTGCTCACGGGCCTGGGTGCCGCTCTGGCCGCGGTCGGGCTGGCCGGCGCGGGGATCAGCCCAGGACTGGGGCCGGCGGTCCTGGCCTACCTGGTAGGCGGCTTCGGCAACGGATTGGAGATGAACTCGGCCCGGGTCCTGGTCCAGCGACGGGCCCCCGCCGGCACCCTCGGCCGGGCGTTTGCCGCCTACTTCGCAGTGGGAAGCGGGTCGGCCGCGGTGGGAGCCGTCTGCGGCGGGGCGCTGCTGGGGGCGGTCGGCTCCAGGGGAGCGATGGAGGTGGCCGCGCTGGCGGTGGCTTCGGCGGCGCTTTGGCTGGTGTTCCTGTCGCGCTTTGGAGCCGGCGCCGGCGCCCGGCGCGCCCCTACCCGGTAGCGCCCACCGGCGCCCTTGGAGCTGGGGCTTCAGCCGCGCCGGAGCTCGTCTTCCGGCTGCGACCCCGGGCGCCCAGACAGATCGCCGGGCTGAGCCACAGCATCGCCATGGGGTAGCGCAGCGGTCCCCGTCAATTGAGTACCAAGCATGTGTACACGACCTTTGCCATGGCCCAGCAGCGGGCCACCAGCCCAGCCCCGAAACCCAGGCGGGGGCGAGACGGGAGTGGCTGGGCAGGTGGGCCCAGAGTCCCAGGCTCGCTCCGAGCAGGAACCCGGGAGGGGTCAGGAAGGTCCAGCGCGGTCCCGAGAGACTGGGGTCCAAGATGGCGGTCCGCGCCAGGGCGGTTGACCCCGCCACTCGGAGCGAGCTCCCCAGCCAGCCTGCATCGGCCACGGGCAGCACCGGGAGCGCCGCGTCGGGGGATGGCCGTGGGCGGGAAGGCCGGCACGGGTGCCCCAAGTCTCGTCCAGCCTCAGCGCGGAGAAGCCTCTGGCTCCGGAGGATAACCGGCATCGTTCCGAAATGGACCCAGTTCCAGGGGCGTGGCCGCGGACGGGCTCAGCTCGCCCGCTGCTGGCGCGCGCGACGCCTGGCCGTCACCGAACCGCGGGGGCCGACCGGCGTCACAGCACCGTCCGTTGCGGCGGCACTGGGATGGCGCCCGGCCGCGATCAGGGAATGGGAGCGATCCGCCAGCCGGGCCTCCTCCTCGGCGGCGATCAACCGCTCCAGATCCGGCGGCGTCAGGGGCTCGGCGAAGAAGAAGCCCTGCAGCATCGGGTCGCTGCTGATCTCCTCCAGCAGGGCGACCTGCTCGGCGGTCTCCACCCCCTCAACCACCACCGCCAGGGAGAGCGCCCGGCCCAGCTTGACCACGCTCTCGGCCACGGCGGCACCGGCGGGCCCATCGGTGAGCTTCTCCATGAAGGACCGATCGATCTTGAGCTCGTCGACAGGAAGGTGCTGGAGCTGGGCCAGGGAGGATTGGCCGGTGCCGAAGTCGTCGATGGACACCCTCACCCCCAGCAGCCGCAGCGCCGCCAGCTGGGCCGAGGCCTGCTTGACGTCCTTGACGATGGTGCTCTCCGTGACCTCGAGGATCAGCTGGCTGGGGTTGAGCCCGGAGACACTCATCGCGCCCTGGACGTCGTGGGCCAGGTCGGTTTGCTGCAGTTGGCGTGCCGACACGTTGACCGACAGCCGCAGATCCTTCATGTGCGGGTAGCTCCGGCACCACATGCTCACCTGGCGGCAGGACTCGTCGAGCACCCATCTACCGATCGGGACGATCAGACCCGTGGCTTCCGCGATCTCGATGAAGTCGTCGGGGGGCACCACCAGGTCCCGGTCGGGATCCTTCCAGCGCAGGAGGGCCTCCACCCCCACCAGCCGGTGCTGGACTCCGTTGAGAATGGGCTGGTAGTGGAGCCGCAGCTCGCCCCGCTCCAGAGCGTGACGGAGCCCGGTTGCCACGTGCATCCGTTGGACTGCCTGCTCATGGAGGTGGGGGTGGAACGCCACGACCCGGCCCTTGCCCTGGGCCTTGGCCTGGTACACGGCGATGTCGGCATCGCGGAGGACCGCCGCCGCGTCCGCAGTGGCGTACCTGGTGGTGATCAGGCCAATGCTGGCGCTCACGATCACCTCCGCAGTCTCGGGAATCTCGATGGGCCGGTCCAGGGCCTCCCCCACCCTGGCTGCGATCTCCTCGATCACCCGTGGTCCGGCCACCTTCTCGACCAGGATGGCGAACTCGTCCCCGCCCATCCTGGCGAAGGTGTCCGCCGGGCGCAGGCACTGCTCGATCCTGCGGCTGACTTCCAGCAGCACGGCATCACCGGTGGCATGGCCGTAGCTGTCGTTGATTGCCTTGAAGTCGTCCAGGTCGATCGAGAGCAGCCCCAGGACCGAGCGGCCGTCGCGGCGCGTCCGCAGGGCGTGCTCCAGCCGGTCCCGGAGCAGGGCCCGGTTGGCAAGCCCGGTGAGCGGGTCATGGAGCGCCTGATGGCGGAGCTGGTCCTCCAGCGCCCGCCGTTCGGTGATATCGCGGCCGTTGATCACCACCGCCCGGACGTAGGGGTCGTGGAGCAGGTTGGTGAGGTAGGCATCGATGCTCCTCCAGCTCCCATCGTGGTGCACGACCCGGCACTCAACGGCCCTGACGTGGCCGCGCTGCTGGCGGGTCTCCTCCAGCGCTGCCAGTACCCGCTCGAGATCGTCGGGATGCACCAGCGTCGCCAGACTGAGCGGGCGCTGCGAGCGGCGCTTCCCCCCCAGGAGCGCTTCCACCGACGGACTCACGTAGGTGAACTCCTGGTTGTCCCCGATGGCCAGGACGAGGTCTGAGGAGTTCTGGACCAACGAGCGGAATCGCCCCTCCCTGCCGCGCAGATCCTCGGACAACGCCGCCCGGCTGAGGGCGAGGGAGCACTCGTCGGCCACGATCTCCATGACCTCCTGCTGGTCCCGCTGCAGCCGCTCGGCGGTGGCGATGGCGAACCCTCCGCTGGGTTGGCCCTCGCTCAGCAGCGGTATCACCTGGAGCTGGGGCAGCTCCGGGGCCAGCCGCAGCGTTCGCCGCAGATCGAGCTCGGTGCTGGGATTGCCATCGAGCGGCCGCACCCCCAGCATGGCCTCCACCCCCTCCATGGAGAGCGAGCTGGCCTCCACCCGGGTCTCGCGGGTGGCCCCGTCCGCGGACCGGTCTGTGGAGATGACCCGCAGCTTGGGCCCATCGAGCATCGCCAGCGAGACCTGAACTCGGCCGGCATCCCCGACCAGCTCCGCCGCCATCCGGCGAACCGCTCGGTACACGGCGGTGGGAGTGCCTGCGGCCACCAGCTCGATGGCCGCCTGGCGCAGGCTCCTCTCCCGACGCTGGGCCAGCTGGCGGCGGGCGACGGCGGTTCGCATCACCTGTACGACCGCCGCCGCCATGGCCAGGGCCAGGCTGCCGACGACGGCGTGTTCCAGGGACACTGTGGCGTGATCGTGGTCGGCGACCACCACCAGGGCGGAGATGTTGACGGTGATGAAGCCAACCACCACCGCGATCGAGCCCTTCGGGGTGGCATAGAAGGCCCGGAGGTAGACGGCTGCGGAGAGCACCGCCAGCGATCCCTCCCAGTTGCCAGCCCCCACCCCGGCCACGAACAGTGCCACCAGCGCCAGCAGGTCCTTCCAGAAGGGAAACCGGCCCTCACGGTAGCCCGAGGCCAGCCACCAGGCCAGCCAGCCGATGGCGACCAAGGCGCAGGCGCGCGCGCGGGGGTCGGCCCCGGAGAAGACTCCGATGATCACGGCGGCGAGCGCCAGCCCGACGAGGGCGAGCCCGAGCAGCATCCACTGCACAGCCGCCAGGAGCGCCGGCGGCGGCCCGAACCGTCCGCGCCACGGCTGGGACGTCGGGCTGGCTGTGGGCATCCGTCTCCCGGTGGGCGCGCGGGCTGAGCCGTGCGATAGACAGGTTCACGGTCGACTGTGGTGGCAACCCTCACCAGGGCCTGCTACGAGCCGGTGAAGGTTGTGGTGCAAGCCTTGACGGCATGCAACGGCGACCGTCCAGCTGGACGCCGCCGCTGGCGGTCGGCTCAGATCGGGGAAAGCCCCAGCCGGGGCCGGTTCACCACGCGTAGGCCTCGGGGGCGGCGCCGCCCGGCCCGGGGAAGAGCTGGTCGAGCCGGTCGAGATCCCGCTTTCGGAGCCGGATCTCGGTGGCCCGGATCGCGCCCTCGAGCTGCTCCACGGTCCGGGGTCCGATGATCGGCGCCGCCACTCCCTCCTGGTGCAGCAACCAGGCCAGGCCCACGCCGGCCGGAGCCTCGCCCAGCTCCGAGCACAGCGACTCATAGTCTTCGAGCTGCTGGCGGTGACGCTCGACCCGGGCCCGGTTGTGGGGCTCGGAGCGGCGGCCCTCACCCAATTCTCGCAGAGCTCCTCCCAGGATTCCAGATGCCAAAGGGCTCCAAGGGATCAGCCCCAGGCCGTAGTCGCGGCAGGCTGGCAGAACCTCCAACTCCACCTCGCGGCGAAGCAGGTTGTAGATCGACTGCTCGCTGATCAGCCCCAGATAGTGACGGTCGCGCGCCCGCTCCTGGGCCTTGGCTATGTGCCAGCCGGCGAAGTTGGAGGAGCCCGCGTAGATCACCTTGCCCTGCTGGCGCAGCGTCTCGAAGGCCTCCCAGACCTCCTCCCAGGGGGTCTCCCGGTCGACGTGGTGCATCTGGTAGAGGTCGATGTGGTCGGTCTGGAGCCGGGTCAGCGAGGCCTCGCAGGCCAGGCGGATGTTGCGAGCTGAGAGGCGCCCGTCGTTGGGCCAGCCGCTGGTCTCTCCGTAGAGCTTGGTGGCGAGAACCACCTTGTGGCGGCGCTCTCCGCCCCGGGCGAACCAGCGCCCGAGAATCTCCTCGGTGAGCCCCATCCGGACTGAGCGGCCGTACACGTTGGCGCTGTCGAAGAAGTTGATCCCCAGCTCCAGGGCTCGGTCCATGATCCGGTGGGCCTCCGCCTCGGAGGTGATGGGACCGAAGTTCATGGTGCCGAGGCAGAGCTGGCTGACCATCAGCCCTGACCTACCCAGATGGACGTACTTCACGGTGGCTCAACCCTCCCGCTGAACTGGTGTCAGGCCCAGCCGCTCCGGCGACTGGGACCAGCTTCCGATTATCGGGTCAGGAGCGCTAGTCCTTGGGCGCTGAAGTCACCACCGGCGGCCGCTCCCCCCCGGCCGGGGAACCCACCCGACCCAGGCTGAGAAAGCCGGCGAACATGGCTGCCATCCCGACCGCCTCGGCGACGCCGAGCTCGGTGAGGCTGCCACCCACGGTCTTGGCGGCGGAGAATCCGGCGGCCACGATCAGGGCTCCCACGGTCAGCAGCACGCTGCAGACGACCCGGTCGGCACCGGCCCGAGACTGCATGAATCGGAAGGCCGAGTAGGCTGAGCCGCCGACCAGGACCACCGTGCCCACGATGTTGAATGAGACCGCCGCCACGAAGAGCGGCGTCCCGTGCCCGGCCAGCGCCCCGCCCAGGATCCCTCGGCTGGTGGCCAGCTTGGCGGAGTCGACCGGCACCAACGCGGCATCCACCGCGAGGACCAGGGTGAGAGCTACCAGGACTGCGCCGCAGGCCCGGCCCACTCGGACCGGCCCCAGCAGGAAGACCGTCCCCAGGGCGAGGTAGATCACTCCGAGCACCCCACCGAGGAGGTAGAAGGCCCGGAAGAGCGGCACCGAGAAGCCGAAGGCCTCCCCCAGAGCCTGGGTCAGGGCGGCTGCCGAGAAGATCGCCAGCCCTGTGCCCCAGGCGGCGAAGGCAGGCTTCCGAGTGCGCCACCAGCGCCGCCACACCACCACCGAGAAGGCCGCCCCCAGAACGCAGGCCAGCACCGCGGCGCCCATGACCTTCCTCACTCGCTATCCCGCCGCCTGCCGTCGCCCGCGGAGCCTATCATCCACCCGCGGCTCACGGGCCCCACGCATAATGCGCGCGTGCGCTTCATCGATCTGGACGGCCAACAGCTGTCCGTGGTGGGCCTGGGCTGCTGGCAGTTCGGCGCCAAGGAGTGGGGCTACGGCAGCGAGTACTCCCTGGAGGACTCCCTGGCGGTGCTGCGCCGGGCGCTGGAGCTCGGGGTGACCGTTTTCGACACCGCCGAGCTGTATGGATCGGGCCGCAGTGAGACCCTGGTCGGGGACGCCCTGCACGACTGGGACCGGGACCGCTTCCTGGCTACCAAATTCCTGCCCATCGTGCCGCTGCCCAACGTGATGGTCGCCCACTGCGAACGCAGCCTGGAGCGGCTCCAGGTGCCGCTGGTGGACCTCTACCAGATTCACTGGCCCAACCCGGCGGTGCCGCTGAGCCGGCAGATGGAGGGGATGCGTCGAATCCTCGCCTCGGGCTGGAGCCGGCACGCCGGGGTCAGCAACTTCTCGCTCAAGGGCTGGATCTCAGCCGAGCGCTGTCTGGGCCAGGCCGTGCTCTCCAACCAGGTTCGCTACAACCTGCTGCAGCGCAAGCCCGAGGAGGGGCTCCTCGACTACGCCCAGCAGCACTCGCGACTGGTCTTCGCCTACAGTCCGCTGGCTCAGGGCATCCTCAGCGGCCGCTATCACTCCGGCAACGCCCCCCGCGACCTGCGCCGGGCCAACACCATGTTCACCGACATCGCGCTCGACGCCGCCGAGCCGGTGCTGAAGCTGCTGCTCGAGGTGGCCGATGCACACCACTGCACCTCCTCCCAGGCGGCCCTTGCCTACGTCATCTCCCACCCCCGGGTGATCGCCATACCCGGGGCTAAGTCCGTCGCCCAGCTGGAGTCCAACGTCGAGGCGGCGCAGATCGAGCTGGGGGACGACGAAGTGCTGGCGCTGCGCCGGGTCGCCGACCTTTTCCAGTACTCATGGGCCCGGGCCGCCACCCAGGTCGCCGGCCGCCTGCTGGGTTCGCGCATCCGCGGCAAGGCCGCTTAGGAGAGTTCCGAAGGGCTCTCCTCCGGGCCGCCGACGGCCCAGCGCTCCAGTTGCCTGCGCGCGACCACCAGACCCACAACCAGCAGCACCAGCAGGACGATCCCAGCCACCGCGCCAGCTCCCCTCACGGTGCCCCCGAGACGGTTGTAGGCCTTGCCCAGCTCGAAGCCCAGGAGTCCATAGGCGGTGGCCCAGGCGGCCCCGCCCAGAGCGTTGAAGAGCAGGAACTGGCGGTAGGGCATCTCGGCGGCGCCCGCCACCAGGGCCCCGAAGGTGCGCAGAACGGCGATGAAACGGGCCACCAGCACCGCCAGCGAGCCGCGGCGCACGAAGAACCGGTGCAGCAGCGTCAGCCGGCGTGCGTCGAGCCCCAGCCGGCCGCCGAAACGCTCCAGCAGCTCATGGCCGACGAGCCGACCGATGGCGTAGCCGAAGTTGTCACCCAGGATCGCTCCGGCCGCGGCGGCCACCACCACCCCCTCCAGGCTGAGCCTCCCCGTGGTGGCGGAGTAGACCGCCGCGGCGAGCAGGATGGCCTCCCCCGGGAAGGGAATCCCCGTGCTCTCGACCAGAGGGCCGGCGAAGACCGCGGCGTACCCATAGGCATGGAGCAGGTGCTCAGGATTGAGGTCGAGGCTCACCTTAGTCCGCGGGCCCCAGGGGCAGCTCAGGTTCACCGGGTGCCCGGGGGCGCTCCGCCACCCGGTCATCCTGAGAAGAGGGCAGGCCCAACTCGAGGAGCTCGGCCATCTGGAGGCCGTTGAGCACCGCGTAGTTGGACCGGTTGTTGTTGAAGAGAAGGTGCAGCTCCTCGGCCTCGGCGCTGAGCCGGCCGATGTCCGACCGCCACTCTCCGAGCTCCTCCCTGGTGTAGAGGTAGTTGAAGCGGTCCCTCGAGCTCTCGCCGCGGAGGTACCAGCTCCCCCGATTGCGGCCATGGAAGCGGACCACGGCCAGCCGCCGGTCGGTGACCTCGACCAGGCGGGGGAAAGAGCCCGAGCCGAGCTGGGGCTCATCGACGACGCACACCGAGATCCGGGACTCGCTGAGCAGGTCGCAGAGCTGGCCCCAGCGCTCCGGGTCGGCCCAGCTGCGATTGCGCAGCTCCACGATCAGGAGCTCCTCGGTGTGACGCTCGCGGAGCCGGGCCAGCCGGTCCAAATTGAGCGGGGAGGCTCCGAACCAGGGCGGGAACTGGAAGTGAAGCGCCCGCAGCTTGCCGCTCGCGCGGAGCGGCGAGAGGCAGGCGTCGAAGTCTGCCAGCTCCCCATCGGTCGGCTCTCGAGGTCGGCCACCCTCGCGCTCGTGATAGGTCATCGACCGGTATGCCTTGACGTTGAAGAGGAAGCCCTCGGGAGTGACCTCCGCCCACGCCGCGGTGCGCCGGGGCGGGGGGATTCCGTAGTAGGTGCTGTCCACCTCCACCAGGGGGAAGAATCGGGCGTAGTAGGCGAGCCGCTCTCCGGCCGGAAGTCCCGGCGGATAGAAGTGCTGGTGGTCACTCCAGTTGCAGGTGCCCACGAGGATCCGGCCCGCCATCGGCCCATGCTCGCAGGTCGGGGGTGGCGACTCGGTATCTTGGTGGGTGATGGCCGCAGAGCTCAGCGCCACCCAGGTGGAGTTCCTTCGCGAGAAGCACATCGCCCACGTGGTGACGTTGCTCGGTGACGGCTCCCCCCACGTGACCCCGATCTGGGTCGACACCGATGGGAAGGCGGTCTTGATCAACACCGCCCGGGGCCGGGTCAAGGAGCGCAACCTGGCCCGCGATCCGCGGGTGGCCATCTCGATCGCCGACGAGTCCGACATCTACCGCTGGCTGGCGATCCGGGGGCGGGCCCAACTGGTCGATGGGGGAGCCACCGAGCTGATCAACGCGCTCAACCAGAAGTACACCGGCAACCCCGACTACCCGTTGCCGCTCGGTGAGAAGCGCGTCACCGTGCGCATCATCCCGGAGCGAATCAGCGGCACCGTCCTCTAGGACGGCTGTCCCAGGGTCCTTGCCGCCCCCGCCGGTGACAACGCCGCTCCCTTGCTGAGACCCTCCCTCCGCTGAGAGGAACCCGGCAGGGGCGATCCCCGGCGGCCGGGCCCGGAGCCGGACCGGGGCCGGAGTCCCCGATACGGGAAGCAGCTACGATGAGGTCCGGTCCAGCCGAAAGGGCTCGGCAATCGGGAGGACATTGTGGCGGAGCAGAATCCCGTCGATCTCAACTTCGTGATCTCGACCGTGAACGGATCGGGCAGCCAGTCGGCCAACCTGGTGCTGACCCGAGCGGTGTTTGCCATGGGCATCCCAGTCGCTCCCAAGAGCCTCTTCCCCTCCAACATCGAGGGTCTCCCCACCTGGTTCTACCTCCGAGCCAACTCCGCTGGCCACCGCGCTGGCCGCCGCCGCGCCGACCTCCTGGTGGCGCTGAACCGGGCGACCTTCGTGGCCGACGTCGCCCAGCTGGAGCCGGGTGGGGTGCTGGTGTTCGAGGAGGCCTTCGGGACCCCGGAGGCGGCGGAGGGCGCACCCCGTCACCTTTACCCGGTGCCCTTCGCCCGGCTCGCCAAGGAGTCGGTCCCCAACCCCGACCTCCGCAAGTACCTGACCAACATGATCTACGTGGGGGTGGCGGCCGAGATCTTGGGGATCCCGAGTGCGGCCCTGGAGAAGGCGCTGGCCCACCAATTCCGGGGCAAGCCCCGGTCCATCCCTGCCAACCGCGACGCCATCGAGCTCGGCCGCGAGTACTTCCGGACGCACCTGACCCGCACCGACGATCTCCGCCTGCTGCCCGAGGAGGGGACCCGCGGGCAACTCCTCTTGGGCGGCAATGAGGCCGCCGCCCTGGGGGCGATCATGGGTGGCTGCAGCGTGCTGGCCTGGTACCCGATCACGCCCAGTTCCTCTCTGGCCGAGTACCTCATCGCCTTCTCCGACCGCTATCGCACCGACCCTGAGACCGGGGAGCGACGGGTCGCCACCATTCAAGCCGAGGACGAACTCAGTGCCGCCGGGATGGTGCTCGGAGCCGGTTGGGCCGGAGCCCGGGCGATGACCACCACTTCCAGCCCGGGGATCTCCCTGATGGCGGAGTTCGTGGGGCTCGGCTACTACGCCGAGGTCCCCGGCGTCTTCGTCGATGTCCAGCGCCTGGGGCCCTCCACCGGACTTCCCACCAGGACCAGTCAGGGCGACCTCAGCTTCACCTACACGCTCTCCCACGGAGACACCCGTCATCCGGTGCTCCTCCCCGGCACGGTCCGAGAGTGCTACGAGTTCATGCAACGCGCCTTCGACCTGGCCGACCAGCTTCAGACCCCGGTCTTCCTCCTCTCCGATCTGGACCTGGGGATGAACCTCTGGATGACCGATCCGCTCGTCTACCCGGAGCGGCCCTTCGAACGCGGCAAGGTGCTCCACAAGGCCGACCTAGACCGCCTGAAGCGGTTCGAGCGCTACCGGGACGTGGACGGTGACGGCATCACCTGGAGAACTCTGCCCGGCACGGAACACCCGCTGGCCGCCTACTTCGCCCGAGGCTCCGGCCACGACGAGGCGGCCCAGTACACCGAGAGCGCGGAGACCTACACCCGCGTCATGGACCGGCTGGCCCGCAAGCTGGAGAACGCCAAGGTGCTACTTCCGGAGCCGCAGCTGCAGGAGTCCGGGCAGGCGCTGGCGATCCTTGCCTACGGAAGCTCCCACCACGCCGTGGCCGAGGCCCGCCAGCTGCTGGCTGGCGAGGGACTACCGACGGACTACCTGCGGCTGCGGGCGCTCCCCACCGTCCCGGAGGTGGCAGAGTTCGTCGCTCGCCACCGGCGCACCTACGTGGTGGAGCAGAACCGCGACGGGCAGCTGCACCAGATCCTCCAGGTCGAGCTCGGTGCCGAACTGGCCGGCAAGTTGCGATCGGTCCGCCACTACGACGGCTGGCCCGTTTTTGCAGCTGATGTGGTGGCCGCGATCCTGGAGAGGGAGCAGCGCGTCGTAGGCGCTCACGCCGGGACGACACCCGTGGCGGTGGGGGCGGCCCGCTGATGGCAACGGTCGCCACCAAGGTCAATGCACTGGGTCTGAGCCGCGACGACTACAAGGGGCTGGCGACCACGCTATGTGCCGGCTGCGGGCACAACTCGATCACCAACCACGTGATCAAGGCGCTCTACCAACATGGCGTCGACCCCTACCGCCTGGCCAAGATGAGTGGAATCGGCTGCTCCTCCAAGGCCACCGCCTACTTCGCGGAGCGGGCTCACGCCTTCAACGCCGTGCATGGCCGGATGCCCGCGGTGACCACCGGGGCGGCGCTCGCCGACCGCCAGCTTCTGCTCTTCGGGATCAGTGGCGATGGCGACACCGCCAGCATCGGTCTGGGCCAGTTCTGTCATCTCCTCCGTCGCAACGTGGATTGCACGTATGTGGTCGAGAACAACGGTGTCTACGGCCTGACCAAGGGCCAGTTCTCGGCCACTGCCGACATCGGCTCGATGCTACGGAACGGGACAGTCAACCAGCTGGAGACGATCGACATCGCCGGACTGGCGGTGCAGTTGGGCGCGTCGTTCGTGGCTCGGAGTTTCTCTGGCGACGGCCAGCAACTGGTGCCCCTGCTCGAGGCCGCCATCTCCCACCAGGGCACGGCGGTGCTCGACGTGATCAGCCCCTGCGTCACCTTCAACGATCATGAGGGCTCGACCAAGAGCTACCGCTACGTCAAGGAGCACGACCTGGTCCTCCAGGAGCTGGACTTCATCCCCCAGCAGCCGGAGATCCAGGTCGACTACGCAGAGGGCACCTCCACCGAGGTTGAGCTGCACGACGGCTCCCACCTGCGGCTGCGCAAGCTGGGTCACGATCATGATCCTGAAGACCGGCTGGAGGCACTTCGGGTGCTGGATGAGGGTCGCCGCAGCAAGGAGGTCGTGACTGGCTTGCTGTATTTCAACCCTGGCGCAGTCGACCTCTGCAACCGGGAGCGCCTACCGGCGACCCCGCTGCGTGACCTGGGAGAGAGCGACCTGCGGCTGAGCCGCGAGCAGTTCCGGTCTCTCCAGGAGGAGTGGAGCTAGAAGGATCGGGGCAGGTCCCGGGCAGCTCAGGGCCCCGGGGTAGCCCGCCAGCGGTCGCCAGCAGGGCGCTGCTGCCCAGGAGCAGTTGTCTCGCAGCAGCGCGGAACCAGGGCGCCGACGGCGCCCGGGCCGGCGCTGCGCCATGTCGCTCTTTGCTCTCGCCAGCCTGCCACCGGTTCCGATGCCCGCCGTCGTCCTCGACGAATCACCACGGCCTGGGGCCCCTGCAAGGCTGGGTGCGGCCCTGGGCCTCCGCCGCCTAAGCCTCACGGGTGACCACGGGCAGCAGCTCGACATTCGGCCCGCAGACAGGACTCCCCCGACCGACGCCCATCGGCCCGGCCCCGGCTCGCAGCGGGTGCTGGCTGGGCTCGGCCGGGGGAAGAGAACCCACCGGTGGTCCTCTCAGTCCAGTCTCAGGTGCCAGGCCGAACTGGAACCTAGGCTCAGGGCAACGAGGCAGACGAGGGACCATCCCAACGGGGTGACCCGGTCAGGAGGCAGGAAATGCACAAGCTCATGTCAAGGGGGATGGCGATCGCAGTAGGGATGGCAATGGGCGCGTCCGGAGGAGTGACCATGGTCTCTGCGGCCGGCCTCAGCACGAGCGCCACTCCCAGTGCTGCCGCCAGCGCCAGCAGTTCGGCGAGCCCCGGCGCAACCTCGGCTCATCCCGGACTGCGCTGGTTGCGCCGCCACAGTGCGTCCGGCGAGGTGGTCTCGGACAGCTCCACGGGCGGCAACCTCAACCAGGGCCAGATCGTGATCAAGGAGCCGGACGGCACCGAGATCACGCTCAACCTGGCCAGCCGCACCAGGGCCTGGAAGTATCAGGGCCACGGTGTCAAGCCGGTCGCGGAAAGCCCATCCTCCCTGCCAGCTGGCGAGGTGGTGGCGGTGGTCGGTCGCCAATACCACGACCAGCCGGTGGCGGTGGGGATCCTGGACCTGGGCTTCCAGGCCAGCGACTGATCGACGGAGCGGCGCTGGCCGCTTGGACATCCTCCCCCAGGAGCGGGCGGGCTGCTCAGTTGGCCCGCCCGCCCTGCTTGTCCGGACCCGCCCTCAGCTGTAGCCGTAGCCGTCCGGCAGCGGACGAGGCGGGGAGGGGCCGACGTAGACAGCAGAGGGCCGGATCAAGCGGTTGTGGGCGGCCTGCTCGCAGATGGCAGCGGTCCAGCCCACCATGCGACTGCTGGCGAAGGTGGGGGTGAACAGGTCGCCGGGAATCCCGGCGGTGTTCATCACCACTCCCGCGTAGTACTCGACGTTGGTGTATAGCCGGCGGCCCGGCTTCAGCTCGTTGAGGACCTTGAGCGCGATCCGCTCCACCTGCTGGGCAAACTGGGCCTGCTCCCCACCCAGTTCCAGGGCAACCTCCCGCAGCAGGGTGGAGCGGGGGTCGTCGGTCTTGTAGATCCGGTGACCGAAGCCCATCAGCCGCTGGCCCGAGGCAACCCGCCGGCGCAGGTACTCGTAGGCCCGGTCCTCGGTTCCGATCTCGTCTAGGGTCTGAAGAGCACGGGAGGGCGCACCGCCATGCATCGGGCCGGACAGGGCTCCGATGGCCCCGACCAAGGCGGAGCCGAGGTCGGCTCCAGTGGAGATGATCACCCGGGCGGTGAAGGTCGAGGCGTTGAAGCCGTGGTCCATGGTCAGGATCAGGTACTTCTCGACCGCCCGGGCATGCTTCTCGTGGGGATGCTCACCGGTCAGCATCTGGAGGTAGGCGGCAGCGTAGCCCAGCTCGGGGTCCGCCGGGACCGGCTCCTGCCCCTGGTGGGCGCGGTACAGGCCCATGAGCATCACCGGGACGAGGGCTGTCATGCGGACCGCCTGAAGGCGGATCTCCTCGGCGGAGATGTCCATGACCGGCCGAAGCCCGAGCGCGCTGGCTGTCAGCGAGACGGCGGTGCGCAGGGCGTCGAGGGGAGCGAATGGCTCGATCGCGGCGATGGCCGGCAGGAGCTTGGCTACCTCCTCGGGCAGCCGACGAAGCTGCGCCGTCTCCTCGCGGAACCTGCGGGTCTGCTCGCGGTCGGGAAGTTCGCCCTCGGTCAGGAGGTACCAGACCTGCTCGAAGGAGCAGGTTCGGGCCAGCTCCACGGCGTCGTACCCGCGGTAGTGGAAGAACCCATGCTCGCCGCGGACATCGCCGATCGACGTCTCGGCCACGGCGACGCCTTCCAGCCCCGGGGGCAGCACCATCGCCGGCATGGTCGGGGCCACCTTGACCTCCTCGGCCGCGTCGCTCACGACTGACTCCGGCCACCTGTCCAGGCGCGGCAGCCATGCCGTCGGAAAGAGCCAGGGGAGTCTGGTTTCGGACCTCCCTGCCCGTGCAGCGACGGAGAGGAGGAAGCCGAGGCAACCAGCGACCTACCCCCGACCATCTCCAGCATCCCGAGAACGAGCGCAGCTTGACCTTCCGTGGTCACATGGGCCCTCCGTGCTGCCCGTATTCTAGGGGCCCGGCCGAGTTCGAATCCGCCGCCAGCGAGTTGGCCACCGCCACACCCCGGCGGCGCGTCCGACGCTGGCCGGACCCTCACCCACGGAGCCTGCAGGTGGCAATGCATTGAGTTCGTCGAGCGTCGATCCGCGGCGGGCCCAGATCGCCCTCTGGGGACTGGTGGCGGCCAGCGTCGCCGACGCCTTGGGGGCGACCATGATCCTTCCGATCCTGCCGCTCTTCGTGCGCCACGGCGGCGGTTCCTACTTCGAGGTGGGGTTGGTCACGGCCGTCTTCTGGGCCGCCGGGCTGGCGGTCCGGTACCCGGTGGGCAAGCTCTCGGACCGGATCGGCCGGAAGGGCCTGATCCTGGGCTCCCAGCTGGTCTACGCCGGGGCCACCGCGACCTTCGCCCTCTCGCCATCACCGCTCTGGTTCATCGCCCTCAGAGCGGTCCAGGGCGGAGCGGCCGGAGCCGCCAGCGTCCTGGCCCTGGCCGCGGTCGCCGACTTCGTTCCAGTCCAGCGCCGGGGCCGGGCCTACGGGTCGCTCACCGGGGCCAACATGGCCGGGACGATCGTCGGCCCGCTGGTCGGGGCGTCGCTGTTCCAGGTTTCTCTGCCAGCCACCTTCCTGGTCTCGGCGGCCACCGCCCTGGTGGTGGGCGGCGTGATCCTGGTGACCATGCCGGCGGTACGTCCAGCGACGGTCGAGGCGGACTCTGACCAGGCCCCGGTCTCCTTCTGGCGAGATCCGATCATCGTGGGCGTCACCATCGCGTCCACCGCGGTCGGAATCCTGATCGGGATGTACGACACGGTCTGGAGTCTGCTGATGCACGCCCGGCATAGCACCGACTGGGAGATAGGCCTCTCCTTCACCCTGTTTGCCCTGCCCTTCACCATCGGGTCGTGGCCGGCCGGCTGGCTCGCCGACCACGTGGACAACCGCTGGCTGATCGGCACCAGTGCCCTGGCATCCGGCTGTTTCGCCATCGTCTATCCCTTCCTCCCCACCCCCGCCTGGCTGATCGGTCTGGGGGTCTTTGAGGCAGTCTTCACCGTCACCGGAACCCCTGCCCGACTGGCGATGCTCTCGCGACAGGTCCTCCCCAGCCAGATGGGCCAGGTGCAGGGCCTCTATGGCTCAGCGCAGGTGGCAGCCTCGGCCGTGGCCGCCATGCTCTCCGGCTGGCTCTTCGGGGTGGGGATCCCGCTTCCCTTCATCGTCACGGCGGTGGCCATGTGGATCTCCGCGCTCATCCTGGTCCCCCTCTGGAGGGGCGTCGACGGCCGGCCTCACGTCGCTCACCCTCCGCTCAGAGAACCAAGCCTGCTCGGGCCTTCCTGACTGGGAGACGGCTTCAATCCCAACCGGGGGGCGCGACGCCCCGGCTTCGCCTGGCCCGAGCAGTGGGGTGTCCGGGAGGTGGCGGGGACCCGCTGATCGAGTTCGCCAGCACCGCGGCCTGCGGGGGCCAAGCACCGAGATGGCCACCGGTTACACCGATCGGACCCCCCTGAAGCCCTGCCCGAGGTTGGAGCGCGCCCGGTCCGGATAGCGCACCGAGATCGGGGGCCGGATCGACCCCGAGGTCCCGGCCGCGGACGCGCCGGCGCTGTTCCCCGAACCCTGGGCTGAAGGCGCCGGCAGGTGTGGGATCGAGCCACCGGCGCTCAAGGGTCAGGCTGTCATCGAGGCGGGCGGGCAGGGCCCCAAGGACCCGATCCAGCTGTGGGGCGCCGCCGGCCGGGCCGGCAGCGGGCGCACTGGGACCTCCGGGCCGGCACCTCAGCGTCGGGGTGCTCTTGGGGCGGGCACTGGCCACCGCCGACGGCGGCGGTCGTGGCTCAGTTCGGAATTGTCGGGCTGGCGCTCGAGTTCCAACTGGGAGGTGCGGTCAACCGCCAGACCCAGGTCGCAGGCACCCGGGATCAGGCCCAGGTCGGGTACCGCGGTCATCACCCGGACCTCAGAGACCTGGGCGGGGAGCGAATGCAGCGCCTCAACCGCAGCAACCATCACCCGGCGAGGGCCGCCCTCAGGGAATCTCGTCACGACTAACGCCTGACCATCGTCAACTCCGGCTCGGCTGGCTGCCTCGGCACTCCCGCGTCATCATGTCCCCATGACACCGCTCTCCAACCCCCTGGTGGACCCCGGCTGGCTCCTGGCCGAGTCAGGGGCCGACGACCTCGTCGTTCTCGACGTTCGCTGGGCATTGCCCGAAGGCTCGGACCCGGAGGGCTATCGAGTGGGGCACCTCCCCGACGCCCGGTTCGTGGACCTGGACCGCGACCTCGCGGGTGCGCCCGGCATGAGCGGCCGGCACCCACTCCCGCCAGTCGACAGGTTCGCCGCCGCGATGCGGCGGGCAGGTGTGCACCGGAGGGACCGGGTGGTCTGCTACGACGCCGGAACCGCGGGTGCGGCCCGGGCGTGGTGGCTGCTGCGCGCTGCTGGCCACCCCTTTGTCCGGGTGCTTGACGGCGGCCTTGCCGGCTGGCTGGCATCGGGTGGGAAGCTGGAGGCCGGCAGCATCGATGGCGGGGCGGGCGACTTCCAGGCGACCACCTTCCAAGGCTGGGTTCCGGCCGAGGGGGTAGCGACGCTGGTGCGTTCCGGGGGGATCGCCCTCGATGCCCGCAGCAAGGCGCGCTTCGACGGAGAGCCGTTCCCGCTGGACCCCCGGCCCGGTCACGTCCCGGGAGCCCGGAGCTTTCCTTGGACCGACGCCTACCGAGACGGGTGGATGATCAGTCCCGCCGAGATCATGGCCCGAGTCTCCCAACTCGGCGGGCCTCCGGCCGTCGTCTACTGCGGCTCGGGCGTCACCGCCTGCGCCCTGATCCTGGCCCTGGCGTCCGCCGGCTGCGAGGCGGTGCGGCTCTACCCCGGGTCCTGGAGCGAGTGGGCCCAGGACCCGGCCCGCCCGGTCGAGGTCGGAAAGTAGCCCTCAGTCCCGCCGCACGACCTTGTGGGCGGCCGCCTGCTGGGTCGGCCGCATCACGATCTGATCCAGGTTCACGTGGGGCGGCCTGGTCACGGCGAAGGCGACCACATCGGCCACGTCGGAGGCCGTGAGCGCGGTCACCCCCCGGTACACCGCGGCAGCCCGGTCCCGGTCACCTTCATACCGGTTGAGCGCGAAGTCGGTCTCGACCATTCCTGGGCAGACCTCGGTGACCCGGACCGGGTGCCCGGCCAGCTCCAGGCGCAGCGTTCGGCTGATGGCGTGGACCGCGTGCTTGACGCTGGTGTAGCCGCCGCCGCCCTCGTATACCTCGATCCCGGCGGTGGAGGAGATGTTGACGATGTGGCCACGGCCGGAGCCCTCCAGGGCCGGCAGCAGGGCCCTGGTCATCTGCATCAGGCCCAGCACGTTGACCTCCCACATCCAGCGCCAGGCGCCGCTCCTCGACTCCGCGATGAGGTCCGCCCCCCGGGCACCGCCGGCGTTGTTGACCAGCACCTCCACCCGGTCGATGCCGGCGCAGAAGGCGGCCACGCTGCTCTCGTCGGCAACGTCCAGGACCCTCGCCTCGGCCCCGATCTCGGCGGCTATCTCCCGGACCCGGTCCTCGCGACGGGCCCCCAGCAGCAAGCGGAAGCCCTCCTCAGCCAGCCGGAGGGCGATCGCCTTACCGATCCCGGCGCTGGCTCCGGTGACCACCGCCAGCGGGCGTGGCGGCGAGCCGGCGGGGCCAACTGGCGGCTGCGCGTTCATAGGATCCCTCCTTGGTGCGGTGCGGCTGGGCTGCGCAGCCCAGGGTCAGGGGGCAACCAGCTCCCGGTCAAGTTCCGCCGCTCCCGTGACCGGGAGCCGGCAGCTGAAGTTGCGGCAAACGTAGGCGGTCGGAAGACCCCGGAGAAGCTGCCGGAAGCGCACCAGCGGTGGACCGGCCGTCGCCTCGGGCTCAGCCGACGGGACCCGTCCCACCCCGATCACCAGCTCCGGGCGGAAGTGCTGGCGGCAGCCCTGGAGGAGCTCGGAGTGGGAGGAATGGTCGGGCGCCAGGAGCGCCAGCTCCACCAGCCCGGCCTGGGACACCGCCATCACGGTCAGCAGAGCGCCGAAGGCCGACGGGAACCGGTCCGCGGCGCTGGAGAGCGCAGCCATGGCTGCCTGGGCTCGATCGTGCCAGCCGGTGTCGCCGGTCAGGGCGTAGAGGCGGAGGCACAGCTCGGCCATCAGCGACACCCCGGAGGGTTGGGCGCCGTCCTCGAGAGTGCGGGACCGGACCGGGAGGTTGGAGCCAGGACCGATGGAGGTGTCGAACCAGCCGGGGCCATCCGGATCCCGGTAATCGGCCTCAGCCATCTGAGCCAGCTCCAGCCCCAACTCGAACCAGGTCGGGTCGCCGGTCGCCTCGTGGAGGGCCAGGGCCGCCAGGCCCATCCCCGCCAGGTCGTCAAGGGCTGCGGGGAATCGGGCCGTGGACCCGTCGAAGAGGTGGTGCAGCTGCCCGCCGACCCGGGCCTTTTCGAGGATCGCCCGGGCGCAGCGCCGGGCCGCCTCGAGGTAGGCCTGCTCACCGCTTGCGGTCGCGAACTCGCACAGCGCCAGGATCGCCAGAGCGTTCCAACCCACGATCAGCTTGGGGTCGCGGCCGGGCTGGGGCCGGGCGGCCCGGGCCGCCGCCAGCAGGCCGACCATGGCCTCCCTCTCTGCCTCGAGCTCGGCCGCGGTGACCCCCAACTCCTCCGCCAGGCCGGCCAGATCCTGGCCGCCGCGCAGCACCCACCCCCCTTGGTCGGTGACCGCCTCGCCGGGGCCCGAGAAGAGCCGTTGGGCCAAGGCGAGCCGTTCCTCTCCCACCACGAGAGCGACCTCCTCCGTACTCCAGAGGTAGGGGGCGCCCTCACCCGCGGCGGTGTCGGCGTCCAGGCTGGCCGCGAAGCCTCCCCCGGGCAGCTCCATCCGCCGCAGCAGGAAATCGAGGGTGCGCCGGGCCAGGTCGAGGTGCCCGGGATGGTGATGGGCCTGCCAGGCGTGGAGGAAGATGCGGGCCAGCTGAGCGTTGTCATAGAGCATCTTCTCGAAGTGAGGGACCGCCCAGCGTCCGTCGACGCTGTATCGATGGAACCCTTCGTCGAGCTGATCCCGGATCCCGCCCGCGGCCATCCCCTGGAGGGCTCGCTCAACCACCTCCCAGCTGGCCTCCTTGTGGTTGAGGACGTGGCGGGCGAGAAGGAACTCCAGGACCGCGCACTGAGGGAACTTGGGCGCCCCGCCGAAGCCTCCGTTGTCAGGGTCGGCGGCCCCGAGCAGCCTCCCCTCGGCGGCGGCGGTGGTCCTGGTCAGCAGCTCCTCCGAGGGCAAAGCCGGCACCAGAGGCGCGGGAGCCAGGGCCAGGCTCAGCTTCTCGGCAGTGGCGACCACCTCCTCCCGGCGCTCTCGGTAGGCCTGCGCCACAGACCCCAGGACCCGGCCGAACCCGGGCAGCCCCATCCGGTCCTGGGGCGGGAAGTAAGTGCCGGCGAAGAAGGGGCGGCCGTCCGGGAGCAGGAAGACCGTCATCGGCCAGCCACCGCCCCCGGTCAGGGCCTGGACCACGTCCATGAAGACCCGGTCCACGTCGGGATGCTCCTCCCGATCCACCTTGATGCTGACAAACAGCCGGTTCTGGACGGCGGCCAGCACCGGATCCTCGAAGGACTCGTGGGCCATCACATGGCACCAGTGGCAGGCGGAGTAGCCCACGCTCACCAGGATCGGCCGGTCCTCTCGCCGGGCCCGGAGGAACGGCTCTTCCCCCCAGGGGTACCAGTCCACCGGATTGTTCTGGTGCTGCAGCAGGTAGGGACTGGTCTCGCGGGCGAGTCGGTTCACGGGCCGACCGTACTACCAGAGCCGCCCATGGGCGAGTCCGAATCGACTGCGACAATCCGGTTATGCCTCAGAGTGGACCGGCGCTTCCCCCCTTCGGCCTCCGGCTCGGCCTCAACGTCACCGCCGCGGGGGTGAGACTGCTGGGCAGGCGTCGATATCGCCTCTCCGACGCCCTTGGCAACGCCGCCTTCGCGCTCCAGCCGGAGCGCCGCCGGGTCACCATCCGCAACTACCGGGCGGCCTTCCCCGAGCTCGACCGCCGGGAGGCCCGCAGGCTGGCCGCCCGCAGCTTTCGGGAGTAC
>JBEKRL010000013.1:0-31539 GCA_049518775.1 Candidatus Dormibacteria bacterium
CGCCCACCACCGCCGCCAGGGCCGCCAGGAACCCGATCCCAAAGGCCGCCGGATGGCCCACCCGGGGCAGCGCCAGGGGCAAGAGTAGCCCCACCATCACGGTGGGCGCGACCAGTGCCGCCACGGCGCCCTCCCAGGTCTTGCGGGGGCTGATCCGCGGCATGAAGGGGTGCCGCCCCCACGTGGAGCCGACCAGGTAGGCGAGGGTGTCCCCCACCACCGAGACCCCCACGGTCAGCAGCACCACCTCGATGGCCCGGGGACGGCTGGCGATCCCGTGGTATAGGAGGAGCAGGAAGCCAGGGCAGAATCCCAGCCAGGCGGCACCCCCCAGGGCCAGCGCCCAACCCATGAAGGGCCGGGCCTCCGGCGCGTACCGAAGTGAGAGCAGCAGGCCCCCCAGCACCCCCACCGCCAGGATCGCCTCGCCATCGGGGACGTGGGGATAGGCGTAGCGGAAGAGCCACGCGGCCGCCAGCCCGACGAGCAGAAGGGGGTCGACCCGGACCCCGGCCTCCCGCCAGATCTGCCAGTACTCCCAGATGCCGAGCGCGACGACCAGGCCGACGAAGCCGTCCACGAAGGGCGCACCCAACCCCAGGACCAGCAGGAACAGCGCCAGCAGGACCACCCCGCTGGCGGTCCGCACCGCCAGGTTCACGAGTTGTCCAGCACGCCCCCGAAGCGGCGGTCCCGAGCGGCGTAATCCGCCAGCGCCGCCCTGAGGTCGGCGGCACCGAAGTCGGGCCACAGCGTCTGGGTCACGTGCAGCTCGGCGTAGGCCGCCTGCCAGATCAGGAAGTTGCTGGTCCGCATCTCCCCGGCGGTCCTGATGATGAGGTCGGGGTCGGGCAGCCCGGCTGTGTACAGGGCGCCCGCCAGGTCCGCCTCCTCGAGCCGGGCCAGGTCGGCGCCCGAGGCCGCCAGCTTGCGCACCCCGTCCACGATCTCCGCCCGCCCCCCGTAGTTGATGGCCACATTGAGGATCCCGGCCTGGTTGTCCTCGGTCGTCCGCTCGGCCTCCGCCACCAGCCGCTGCAGCCGGGGCGAGAGCGGCTCGCGGCGGCCGATCACCCGGATTCGGACCCCGTTGCGCTGGAGTTCCGCCACCTCCACCTGGAGGGTCTGCTCGAAGAGCCGCATCAGGCTCGCCACCTCCCCGCGGGGACGGGACCAGTTCTCGGTGGAGAAGGCGAAGAGGGTCAGACAGTGGACCCCGGCGGCGTCGGCTGCCTCCATCACTCGGCGGATCGCCTGAATCCCCGCCCGGTGGCCGGCGCCGCGGGGGAGCCCGCGGCGGCGGGCCCAGCGACCATTTCCGTCCATGATGATCCCGATGTGCCGGGGCAGGGCGGGGCTGATCTCAGCCATCGTCACGCTCCCGGCGGAGGTTCACACCTCGAGCAACTCGGCTTCCTTTCGCCGCGCCACCTCCTCGATCTGCTCGACGAACCGGTCGGTGATCCTCTGCAGCTGGACCTGGGCCCGCTGCGACTGGTCCTCGGAGATCTCCTTGTCGTGCTCGAGGCGGCGCAGCCGCTCGAGATCGTCGCGCCGGATGTTGCGCACCGCCACCCGGGCCTCCTCGGCCCGGTGCTTGACCATGGCCACGAACTCGCGGCGGCGCTCCTCGTTGAGGGCCGGCACCGGGACCCGGATCAGCTGGCCATCGTTGCTGGGGTTGAGGCCCAGGTCGCTGCGCCGGAGCGCCCGATCGATGGCCGGCAGGGTGCGGCGGTCCCATGGTTGGACCAGAATGAGGTGAGCCTCCGGGGCGGAGATGCTGGCCACCTGGTTGAGCGGCATGTGCCCGCCGTAGACGTCGATCAGGAGATGCTCGATGAGGGCCGGGCTGGCCCGCCCGGTGCGGATCGACTCCAGCTCCCGCTGCAGCGAGTCGATGCTCTTGGTCATCCGCTGCTCGGCGGCCCGGAGCAGGTCGTCGCTCACGGCGCGGAGGTCGTACCGGTGACCATCGTGCCCACGTCCTCGCCGCGCACCGCCCGGGCAATGTTGCCGGGGGTGAAGAGGTCGAGCACCAGCAGCGGCAGCCGGTTGTCCATGCACAGGGTGATGGCGGTGTTGTCCATCACCTGAAGCCCCATGTTGAGCACCTCCATGTAGGTGAGCGTCCGGAAGCGGGTGGCCGTAGGGTCCAACTTGGGGTCGGCGGTGTAGATGCCATCGACGCTGGTGGCCTTGATCAGCAGGTCGGCACCGATCTCGGCGGCACGGAGGGCGGCCGGAGTGTCGGTGGTGAAGAAGGGATTCCCTGAGCCGGCGCAGAAGATCACCACCCGACCCTTCTCCATGTGCCGGATCGCCCGGCCGCGGATGTAGGGCTCCGCGACCTGGTGCATCTCGATCGCGGTTTGCACCCGGGTGGGCATGCCCTCAGCCTCCAGTGCGTCCCGAAGGGCCAGGGCATTGATCACCGTGCCCAGCATCCCCATGAGATCGGCGGTGACCCGGTTCATGCCCCGCTGGGCCCCGGCCAAACCCCGGAAGATGTTGCCGCCACCCACCATCACCGCAATCTCGGCGCCGGCGTCGTGAGCGCCCTTCAGCTCCCTGGCCACCTGCCCCAGGACAGCGGGATTGATCCCGAACTGGCCGTCTCCGACCAGGGCCTCTCCGCTGATCTTGATCACCACCCGGCGGTAGCGAAGGGGGGCGCTGGTGGTCAGGGGCACGGCGGTGCCGGTCACTTCGGTCACCGGCTCAGACGTCATCCGTCTGGCCCTCGCCCAGCTGGTAGCGGACGAACCGGGAGATGGAGATGTTCTCCCCGGTGGCGGCGATGACCTCCTGGATCACCTGACTTACCTGGCGTGCCTTGGAGCCCTCGTCGCGGAGCCATGGCTGGTCCAGGAGGCAGGACTGCTCGTAGAACTTGCGCAGGCGGCCGTCCACGATCTGGTCCAACCGCTCCGCCGCCTTGCCCTCGGTCAGGGCCTGCTCCCGGTAGACCGCCCGCTCCCGCTCGAGCACGGCAGGGGGGACGTCTTCACGGCTGACCCAGCTGGGCGAGGTGCCCGCGATCTGCAGTGCCAGGTCGTGCACCAGGCCCTTGAACTGGTCGGTCCGGACCACGAAGTCGGTCTCGCAGTTGACCTCCAGCAGCACCCCGATTCGACCCCCGGGGTGCACGTAGGAGTCGACCAGGCCCTCGCGGGTCTGGCGACCCGATTTCCGCTGTGCCGAGGCCAGTCCCTTGGTGCGGAGGATGTCACGAGCCCGCTCGATATCCCCCTCCGCCTGGTGTAGGGCCTGCTTGCAGTCCATGATCCCGGCGCCGGTCTGTTCCCGCAGCCGCCGCACCAACTCCACGGTCACAGGCTGACTCACTCTGCGCTTCCCTCCGCCGGCTCCGGGGCCGACTGGGTCGGCACTTCGTCCGGAATGGGCAGCTTCTCGGCCTCAGCCAGCTCGGCCTGGGCCACCTCGGCCTGGGCCACCTCGGCCTGGGCCAGCTCGGCCGTGGCGGCCTCCGCCGCCTTGGCGGCGATCCTGGCCTCCTCCTCTGCCCGGGCGGCCGTGATCCTGGCCTCCTCGGCATGGGCCTCGCGGTCCGCCTCGGCCTGGCGGGCCTGGGCCAGCTCGATCTGGCGATGCTCCTCCAGCCCCTCCATGACACCCGCCACGATCCGGGAGGTGATCAACCGCACGCTACGGATGGCGTCGTCATTGCCGGGGATGACGTAGCTGATCTCCTCGGGGTCACAGTTGGTGTCCGTGATCGCGATGATGGGAATCTCCAGCCGGCGAGCCTCGGTCACCGCCAGGCGCTCTTTGTGAGGATCCACCACGAAGACGGCGGCCGGGAGCCGCTTCATGTTGGTGATCCCACCGAAGTTGCGCTGGAGCCGATCCAGCTCGTCTTCGCGACGTCGCTGGTCCTTCTTGCTGAGAGCCTGGAAGGCCCCCCGCTCGCGCATCTCGGTGAGCTCCGCCAGCCGCTTGAGCTGGCGCTTGACCACCTCGAAATTGGTCAGCATGCCGCCCATCCAGCGGTTGACGACGTAGGGCTGACCACTGCGCTCGCACTCGGACTGGAGGGTGTCCTGGGCCTGCTTCTTGGTCCCCACGAAGAGGATCTGACCACCCTGAGCGACGGTGTCGTGGGCGAACTGACAGGCGTGGTCCAGAAGCTCGACGGTCTGGGAGACGTCGATGATGTGGATCCCGCCCCGGCTGGCGAAGATGTAGTGACGCATCTTGGGATTCCACCGGCTGGTCTGATGGCCGAAGTGGACACCGTTCTGGAGCAGCTCGGTGAGCGTGGCTACAGGCATGCTCGACCTCCTATTCGTTGCGCCTCTGCCCAGCCTCAACCACCGACCGGCCCGCGAGGGGATCCCCGCCGACGTCCGCCGGGCATGTGAATTTGCTCGCCATGGTCATGTTATCCCAACCGGGGTGGCGGCCAGGCCAGTCTCGCGCCGGCTCCTGGTGGCTCCCCCGCCAGCTGACGCCGAAGGGGTCCGGCGGCCAAGGTTGGTGGGGACCTCGAAGTTTGCCGCGCGACCCCACCTCGGGGAACCGGGCGCATGCGGCCCCCTAGACTGCGGCCTCGTGGACGCGGTGAGGCCTGCCGAGCTTGACCGGGGCGCTGGAAGACAGCGGCGACAATTGCTGCTGGCCGCCTTCGACTCCCAGATGCGCGCGCGCCTCTCCATGCGGCTGCCGGATGGCGCCCACGAGGAGCAGGACGGACCGGTCTACCGCTCCTGGGGCTGGGGACCGAGGGGGTTCGTCATCCATCGTGACCTCAGCCACCTGGAGGGGCCGGCGCTGGACGCCCTGATCGAGCGGCAGTGCCGGTTCTTCGCCGATCTTCAGCTGGCCTTCGAGTGGAAGACCTATGCCCACGATCGGACCGCGGACCTCAGCCATCGCCTGCGGGCGGCAGGTTTCGTCCCCGAGGGGGAGGAGAGCCTGGTCATCGGGGTGGTCGCGGAGCTGGAGACGGAGCCCCGGCTGCCCCACGGGGTCACGCTCCGAGAGGTCCGCTCCCGAGCCGACATAAGGCGCATGGCCCAGCTGATGAGCCGGGTCTGGGGCGAGGACCTCACGTCCCTTGGCGAGCTCTTCTCCCGGGACATCGAGGCCAACCCGGACGACGTGGTCCTGCTGGTGGCGGAGGCCGAGGGCGAGGTGGTCGCGGCCGCCCGGGCCAACCTCTCCCGGGGTTCGCAGTTCGCCACCCTCTGGGCGGGATCGACCCTGCCGGAGTGGCGTAACCGCGGGATCTACCGGGCCACGGTGGCCTATCGGGCCGGGCTGGCGGCCCAGCGCGGCTTCGAGTACCTCCAGCTGGACGCCTCTGACCAGAGCCGCCCGATCCTGGAGCGGCTCGGCTTCCTGACCGTCAGCAGCACCACCCCGTACGTCTGGTCGCCGCCGCGGGAGCGCTCACCCTCGAGCCGGCGCGGCGGGGGAGACTAGAGGACGTAGCGACGGAGGTCCTCGTCGCGGACCAGGTCTCCCAGCCTCGATCTCACGAAGGCCCGGTCGATGCTGACCTTCTGGCCCTGGTACTCGTCGGCGGCGAAGGAGACGTCCTGGAGCACCCGCTCCATGACGGTGAAGAGGCGGCGGGCTCCGATGTTCTCGTCCCGCTCGTTGACCAGAAAGGCGTGGTGGGCCAGCTCACTCACCCCGTCCTCGGTGAACTCCAGCTCGACCCCCTCGGTGGCCAGCAGGGCCGAGTACTGCACGGTGAGGGCGTTGCTGGGCTCGACCAGAATCCGGCAGAGGTCGGCCTCCGCCAGCGCCTGCAGCTCCACCCGGATCGGGAACCGCCCCTGGAACTCGGGGATGAGGTCGGAGGGGCGTGCCGAGGTGAAGGCACCCGCGGCCACGAAGAGGACGTGGTCGGTGCGAACCTGGCCGTACCGGGTGCCCACCACCGAGCCCTCGATGATGGGGAGAAGGTCGCGCTGGACTCCTGCCCCGCTGACGTCGGGCCCGTGGGCCTCGACGTAGGGGCCGGCGATCTTGTCCACCTCGTCGATGAAGACGATCCCGTTCTCCTCGACCAGGTGGATGGAGTCGTCGTACACCCGGTCAACGTCGACCAGCCGCTCCGTCTCCTCCTCGGTGAGAACGTGGCGAGCGTCGGCCACGGTCATGCGCTTGATCCGCTTGCGGGGCGGAGCCAGCTGGCTGAAGAAATCCGAGAGCGACCAGCCGATCTCCTCGTAGCCACTGCCCGAGAAGACCTCCATCGGCGGCGAGTAGGCCTCCTCGACCTCGATCTCGATCAGCCGGTCGTCGAGCTTGTGGGCCGCCAGCTTGCGCAGCAGCTGGCGGCGCCGGGTCCGCTCCCGGCGGGCGTTGCCCGCCCCGTCCGCCTCCGCGGGCGGAGCGGGCGCGGCCGCTGGCTCGGCCGCCGAGCTGGCGTTGACCTCCGGTGCGCTGGGCCCCGCCGGCCGGTCCGCCTCGATCAGCCGGTCGACGATCCGGGACTCGGCCCGCTGCTGGGCCTCGCCCTCGACATCGGCCACCCGCTGGCTCTGAACCTGGGTGATGGTCTGCTCCACGAGGTCGCGGATGATCGACTCCACGTCGCGGCCGACGTAGCCGACCTCGGTGAACTTGGTGGCCTCCACCTTGATGAAGGGAGAGTTGGTCAGCTGCGCCAGGCGCCTGGCGATCTCGGTCTTGCCCACCCCGGTGGGCCCGATCAAGAGGATGTTGCTGGGCACGATGTCCTGGCGGCGCTCAGCAGGAACCTGCATGCGGCGGTAGCGATTGCGCAGGGCGATGGCCATCGCCCGCTTGGCATCCGCCTGACCGACGATGTACCGGTCGAGGGAGGAGACGATCTCCGCCGGTCTAAGCGCGGGGTCCAACTGGCTCATCTTGGGGCTTGTCGGCAATGGTCTCCACCGAGATCTCGTCGTTGGTGTAGATGCAGAGCGAGGCGGCAATCTCCAGGGCCTTGCGGGCCACCTCGGCGGCACTCATGTCGGTGCACTGAATGAGAGCCCTGGCGGCAGCGTGAGCATAGGGGCCGCCGCTGCCGATGGCGCCGATCCCATCGTCGGGCTCGATCACGTCGCCGTCGCCGCTGAGCAGCAGCATCTGCCCCAGGCCGGCCACCACCAGCATGGCGTCGAGATGGCGCAGGTAGCGGTCGGTGCGCCACTCCTTGCCCAGCTCCACCGCCGCCCGGAGCAGGTTGCCCTGATGCTGATCCAGGTGACGCTCGAACTTGTCGAAGAGGGCGAACGCATCCGCCACCGAGCCGGCGAAGCCGACCACCACCTGGTCGTGGTGAAGCCGGCGGATCTTCATGGCCCGGTGCTTCATCACCACGTCCCCGACGGTCACCTGGCCATCCCCGGCAACCGCGATCTCGCCCCCCCGCTGGACGGCGAGGATGGTGGTGGCGCGCGGAGTCGCGCTGGGATGAGAGGTCACAGGAGCCCGATTCTACCGCCGCTCCGAGTTGGGACCCCGTCTCCAAGGAGCGCCCCGACACGAGGTCGGCCCGGCTCGCGCTCGCCGCGTATGCTGCAGCGGTGCCACGCCAGCGACCGGAGCCGCCCGAGGCCGGGGACGAGCGCTCCACTCTGGAGGGGTTCCTCGACTACCAGCGGGCGACGCTGGCCTGGAAGTGCGAGGGGCTCAGCGAGCCCCAGTTGAAGGCGGCGGCCGTGCCTCCCTCCAACCTCACCCTGCTGGGGCTGGTGCGGCACATGGCGGAGGTCGAGCGGGGCTGGTTCCGCATCGCCCTGGCCGGGGAGGCGCTCCCCTTTCGCTGGGTGACCGACGAGCGCCCGGACGGCGAGTTCGAAGCGATCGAGGGTGCCGATGTCGCCCCAGCCTTCGCCGCCTGGAATGAGGAATGCCAGCGATCCCGAGGGATCCTGGCCCAAGTCGGCTCGCTCGCGGACACCTTCCGGTCCCGCGCCGGCACCGAGTTCTCAGTGCGCTGGCTGCTGACGCACATGATCGAGGAGTACGCGCGGCACAACGGTCACGCCGATCTTCTCCGCCAGCGCCTCGACGGCCAGACCGGCGAGTAGGCAGGGAGCCGCCGAACCGGCCCGCGCCTAGACTGGGACCGGCGTCTTGGTGCTCCGCCGCCGCGGCTTGGGAGCCGGTCCTGGCGCCGGCTCGGCGCCGACCGCCTCCCGCGGCGGCCGGTACTTGCACCCGGGGTAGCCGGAGCAGGAGACGAAGGGCCCGAAGCGTCCCTGACGCTTGACCAAGGGCTTACCGCAATCGGGGCAGGCGTCCCCGGTCGGCTCGGCGGCCGCGGCAGGCGGCCGGCCGGCGCCGCCAGCACCGGCATCGGACCGGATGAAGCGGCAGCTGGGGTAGCCGGAGCAGCCGATGAAGGGCCCCCGGCGGCCGCTGCGACGCACCAGGGGCTTGCCACAGCTGGGGCAGGCCTCGCCGACCTCCTCGGCCGCGGCGCGCTCCTCCTTGCCCTGGATGTAGTCGCACTCGGGATAGCGGCTGCAGCCGACAAACTCCCCGAAACGACCGTCCCGGAGCACCAGTTCGGCACCACAGCGCGGGCAGTCGCCCCCCGTCGGGGTGGCCTTGATCTTGACCCGGGGCATGCTCTCGTGGGCCTCCTCCAGCACCTTGGAGAAGGGCTCGTACCAGGCGCGGACCACCGGGACCCAGGGGCTCTCGCCGGTCTCGATGGAGTCCAGCTGCCGCTCCAGGGCCGCCGTGAACCCGAGGTCCACCACCGAGGGGAACTGGGTGGTCAGCGCCTCGTTGACCGCCAGGCCCAGCGCAGTTGGATGGAGCCGGCGCTCCTGCTGGGTCACGTAGCGGCGGGTCTGGATCAGCTCGGTCATGGTGGCGTAGGTGCTGGGACGCCCGATCCCCCGCTCTTCCAGATCCTTGACCAGGCTGGCCTCCGTGTAGCGCGGCGGCGGCTGGCTGAAGCGCTGCTCCGGCAGCAGCTCCAGCAGCCTGAGGACCTGCTCCGGCTCCAGCGGGGGGAGCAGGTCGTCCTCGCGATTCTCGGCACCGGCCACCCGAAGGAATCCGTCGAAGACCAGGTGGCTGCCGGTGGCCCGGAAGCGGTGCTCCCCCGCCATCACCTCAACCCTGGTGGAGTCGAACTCGGCGGCGCTCATCTGGCTGGCCATGAAGCGCCTCCAGACCAGCCGGTAGAGCTTGAGCTGGTCTGGGGTCAGGTGGCGCTGGACCTCCTCGGGCGTGCGATCCGCCGAGGTCGGGCGGACCGCCTCGTGAGCGTCCTGGCTGGCGACCGGGGCCTTGGGCGCGCGGCGCTGCCCACCTGCCCCACCCAGGTAGCGAGCCCCGAAGGCACGCTCCAGGTAGGCCCGGGCCTGAGCGGTCGCCGACTCACTGAGCCGGACCGAGTCGGTCCGCATGTAGGTGATCAGGCCAGCCGGTCCGCTCGATCCCAGCTCCACACCTTCGTATAGCTGCTGGGCGATCCGCATCGTCTTGGTGGGACTGAAGTGCAGCTGCGACGAGGCGTCCTGCTGGAGGGTGCTGGTGATGTAGGGCTGAGGAGGTTGGCGCCGCACCCGCCGGCGGTCCACCGCCGCGACCCTGAACAGGGCCTGCTCGACCGCCGCCATGACCTGGCGGGCGCTGGCCTCGTCGGGCAGCCCGGGGCGATCCTCGTCATCCGGGGCACGCGCCCTGACCCGACGGGTCTTCGGCTCCAGGCCCACGCCCTGGTAGCGAGCCTTGAACTGCTCCCCTGACCCGGTCTCGAGGGCCGCGTCCAGGCTCCAGCTCTCGGTGGCGCGGAAGGCCTCGATCTCCTGCTCGCGATCGCACACCAGCCGCAGCGCCACCGACTGCACCCGCCCCGCGGAGAGCCCCTTGCGGATCTTCCTCCAGAGCAGGGGGCTGAGCTTGTAACCCAGCAGCCGGTCGATCACCCGCCGCGCCTGCTGAGCGTCGACCAGTCGCTGGTCGATCGGTCGAGGCTGGCCCAGAGCGACCTCCACCGCCGGCTTGGTCACCTCCCGGAAGACGATCCGCTCGGGGTCGGAGAGCCCCAGCTGCTTGGCGATGTGCCAGGCGATCGCCTCGCCCTCCCGGTCCGGGTCGGCGGCCAGCAGGACCCGCTTGGACTTGCGGGCAGCGGCCTTGAGGTCCCGCAGCGGGCGCTCCTTGCCCTTGATCACGGCGTAGTCGGGCTCGAACCCCTTCTCCACGTCGATGCCCAGCTTGGACCGGGGCAGGTCCACCACGTGCCCCATCGAGGCCCGCACGTCGTAGTCGCTGCCCAGGAACTTGCTCAGGGTGCGAGCCTTGCTGGGCGACTCGACGATGATCAGGTTGGTCGCTGGCATGGGCGGGGGAGCTCCTCGAGCTGGGCGGATGGCGACTCGGGATTCTAACAAGAGCCTTCCCAGCTCCCATACGGCCGGCCGCACCGGGACCGGGCCCGGTGCCAACTAAACTGTTGCCGATCGCCCCCAGCCCACGGGAGGGACACCGACCTTGGCCAGTGACATTTCCGGCAGGTACGAGTCGGTCGAGATCGTCGACCGGCATGACTTCGGACCCGACCTGTGGTCGATCCGGGTGCGCCATTCCTCGCCCTTCGAGTTCCGCCCCGGGCAGTACGCGACCCTGGGGGTGGAGGTGGACGGACGGCCCCTGGAGCGCCCCTACTCCATCGTGTCCTCCCCCGAGGAGGCCGAGCTGGAGTTCTTCATCGAGCTGATCCGGGAGGGGGCGCTGACGCCGCGCCTGTATCCCCTCAATGTGGGTGACCGGCTGCTGATGCGCAAGCGTCCCAAGGGGGTGTTCCTCAAGGGCGGCCTGGACCCGGACCGGGTCCACCTCTTCCTCGCCACCGTCACCGGGATCGCCCCCTTCGCGAGCATCCTGCGCCAGCTCCGGCGTCAGATGCGAAGGGGAGAGCTCACCCCACCCCGGATGATCCTGGTCCAGGGGGCGAGCTTCGCCCACGAGTTCGGTTACGCCCCGGAGATGGCCCAGCTGGTTTCGGACTTCCCCCACTTCGAGTACGTACCCACGGTCAGCCGGCCCTGGGACAACCCCAGCTGGGAGGGAGAGACCGGCCGGGCCGAGGATGTGCTGCGCAAGCACGCCGACCGTTTCGGGATCCGCCCGGGTCAGGGGCTGGTGTACCTCTGCGGCCACCCCGGGATGATCTCCACCGGGCGGGCGGTCATGCGCCGCGCCGGCCTGCCCGACCAGGACATCCTCGAGGAGCAGTACTGGCCGGAGGGGAAGGCCCCAGTGGGGGCCTCGGAATAGAGCCGTAGGCTCCGCCGGGGGCAGGGGCGGCCCACCGCGGCAGCCGACGGGGCGGGGATGCGGCTAGTGCTTGGCCTTGGCGGCGAGCTCGGGCGAGATCTCGGCCACCAGGCCGCGCATCTGCTTGACCCAGCGGTTTGACGGATGCTTCCAGGCCAGCGGCTCGCCACCGCTGAGGGAGCGCACGCCGTCGATGCCTCCGTGGGAGAGCGCCAGGACCGGCTGCTCCAGGACCCGGCGGGCCCGTTCCGCGTCGACGGGGTGGTAGGGCAGCACCCCGTTTAGGATCACCGAGATCCGCTGCCGGGGGATCTTCAGCTGGTCGCAGATGCGCAGCCAGCCCCTCAGCCCCACCACCCCGGGGTTATCGGGGGTGCCCACCAGGAGCATGTGGTCCGCGGACTCCAGGAGGTCGATGCCGCCGTTGTCGAGACGACCGCCCTGGTCCACCATCACCAGATCGGCGGCGTTGGTGAGCCGGAAGATCAGCGCTCCCACCGCCGCCGGGGACACGGCGTCGGAAAGTTCCGGCCGCCCCGGCGCCGGCAGCACTGACACCCCACTGGGATGGCTGGTCAGCCGGTCCAGAAGTTCCTCCTCAGGAGGCAGGTCGGCAAGCTCCACCCAGGTGGGTGCCTGCGGCGGCAGGTTGAACGCCATGAGGACGCTCCCGAAGCGAGGTACGTTGTCCACCAGCGCCACCCGCTGGGACTCCGCCACGATGACGGCCAGGTTCACCGCCAGGAGGGTCCTTCCGACTCCGCCTCTGGGGCCGCACACCACCCAGAGCTCCCCTGCCCCCTTTCGGGAACGCGGCGGAGTGGCGGGCACCTCCGCTGCCTCCATCCGGCCCCGCAGCGACTCCACGATGGCCTGGGTGGAGCTGCTCCGGGGCAGGGCCTCGGTTGCCCCCGCCGCGATCGCCTCGGCCACCGGCGCCGACGACGGATCCGCCACCACCAGGATCACCGGGATCGACGCGTGGGTGGCGTCGGCCCGGATCTGCTGGATCAGCGGCACCAGGGCCGGGTCGTCACCCGTGACCTCGATGAGGACAGCCCCGGCCGGGGTCTTCGCCAGACCACGGGCCGCGGCTCGCACGGACTCGAAGGCGACCATCTCCAGTCCGTGCTTGTCCAGGGCCTTGGCGATGGTCTCGGAGCGGGTTGCCCGCCACGACACCACCAGCACCCGCTTCAGCATGTCCGGCACAAACGGCTAGTTTAGGCGGTGGGAAAGGCGAATTGGGCGCGCCGCCTCAGCCCTTCTCACCCCGGATCCGGCCCAACCGGCGCTTCGGGGTGACCTCAGCCGCCACCGGCGCCGCGGCCACTGGCTCGGAGGCGACCGCCGGGGCACCCGCGCCGGCCTTGCCCGCCGGCTCCCGACGCTCCCGAATCTTGGCCCGCTTGCCGACCTTCTCGCGCAGGTAGTAGAGCTTGGCCCGACGCACCCTGCCGCGCCGGACCACCTCGATCTGTGCCAGCCGGGGCGAGTGAACCGGGAAGGTCCGCTCCACCCCCACCCCATGGGCGGTGCGGCGGACGGTCACCGATCGCCGGACCCCACCCTTCTGGAGCCCGATGATCAGGCCCTCGAACACCTGGATCCGCTCCCTGGTGCCCTCGACCACCTTGACGTGGACCCTCACTGTGTCCCCCGGGCTCAGCTCCGGGACGTCCTGACGGAGCTGCTCCTCCTCGAGCAGGTCGACGATGTTCATTGCGCACCTCCCAGGCGGGCTCCGGCCGCGGCCCGGCCCGGTCCCCTTGGTTCGTTCTCAGCCGTCTCGTCTTCTGTCAACGCCATCCCCGCCGCGACCAGGAGGTCGGGGCGAAGCCGGCGGGCTCGCTCCAGAGCCGCGGCCGCGCGCCAGCTGGCGATCTTGGCGTGATCCCCGCTGCGCAGGACCTCGGGGACCGCCATCCCCTCGAAGACCGCTGGGCGAGTGTAGTGAGGGTACTCCGGCAGGCCCTGGCTGAAGCTCTCGTCCAGAGCCGACTCCGGGTCTCCCAGGGTCCCCGGAAGCTGCCGCGCGACCGCTTCGATGAGGAGCATGGCCGGCAGCTCGCCGCCGCTGACCACGAAGTCACCCACGGAGATCTCCTCCAGCTCCAGCCCGGCCCTGACCCGTTCGTCCACGCCCTCGTAGCGGCCGCACACCAGCAGCAGCCGAGGCGCCCTGGCCAGCTCCGCCACCAGCTCGGCCCCCAGCGACTGGCCATGGGCGGAGAGCAAGATGCCCTTGGCGTGGGGAAGTCCAGGGAGCGCCCGCAGCGAGCGGACGGCAGCGAAGAGTGGCTCCGGCCGCAACACCATCCCCGGCCCGCCGCCGAAGGGAATGTCGTCCACCTGACGATGGGCGCCCAGCCCGAACTCCCGGAGGTCGCAGGTCTCGATCTGGATCCGGCCCTGGTCCAGAGCCCGCCCCACCACCCCGGCCGCCAGCGGGCCGGGGAAGAGCCCGGGAAACAGGGTGACCACGTCAAACCGCATCGACCCACTCCTCCAGGAACCGGTCGGCAAGCGTCATCCGGTGCTGCTCCAGGTCGATCGCCAGGACCGCCTCCTTGACCGCCGGCACCCGCAGCTCGGCCGCCGGGGTTCGGACCACATAGACGTCATGGGCGGGGTAGACCTCGATGTCGACCAGCTCTCCCCGCACCCGGTCCTCCCCATCCCGCACCTCAAGGCCGAGGAGCTGGAAGTGGAACAGCTCTCCCTCCGGGAGCGGGCGCAGCTGGGACGCCGCCACCTCCAGGTAGCTGCCGCAGAGAGCACCGGCGGCGTCCCGGTCGCTGACACCGGCAAGCAGGCAGATCAACTGCCTGCCGTCGCCCCGAACCGACTCGATCAGGGTCTCGCCGGCACCCGACCGCACCGCCAGCCCGGGACGCAGCCGCTCGCGGTCGCCTCCCAGGAGCTCGACGGCTACCTCGCCGCCCAGACCATGGGGCCGCAGAACCAGGGCGACCCGAACCCACTGCGGTAGGTAGCTCAATCCCGGACCTCGACCTGAACCCGGTCCCGGGGGCGCAGGGAGGCGGCCCGGACCACCATCCGGATCGCCTCGATATGGCGCCCGCCGCGCCCGATCAGCTTGCCCAGGTCGCCCGGCGCGGTCGTGATTCGCACCGTCACCCGGTGGCCATCCTGCTCAACCGTCACCTCCACCGCGTCGGGCTGGCTGACGATGCTCCGGACCATGTAGCGAACCAGCTCGCCGTAGTCGGGCACGGCTCACTCCTCGACGCGGGCGTCTGGGCCGGCGCCGTCGGCTTCCGCCCCCGGCGCCTCGGACAAGTCGTGGGGCGCGGGCGCACCGGCCGCGGGCGGTTCGGGGCTTTGCGGCTCTGCGTCTGCGGCAGGGGGTTCCGACTCGCTCGAGACCGTGGCCGCCTCGGCTGGCGCGGCCGCCGCCGGGGGAGGAGGAGCGCTCGCAGAAGGGGTCGCCGGACCCGGCTTGCGAGGCCCGGTCTTGGTGCGCTGGGGATGAGGGCTGGCCGGGAGGACGCCCTCCCTCTCCAGGAGCTCCCTGACCACGTCCGAGGGACGGGCGCCGGTGGCCATCCAGTGACGGATGCGCTCATCGTCCACCCGCAGCAGCGCCGGCTCCTTGAGGGGATCGTAGTAACCCACCGCCTCGATGAAGCGGCCGTCACGAGGTGAGCGCGCGTCTGCCACCACCACTCGATAAAGGGGTCGCTTCTTCGCCCCCATCCGCTTCAGCCGAATCTTGACCGCCATAGGCCTTCCCCTTTGTTACTTGTCGAATTGCGTCTTGCGCCGCCGCCTCACCCTCAGCGCCGCGGCAGCGGCGAGCCGGCCGGCGCCCGCCTCAACAGATCCTCGGCCATCCGGCGCTTGCCGCCTCGGGCTGAGAGCCCCCGCATCATTACCTGCATCCTCTCGAAGCTCTTGATCAACCGCGAGACCTCGACCACCGAGACCCCACTCCCCGCCGCAATCCGGCGCCGCCGCGAGTTGCTGATGATCTCGGGCCGGGACCGCTCCTCCTTGGTCATGGAGAGCACGATCGCCTCGATCCGGCTCAGATAGGACTCGTCGGGCAGGTTCCCTCCCTGCTGGCGGAGAAGCTCGCGCCCCCCCGGCACCATCCCGATGATCGACTCCAGTGACCCCAGCTTGCGCAGCTGGCGCAGCTGGAGGATGAAGCCGTCGAAGGTCATCCTCCCCTCCCGAAGCCGCTGCTCGGCCAGCTCGGCCTCCTCAACGCTGATCTCCTGGGTGGTGCGCTCGATCAGGGTGAGGACGTCGCCCATCCCCAGGATCCGGCGGGCCATGCGCTCGGGATGGAAGGGTTGGAGGTCCCGGGGGCGCTCCCCCACCCCGCAGTACCAGACCTGCAGCCCGATCGCGGCCCGCATCGAGAGGGCGGCCCCACCCCGGGCGTCGCCGTCCAACTTGGTCAGGATCACCCCGTCGACACCCACGTCCGCCTTGAAGGCCCCGGCGACCTTGACCGCCTCCTGGCCCGTCATGGCGTCCACCACCAGGAGGGCGTGGTCGATCCGGTTGGTGTTGCGGATGGCCTTCAGCTCGTCCATCAGCGGCTGGTCAAGATGGAGGCGCCCGGCGGTGTCGACGATGACCACGTCGGCTCCCCGATGCCGGGCCTCAGCCAGCGCCAGCTCGACCCCGCGAGCCATTCCCTTTTCAGGGTCCGCCACCACGACCTCGAGGTCCTGCTCCTTGGCCAGGACCTGGAGCTGGCGCACCGCCGCGGCCCGCTGGGGGTCGGCTGCGACCAGCATCGGCCGGTGGCCATCCTCCCGCACCAGCATGGCCAGCTTGACCGCGCTGGTGGTCTTTCCCGACCCCTGCAGCCCCACCAGCAGCACGCTGGTCGGCGGCTCGGACTGATACGTGAGACGGGCGTCCTCGCCTCCTAGAAGCTGCACCAGCTCCTCGAAGACCACCTTGATCACCTGCTGGCCCGGGGTGAGGCTCTCCAGCACGTCGCTCCCCACCACCCGCTCCCGGATGCCGTCGACGAACTGGCGGGCCACCTTGTAGTTGACGTCGGCTTCGAGCAGGGCAAGCCGCACCTCGCGGAGCCCGCCCTCCACATCCTCGGGGGTGAGCCGGCCCTTGTCGGTGAAGTGTTTGAAGGCGGCGCTCAGCTTGTCGGTCAGGGTGTCGAACATCAGGCCGCCCCCTTCCTGGAGGTCAGGTGACGCAGCTCCAGCTCGGCCCGCCTCAACCGCTCTGTGAGGTCGGCCCGCTCCCGCTCTCCCGCCTGGATGCGCGCGCAGAGCCCCAGCTGCCCCTCCAACTCCTCCATCCGGCGGAGGCCGCGGCGGAGCAGGTCGTGAGCGGCCGCCCGGGAAGTGCCCAGGGCTTGGGCCAGCTCACTCACCGACCAGTCCTCCTCCAGCTGGAGCCGGAGCGCTTCCTGCTGGCGCTCGGTGAGAGCGGCACGGTAAGCGTCCAGGAGCCGCAGCCGGTCGATTCGATCCAGGGTTGTAGCTGTCAAGGTAGAGACCTTGACAGACTAGCACATGGCCTCGCCAACCCAGACTGACGCTTCGGCCCGGCCGCCCCGGGCCGGGTGCCCATGGGCGGCCCGCGCCCGATGCGCCCGGCCCCCAGCTCTGACCCACGCGAGGTGTGCCGACTTGCCCTGAGCCCGGGAACCCCGCCCGCTTGACCGCTAAAACGGGAGTGATTATCATTCGCTCCAAGGGTCTCCGAGGGCCGCGGGACCTCCTGCACCAGAGGAGTGGCTTGAGCGTGAAACGGGTGGTCGGGAGCAGCCCCCTGCCGCTGGGCGCACTGGGACTGCTCCTGGCGGTGGCTGCGGTCGCCGCGCCCACCTTCCCGGCGCTGGCCGCATCGGCCACCGGGACCCACCGGATCCTGGCCGTGGGCGCCGAGGACGAGTACGCCAACGTGATCGGCCAGATTGGCGGCAGGTACGTCCAGGTCTCGGCCATCATGAACAACCCCAACACCGACCCCCACACCTTCGAGGCCAGCCCCCGGGTGGCCGAGGTGGTCAGCGCCGCCCAACTGGTGGTCCAGAACGGCCTGGGCTACGACAGCTTCATGAACCAGATCGAAGCTGCCTCACCCAGCCGCCTCCGCAAGGTGATCGACGTCCAGAAGCTCCTCGGCCTGCCGTCAAACAGCTCCAACCCGCACCTCTGGTACCAGCCGGCCACGATGCCCGCGGTCGCCCGGTCGGTGGCCACCGCCCTGGGCCAGCTGGCTCCAGGCCACGCCGCCTACTTCCGGGCCGGGGCCGCCAGCTTCGACCGATCACTGGCCCCGTGGTTGACGGCGATTGCCCAGCTCAGGGCCAGGTTCCCCCACGCCCCGGTCGCGACCACCGAACCGGTGGGTGACTACCTCCTCGAGGCGGTCGGGGCCGACAACCTCACCCCCTGGGCCCTCCAGGCCGACACCATGAACGGGGTCGACCCCTCGCCCCAGGAAGTGAGCTTTCAGGACAGCCTCTTCAACCGGCACCGCGTCAGAGTCTTCTTGTACAACCGGCAGGTGACCGACTCGCTGACCGCGTCCTTCCTTTCCTTGGCCGAGCGCAACGGCATCCCGGTGGTCGGCCTGTACGAGACCATGCCCACCCCCGGCTATGACTATCAGTCCTGGATGATCGCCGAGACCAGGTCCCTGGCCCGGGCCCTCGCCGACAGACGATCCACCACCCGGCTCTAGTGCCCGTGGAAGCCGCCAGGGTCGCCGGAGACGAGGTCGTGAGGCTGGAGGGGATCTCGGTCTGGCTCTCCGGCCGCCAGGTGCTGCGCGAAGTCAGCTTCAGCCTCAGGGCCGCCGAGGTCACCGGCCTGATCGGGTCCAATGGCGCTGGCAAGACCACGCTCTTTCGAGTGATCCTGGGGCTCCAGCGGGCCAGCGCCGGCCGCGTCTGGATGAGGGGCCGCGCTCACTCGGGACGGCTCCCGGCGATCGGCTATGTCCCTCAGACGGTGGCCCTCGACCCCGACATGCCACTGCGAGCGCGCGACGTGGTCGGCCTGGGCCTGGACGGCCAGCGCCTCGGCATCCCCCTGCCCTCACGACAGCGGCGGCAGCTGGTCGACGAAATGCTCCAGGCGGTCGACGCGACCCACTTCGCCGACGCCCGCGTGGGCCGGCTCTCCGGCGGTGAGCAGCGCCGGGTGCTCATCGCCCACGCCCTGATCAGCCGGCCCCAGCTGCTGCTCCTCGACGAGCCTCTCATCAATCTGGACATTCGCAGTGAGCAGGAGGTCGTCGAACTCCTCTCCGGGATCGCCCGGCAGCAGCGGATCGCGGTCCTGATCTCTGCCCATGACATGAACCCACTGCTCCCGGCCATGGACCGGATCGTCTACCTGGCCGCCGGACGGGCCGCCAGCGGCACCACCGACGAGGTGGTCCAGACCGAGGTCCTGAGCAAGCTCTACGGTCGCCAGGTCGACGTGATCCGGCTGCGCGACCGGGTGCTGGTCGTCTCCGGTTCAGATGAGAGCGTGGCCGCCGACCACGAGCACGCCCACGACGTGGCCGAGCGCGGCCTGATCTGAGAACGAGAGGCAGCCAGATGGGGTTCATCTTCGGGCCGGGCTTCTTCCAGAGCTCACCTGTCCAGGTGGCACTGATCGTGGGCGCGGTGGTTTCGGTGGTGTCCGGGGTGGTGGGGGTCTTCACGGTGGTTCGCGGCCAGGCCTTCTCCGGGCACGCCCTGGCGGACCTCGGCGCCACCGGCGGCTCGGGAGCCTTCCTGCTCGGGCTCAACCAGCTCTGGGGGTTCCTGGTCATTGCCGCCGTGGCCGCCGGCGCCATCGAGCTGCTCGGCCTGCGGCGCCCGCGGGGGCGCGACCTGGCCACCGGGATCGTGCTGGGCGCCGGGCTGGGGCTGGCGGCGCTCTTCCTCTACCTGGACACCAGCTTCAGCAGCACCACCGGGGCCTCGATCACAATCCTCTTCGGCTCGATCTTCGCCATCGACAGCAGTCTGGTGCCGGTCATCGCGGTCCTCACCGCGATCTCCCTGGGCACGGTTCTGCTGCTCTACCGGATGCTCCTCTTCAGCTCGCTGAGCCCCGAGATGGCGGCCGCCCGGACGGTGCCGGTTCGGGCGGTGGGCATCGGCTACCTGGTGGCGTTGGCGCTGGCGGTCTCGCTGTCGGCCATGACCATCGGGGCGGTGCTCAGCACCGCCCTGCTGGTTGGTCCGGCGGCCTGCGCACTGCGCCTGACCAAACGGCCCGGGCTGGCACTCGCGCTGGCGGCGCTGATCGGGGTGGCCGTGACCTGGGTCAGCATCGTGCTCGCCTACGACAGCTACTACTGGCCCCCCGGCGGTCGCGGCTGGCCGGTGAGCTTCTTCGTGGTGGCCCTGATCTTCACCGCCTACCTCCTGACCCAGATCCCCATCCCTGGCTGGTTCTCCAGGAGGCAGCCGGGCCGCGCCATGGTTGACGTCGGGATGGCCAGGCGGTAGCGACGGTGTTCTCCGGATTCATGGTCAACACCTGGCTGGCCGCGACCATGGTCGCGGTGGTAGCCGGAGTGCTCGGCTTCTTCATCGTCCTGCGCGGAGCGGCGTTCATCGCCCACGCGGTGCCCAACGGCGCCTTCGCCGGTGCGGCCGCGGCGGGCCTGCTCGGCCTCAGCACCCTGCTGGGCTTGGGGACCTTCGCCGTCGCCGGAGCGCTCAGCATCAGCTGGCTCAGCCGGCGTGGGCGCCACGACGTGGTGACCGCTCTGGCCCTGGTCATGATGCTGGGCCTGGGAGCGCTCTTCCTCAGCATGAGCGAGGAGTACGCATCGGAGATCTTCTCCCTTCTGTTCGGGGACGTGGTGGGGGTAAGCAGCGCTGAGCTGCTGCCGATCCTGGCCCTGGGAGTGGCTTGTGTGGCTGCCGTTCTGGTGCTCTTCCGGCCCCTGATGCTCAGCTCGGTGATGCCCGAAGCGGGCGAGGCCCGGGGAGTCCGAGCCCAACCGTTGGAACTGTGCTTCGTGCTGCTGGTGGCCCTAGCCACCACCATGACGGTGCCGGTCGTGGGCGCGTTTCTCATGTTCAGCCTGATGACCGCCCCGGCTGCGGCGGCCCGCTCGCTCACCGCTCGTCCGCTGCTGGCTATGGGGCTGGCGGTGCTCATCGCGCTCGCCATCGTGTGGGTTGCGATCGCACTCTCCTACCTGTCGGCCTGGCCGATCGGATTCTTCGTCGGGACCCTGGGTGCCACCTCGTACGGCCTGGCCCGCGGCTGGGCTGGCCACCGCCAGCGGCGGCCCCTCAGCGCTCGGATGGCTACGGATCCGGCCCGTTGAGGACCGCCATCCGCGCCGGCGGCCGCCCCCGGGGCTCCCCCCTCCCCTCAGCGGTGACTGATATGTTGCCCTGGTGTCGAGTCATGCCGCGCCGGCGCCAGCCGCAACCCGAGCCCGGGGGCGAAGGGCGGCCAGCGCGGTGCTGACGGCAGCGGGATCCCGCCGCCGGGCCCTGGTCTCGGAGCTGGGCCGCGGGCCGCGGGGCGTTCACCGGCTGGTGACCCTGCCCGAGATCTCCCCTTCACCGGCTTCCCCCCAGCGTCGGGCGCTGCGCGTCACGGAGCTAAGGGTGGCAGGCGGGATAGGCCCAGGGACCGCCCACTTCCTCAACCGGAGCGAAGCCGCCCGGAGCGCCGGGGACACGGTCCGGCGCGCCCGCCGTCCCGGGCGCTCAGGCACCGCGCCTCGCCGGGGCAGGGCATAGCGGCGTGGCCCTCTCCCCATCGATCCACGACGCGGTTGGGGTCCGCCTGGCCCGGGTCGACCAGCGCTACACCAAGCTTCGCCGCCTGCTGGTGGAGACGCTGGCGGTGGCGGCCCGGCCCCTCACCATCCCCGAGATCGTTGCCTCGACGCCCCGTCTACCCCAGAGCAGCGCCTACCGCAACGTGACCACCCTGATGGAGGTGGGGGTGGTGTGCCGGGTGCCCGGGACCGACGATCACGGGCGCTACGAGCTGGCTGAGGAGCTTTCCGGGCACCACCACCATCTGGTCTGCACCCACTGCGGGAGGGTGGAGGATGTCCCGGCCACGCCGCGGCTGGAGCTGGCGCTCGACGACGCCGCCCGGGCGGTGACCGACCGGCAGGGCTATCAGGTGAACGAGCACCGCTTCGACCAGCTCGGGCTGTGCCCCGACTGTCGCCACCCCTGATCAAGTCCCCGCCACCTGTTCCAGACACCGAGCCAGCCACGCGGCGGGGTGAGCCGGCCCGCTCGGGTCCGAGCCTGCCGGTGGAGACGCCATCGGTCACCCCCAGCCGGCGTTGGGGAGCGAATCGCCCACCCGAGGATCTCCGTCCCGGTCACCGGGCCGGCTCCGACCGCCCCGGCTGCGATCCGGAATGCTTGTGGGGACCGCGGGGTCTCCAGCGCTTCGGCCGACGGGTCGCAGCGGGCTCGACGTCGCTACAGGGATCGAAGCGGGCCGGCGGGACCGCCGCGGCACGGCGAGCCTGCGCCATCGCCCGCCGCCCGCGGTTCAGCCGCCGGGGGCCTCCAGCAGGGCGTCCAGGTAGCCGGTGGGGTCGAAATCCTCCAGGTCCTGGAGCCCCTCCCCCACCCCGATCAACTTCACCGGCAGCCCCAGCTCACCCTCCACCTGGAACAGATACCCGCCGCGGGCGCTGCCGTCCAGCTTGCTGAGGACCAGGCCGGTCGCACCGGCCATCTCGCCGAAGGCTCTGGCCTGGGGCAGCGCGTTGGCCCCGACGTGGGCGTCCAGCACCAGCAGCGACTCAGCCGGCTGCCCCTCGGCCTGTCCGGCTATTACGCGACGGATCTTGCCCAGCTCCTGCATCAGATTCTGCTTGGTGTGGAGCCGGCCCGCGGTGTCCACCAGGACCACCTCCCGGCCCCTGGCCCTGGCGGCCGCGATGGCGTCGAAGACCACCGCCGCCGGGTCCGCACCCATCCGGTGGGCCACCACCTCCACCCCGCCCCGGTCCGCCAGGGCCTGGACCTGGTCTATGGCAGCGGCCCGAAAGGTGTCGGCGGCGGCGATGAGGGGGGTCAGACCCTGGCTTTTCAGCCGGGCCGCGAGCTTGGCCACGGTGGTGGTCTTGCCTGAGCCATTGACCCCGGTGATCAACCAGACGGCGGGATCTCCCGCCAGAGACAGCTCCCGGTCGAAGCCGCTGAGCCGGTTCTCCATCTGCTGACGGAGCGCCGCCAGCAACGGCTGGGCGTCGCGCCACCTCTGTCGGGCGGCCAGCTGGCGCAGCCCATCCATCAGCTCCTCGGCGACCTGGACCCCGCAGTCACTGGCCACGAGCAGCTCGAAGATGTCCTCGTAGAGCTCCTCCCCCAGTCCTCGGCCCAAGCTGAGCCGGCCGCGGAGCTGCTGTCCCAGACCGCTGCCGACCCGGTCCAGCCTCCCCGGGATCCGTTTCCACCAGCGTGACCGCCGGGCCCCCTTCGGGCGATCAACCCCCCGCGGCGACACTCTCCAGCCCTACCCCATCCTCTGCCTCGACCGACTGCCCGTCCGCGGTCAATCGGACCGAGAGCAGCCGGCTGGAGCCGTCGCCATCCTGGGTCACCCCATAGAGGATCGAGGCCGTGGACATGGTGGTGAGGTTGTGGGTCACCACCACGAACTGACTGGTCTCGGCCCGGCGCTGGAGTAACTTCGCGAACTGGGCGATGTTGGCCTCGTCCAGCGCCGCGTCGACCTCGTCGAACACGTAGAACGGGCTGGGTGAGACCTGCTGCAGCGCCAGCACCAGGGCCAGCGCGGTCAGCGCCCGCTCGCCCCCGGAGAGCAGAGGCATGGGGATCGGCCGCTTGCCCGGAGGCTGGACCTCCATCTCCACCCCAGGGGGAGCCCCGCCCTCGCCGGGGGACGCAACCAGGGCCGCCCGCCCGCCCCCAAACAGCTCGACCCAGACCGACTCGAACTCCTTGGCGACCTGCTTCAGGGTCTTATCGAAGCGAGTCCCGCTCACCTCCTCGAGGCACCCCAGCACCCGATCCAGCTCGCTCTTGGCCCGAAGGCAATCGTCGTGGGCAGAGCGCAGCCCCTCGGTCCGCTCCAGCAACTGGGTCAGCTGACGGGGTGCCAGCTCGTTGATGAGGCCGATGGCGCTGAGCCGCCGCTCCAGCCGGGCGATCTCCTGGGCCGACCTGCCCGGCTCGTGGACCTCCTGCAGTTCCTCCCCGCCGAGGTCAGCAGCCAGGCTCTCATCCAGCTCGGACCGGAGCTGGTTCACCCTTTGCGCCTGCCCAGCGGTTTCTCGTCGGATCCCCTCCACGGCCCCGGCCGCGGACCGCACGGAGGCGTCGAGCTCGGCGCGGCGGCGCTCCAGCTCGGCCAGGCCCCGGAGTGGGTCCGCGGTCGTCTTCGCCGCCTGGGATCGCACCTCGGCGGCCTGCGCCATCTGGTCCCGCGCCCGGGCCGCCTGGTCCCTGGCCCCAGCCAGCTTCCCCCGGGCCTCAAGGGCGATCGCCTCCGCCGCTCGGATCCGCAGGGCGGCTGCCTGCTCTCGGGCCAGCAGCTGCTCACGGCGGCGGGCCAGCTCCTCGGCCCGCCGCGACCTGGCCCGGGCCGCCGCCTCCAGTCCGGCGATCTGCAGACGCGCCTCCTCGAGCCCCCGGGCGGCTGCGAGGATCCGCCGGTCCAGCTCGACCGCCGCACCCCGGAAGCCCTCCAGCTCAGCGCCGGCCACGCCGGCCTCGGCCTCAACAGCCTCCAGCTCTGCCACCACGGCGGCCAGCGCCGTGGCGTCCCGGGCGCTCCGCTCCGCGCGGCCCTGCAGCTCCCCCTGAAGCCCGGCCAGCGCCGCCCGCGCTCGCTCGGCGGCGGCCTGCAGACGCGCCTCCTCGAGCTCGGCGCTGGCGGCGGCGGACAGGGCCGTGGCCGCCTGCTCGCGCTGGTGATCGACCACCACCCGCTGCTCGGAGTGGGTCTCACGGGCGCGGGCCAGGCGCTCCTCGGCCCGGGCCAGCTCCGCCCGCTCGAGCTCCACCGTCCGCCTGGCCCCGCGAAGCCGCTCCAACGCCCGGAGCTCACCGTCGGATCGGGCCGGGGTGATCTCCAGCCCGGTACCGACCACCGTGCCGTCGGGAAGCACCGCCCGGCCGTCCGGCAGCCGCGCCAGCCACCGCGCCGCAGCCTGGCGATCGCGGGCCAGGCACACCAGGCGGGTGACCCTGGTCACCACCGCCAGCGCCGAGGCCTCGCCCTCAAGGGCGGTGGCCAGGGGACGGCAGCCCTCCGGGGGGTTCTCCACCACCGGCTCGTGGGGCAGCGGCCAGCAGACCAGCTCGGCGACTTCGCCGGCGAGGCTCAGAGCCTCCCGGGCGGCGGCCTCCTCCCCGACCAGGGCCTGCAGGAAGGCCCCCAGCCCGGCCTCGACCGCGGCGGAGTCCTCAGCCTGGGCCGCGCTGACCCCCTCGGCCAGCCGGCGCAACCGAGCCCGGCCCTGGGCGGCGGCGCCGGCGATCGGAAGGGACTCGGCCCGACCCTCGACGGCCCCGACCCGGGCTGCATGCCGCGCCTCCGCCTCGCGCAGCGCCACCGTGGCTTTGGAGAGCTGGTCCTCGGCCCTCTGGACCAGCTCCCGCTGGCCGCTCTCGGCCTTCTGGGAGCGTTCGAGCGCCGCCGCCTCCCTGGCCGCCAACCCGCGCAGCCTGCGGGCCTCGTCCGCAGCCGCCGCCAGTTCCTCCAACGTCGTCAGCCTCACCTGCTCGGCAGTGCTCTGAGCCGCCTGGGCCTGGCTCCGGAAGCTCTCCGCGCCGGCCAGCTCCGCCTCCAGCTCCGAGCGGCGGCGGCGGGCCGCCGCCGCGGCCAGCTCGAGCTCCTGACTGCGGGCCTGGCTGGAGGCCAGCTCGGTCTGAAGGCCCGAGCGCTCGCCGCGAAGCCCCGCCAGCTCGCCCTCGAGGCCCGCCACCCGGGCCCGACCCGCCCCGGAGGCGCCCTGATCCTCCACCGCCCCGGCACCGTCGCCAATCATCGACTGGAGGTCGTCGCGGGCCTCGGCCAGGGTCTGCTCCGCCGCCGCCTGAGACTCAGCGGCCTGCACCAGGCGGTCCTGCCAGCGGTCGGCCTCGTCCTGGGCATGCTGCACCGCCAGCGCCAGGCTCCCGGCCAACCTCTCGGACTCGATCCGGCCGGACTCGATCGCCTGGAGCCGCTCGCGATCGGCGAGGTACCCCTGGTGGAACTCCTGGGACCGCTGCCGAAGCTGCTCGCACCGCCGCTCCGCTCCCTGGAGCATCCGCTCCAACCGGCGCTGCTCGGCGAGCGCCGTCAGCCAGGCCCCCCGCTCCAAGCTGCCCCTGAGCTCCTTGACCCTGGCCCGCAGCGCCGCCGCCTCGTCGGCCACAGCCGCCTCTTCGCGGAGTGCCTCGATCCGGGGCAGCAGCTCCGCCAGCCGCCCGGTGGAGCCCTCCAGCCACTCGCTGAGCGAGCGCAGACGAGCCCCGGCGTCCTCCACCAGAGCCTGGGCGCCGCGGACCCCGGCCGCCTCCTCGATCAGGTGCCGACGCTGTCCCGGCGTCGCCCGGATGATCGCCTCGATGTCGTTCTGAGCGATCACCGCGTAGCCGGCCTGAGCCAGCCCGGTGGCATCGAGAAGCCGGCCCAGGTCGCGGAGCCGCACCCGGTGGCCGTTGCGTCGGAACTCGCTGGTCCCGTCCCGGAAGACTCGGCGAGCGATGGAAACCTCGAGGTCCTCGACCGGGAGCCACCCATCCTCGTTCTCGAAGACGATGCCCACCTCGGCCATTCCCACCGGCGGCCGCTTCGCCCCCCCGGCGAAGATGACTTGGTCCAGACGCTGGCCTCTCAGCTCCCGGGCGCTGGTCTCGCCCAGGACCAGCCGGATGGCGTCGACCAGGTTGGACTTGCCACTTCCGTTGGGCCCGACGATGGCGGTGATCCCGGGACCGAGCTCCAGCTCGACCCGCCCCGAGAAGCTCTTGAACCCCTGGAGATGAAGACGACTGACCCTCATGGGCTGGGGGTGGCCGCTCTCCCTGACCGCCGGCGGCCGCCGCGGTGGCCCCGGTGGGTACGGGGGCGCGTGACCAGGCCGGCGGGCTCGGCCGGATCGTCCGGACCTGCCGGTCCGGGGGACGGCGCCGGTTCGATGACGGGCGCGGACGGGGCCACCGGAAGAGAGGCTGGCGCTGCTGCAGGCGTGGTCTGGGCCGCCGGCCGTGCCGACGAGATGCCTCGAGATCGGCGCCGCCGCGTTGGGGCCGGCGGGGCGGCGGGGACGACCTCGGTCGGTGTCTCTGGCCCGATCGAGATCACCGGGAGCTCACCGAGCGCTGACCTCGGCCCGATCTCAGGGACCCGCCCGCCCGCTGCGATCGCCCCAGCCTCGGCGGCGTCCGGGGCGGGCTCCGGCGTCACCGCCTCGCCACCGGCCGAGCCCGAGCGGGGGCGCCGCCGGCGCCGGCGGGCGGGTACCGGCGCGGCGATCTCGGTCGGCACCTCCGGCCCGCGAGGGATCTCCGGCAGCTCGGCCGGCTCAGCTTCCGGAGCCGGGGCGAGTACCGGCGCCGCCGCGGCGCGGCCCCGCGAGCGGCGCCTCTGCTTGTGGGCCGGATGCGCGGCGCTTGCCGCCTGGTCCGCGGCCGTGGCCGGGGCTGCCGCTGGCGCCGGGGGTGGCTGCGAGCCGGCGGCCGGCTCTGGTGCGGTGACCTCGGCGCCGGCCGAGCCGGAGCGTGGGCGCCGCCGGCGTCGACGGGCTGGAGCGGCCTCCGCGATCTCCGTCGGCGCCTCGGGCACGCTCGAGACCACCGCGAGCTCGGCCGGCGCTGACTGCGACCCGGTCTCGATGACCGGCGGAGCCGCCGTGCTGCCGCGAGAGCGGCGCCGTCGGTGGGCCGGCGGAGCGGCGGTGACCACCCCGCCTGCGGCGGCGACCGGGGCAGGTTCCGGCGCTGGGGAAAGCTGAGCACCGCCGGCAGGCTCGGGGGTGGTCAGCGCGGCGCCGGCCGCATCTGGACGGGAGCGGCGCCGGCGCCGCTTGGAGACCGGCGCCACCAGGGCGTCGATCGCCGCGCGAGCCGCACCCTGCTCGGCGGTCTGCTTGGTTCCTCCCCGGCCCTCCCCCAGCACCGGACCGCCCTCCACCGAGACCTGGGAGACGTACTGACGGGACCGGGCGTCGCCGTCTGGGCTGGTGCGGTAGACCGGCGGGAGCCCGAATCGCTCCTGAGCCAGCGCCTGCATCCGGCCTTTGAAATTGGGGTCAGTCCAGGAGCTGAGGTCCCCGATCCTGGAGAGGAAGATGCTGCCCGCCTTGCGGTACCCCTGGTCCAGGAACACCGCCCCGATGAGCGCCTCGAAGGCGTTGGCGTGCAGCGATGTCAGCCGTCTCGCCCCCGACTTGGCCGCTCCCCGACCCAGCCGCAGCGCCTCCCCGAGCCGAAGCCGCTCCCCCAGCCCGGCCAGCGCCACCGTGCTCACCAGCGAGGAGCGGATCTGGGTCAGCTGGCCCTCGTCATAGGTGGGGAAGCGCTTGAACAGGTACTCGGCCGCCACCAACTCCAGGACCGCGTCGCCGAGGTACTCGAGCCGTTCGTTGTCCCTGCCCTCGGCTCCCCGCTCGTTGATCCACGAGGTGTGGGTCATCCCCTCGCGGAGCAGCTCCCGGCGCTTGAACTTGAGCCCCAGTCTCGACTCGAGCTCGTCCAGCTGCCGCTCCGCCTCCAGGTGCTGCAGCGCCTCCTGCTCTGGGCCCGGCTGGGATCTCCGCCGGCGGCCGGCCGGCGCCGTGGTCGCGGGCAGGGCTAGCTGCTCAGGTCCAGGTGCTCCTTGATGTAGTCCCAGGCCTGGCCCACCGTCTGGATCCTCTCCGCGTCCTCGTCCGGAATCTCCATTCCGTACGCCTCCTCGAACGCCATGATCAGCTCCACCAGATCCAGGGAGTCGGCGTTCAGGTCCTCCACGAAGTTGGCCTCCGGCGCCACCTGTTCCGCTTCGACGCCGAGTTGCTCCACCACTATCGCCTTGAAGCCATCCCAGGTCGTGTCTGCCATCTGTACCCCTCATTGGACGACCCTCGGTCGCCTGCTGCCTCTGCTCTTCAACTACCGCCGCCGCGCCCTCACCCCTCGTGGCCGGAGGATCGGTGACACCGGCCCGATCTGGTGAGACTGGGCTTGGTGGCCGCAGGTTCCCTCCTCGGGCCCCACTGAGCCGCTCGCCGGGCAATACGGTAAGGCCTGAGGAGCCGTCAGCGCTGCCCCCGGGAGCGTCGGGAGCCGCGCCCTGCTGATCGGGGCTCCGGTCCGCCGGCTCGGACCGCAGCAGGCGGCGGACGAAGGACTTCACGGCCCGACCGCCAACAAGGGCGGCGGCGGCGCTGGCCAGCGTGTCTGCCGGGGCAAGCTGAGGCCCATTGTAAGCTGGGGCCGAGGCCCCTACGCGTCCCTCTCTGCCGCTGCCTGCCCGCCCGCCGCGGCAACCTCGGACAGCGCCTTGACTGCCGACTCCGGGCAGTCCACCGAGATCGTCCTCGCCTCCGGCAGGATGCGCCGGATGAGCCCAGCCAGGGTGCTTCCCGGCCCGCACTCCATGAACGTGCGCACCCCCAGGGCCCCGATCGAGCGGATCATGCCGGTCCATCCCACCGGCCCCTCGAGCTGCGCTCTGAGGCCGGCCCGGATCTCGGCGGCGCTGTGAGAGAGCCGTCCTCCCACCCCCGCACCCACCGGGAAGCGGGGATCAAGGATCTCGACCTCGTCGAGCAAGAGTGCGAAGGTGCGCGCGGAGTCGGCCATCAGCGGAGAGTGGAAGGCGCCACCCACGTTGAGAGGGACCACCTTGCGGGCACCAGCCGCTTTGGCCAGCTCGCCGACCCGGCTGATCCCGGTGTGGCTCCCGGAGACCACCAGCTGCCCGGGGGAGTTGTCGTTGGCGACCACGCAGCACTCGCCGCCCCGGGAGGCCTCCTGACACAAGCGCGCCAGCTGGTCCCACTCCAGCCCCAGGACCGCTGCCATGGTGCCTTGGGGGGCACTCGCCATGAGCCGGCCCCGCTCCAGGACCAGCCTCATCCCGTCATCGGCCGAGAGGGCGCCCGCGGCCACCACGGCGCAGTACTCCCCGAGGCTGTGGCCGGCGGCCGCGGCCGGCTCAAACCCGCCCTCCAGGAGCACCCGGGACAGAGCGATCCCGGTGTAGAAGAGTGCGGGCTGGGCCACCTCGGTGGCACGCAGCCGCGCGGCATCGCCCTCCACCACCAGCCGCCGCAGGTCGATCCCGCTCCGCTCGGCGATGTCCAGCAGCTCCAGGCCCAGGCCCGCCTCGACCAGCGGCCCGCCCATCCCAGGCACCTGGGACCCCTGGCCCGGGAAGACCAGGGCCACCTGGTCGAGCATCACCCGCTCGGAGTCACTCTCGCCCGCCCCCGGGCCTGAGGACTACTCAGTCGGGATGACCTCTCGCCCCTTGTACTGACCGCAGTTGGGACAGATGGTGTGGGGACGGCGGGGGTGGCGGCATCTGGGGCAGGGAGACAGCGAGGGCCCCTGCAGCGCCAGGTGGGACCGGCGCCGGTCGCGCCGGGCCTTGGGGATGCGTTCCTTGGGCAGTGCCATGACGAAAACGGAGTCTAGCAGGGGCCCGCCGAGGCTACCGCTTCCGACCTCGGCCCTTGGGCTTCTCGCCGCCCTCCGCGCCTGGGGCCAGGGTCTCCAGGCCCCGCCTCACCTGGGCCAGCGCCGAGGTCAACTCGGTCTCCAACTCCTCCATCCGGTCACGCACGTAGTCGTCGGCGTCGCGGCGCATCTTGCGGCTGCGCTCGCGGGCCTCGGTCAGGAGGCGGTCCGCCTCCAGGTTGGCCCGCCGGGTCAGCTCGTGGTCATCGGTGAGCCGGTCGGCCCGCTCCTGGGCTGCGAGCAGTGTCTGCTCCGCCTGCTCGGAAGCCTCCCGCAACCGCGCCTCCCGGTTCTCCAGGACCATCCGGGACTCTCGGATCTCGTCGGGGAGGGCCATCCGGATCTGGTCCAGGGCCTCCAGGATCTCCTCCTCGCTGACAACGATGGTCGAGGTCAGAGGCAGCCGGCGGCTCTGGTTGACCAGCCCCTCCAGCCGGTCCAGGACGTCGAAGACCGAGATCGCCTCGGGGGCTGGCTCGAACTCCTCGTTCTCGTCGGGCATCTTCCCTCCTATCCGGCCCGGGTCGCCGGGGCCGACCTCAACTTCGTCTGGAGCGCCCGCTCCACCACCGGGGCCACCAGGCCCTCGATGCTACCCCCATGGGCGCAGACGTCCTTGAGCAGCGAGGAGCTGAGGTAGACATTGGAGAACCCAGTGATGAGGAATACGGTGTCGATCCTCGGCTCCAGCTGCCGGTTCATCAGCGCCATCTGGAACTCGTTGTCCAGGTCGGAGACCGCGCGCAGTCCCCGGATCATGACCGTGGCCCCTTCCGCCGTGGCGAAGGCCACCGCCAGCCCCGAGAAAGGACGGACGGTGATGTCGGTGTCCGGGCCCAGGCTCTGACGGACCAGCTGGGCGCGCTCCTCCACCGAGAAGAGGTAGTTCTTCTGCTCGTTGTCCAGCACGCCGACCACGATTCGATCGAATATCTCTCGGGCTCGGCGGATCACATCCAGGTGCCCGCCGTGGATGGGGTCGAAGCTGCCGGGATAGACCGCCGTGGTCATGGGACCCTCCGATAGAGGGAGAGGTGGGTGGTGCCGTACCTGGCGGTACGCACGCAATTTAGCGCCCCGACCCGATCCGGCACCGAGAGCTCGCGATGGTGCTCCACCACCACCACCGGTTCCCAGCCGCTCCGGGCTGCGGCCAGCTCCCCCAGGAGCCGCACTGAGGCCAGGCAGAGCTGGGGGCCGTCCTCCAGGTAGGGCGGGTCGAGCAGGACCAGGCCCGAGGCGATCAGGTCCTCCGGATGAGACCTGACGAAGCTCAGGGAGTCCCCGACCACCACCCGTCCGCGCCCGGTCCAGCCCAGGCTGTCCAGGTTGCTGCCGATCACCCGGGCCCGCCGGGGCTGGAGCTCGACGAAGGTGACGGCACGGGCGCCCCGCGAAAGCGCCTCCAGTCCCAGGCTGCCGATCCCGGCGAAGAGGTCCACCACCTCAGCCCCCACCACAAGTTCTCCGAGGATGTTGAAGCAGGCGGCCCGCACCAGCCCGCTGCTGGCCCGCAGCCCGTCCCCGACCAGGGTGTGCAGATGTCGGCCGGCGGCCTCTCCCCCGGTCAATCGGGCTCCCCTGGTCATGGAGGGCGCCCGTCCCGTCCCGCCAGATCCTCGGCTCATGGGCCAAAGCATCGCAGGGAACGGGCC
>JBEKRL010000014.1:0-31478 GCA_049518775.1 Candidatus Dormibacteria bacterium
CTGAGCCAACCGGGGAGGGCTGCTCCGGAGTAGGACGGTGGCCGGAGCGGTGAGGTGGGTCAGGCCACGGCGCCCCTGCGATTCCGCCTCAGAGGCGCCGCACCAGGTCTCGCTCCAGGCTCTCGCGGGCGGCCGTGACCGCCACCTGCAGGCTCCAGCCGGCCAATCCCTGCTCCAGCTGCCGGGCCAGCGCGTAGCAGGCCTTGGTCGCCCGGAGCGCGTCGCCGGGGTCGACGCCAGGAGGCGGCTGGAGCTCGGTGAGAGGCATCCCCCGCGACCAGTTGTAGACGTATTCCACGTGGTCCATGGAGGGGGAGCGACTCTCGGCCAGCCCCCATTCCTGCTCGGTCTCGGCCAGCTCCCTCTGGGCCGCGCGCAGCCGCCGAGCCGCTCGCTCCAGCCTCGGGGTGGGCATCCGGCGCCGGCCCTGTTGGCGGTCGGGGTTGCGGTCCTCGGCGGCCAGCATCACCAGGGTGGCGCAGAGCTCCTCGGATGACATCTGGTCCATCCAGCCCTCGGCCACGGCCTGGGAAACCAGCACCGTGTTCTCGCCGTAGACCGCCGCCGCCAGCAACCCCAGCCGGGTGGGCCGGTCTTCAACCAGGTAGCCGAGCTGGCCCAGCACCGAGCGGTAGGCGTGCAGCTGGGTGCGGTACTCGTGCTCTCGCTCCCGGGCCAGGGCCTCGGCTCCCTCCAGCGCCTCCTCGATCTCCCTCATCTCCTGGCGGCAGCCTTGGTGATCGGGGAGGATGGGGCAGCCCGGGCAGGGCGAGGAGCTGAGCCGCTTCTCCTCCTGGCGAACGATCCGGCGCAGCCGCTCCAGCCGTCCGCCCGGGTCCTGGGTGCCCTCCCCGAAGCGCCCCCGGCGCCGGTCGCGGAAGTGCTGGCGGCGCAGCTGGCGGGTCTCCGCCCGGGCCTCCTCCAGGGCTCGGCGGGCCCCCAGGAACTGGCTCAGGGTGCGCTCGGTGCAGGGGACCCGGGGGTGGTGAAAGCGGCGCCGGCGGAGGTCCTCCAGCCTGGCCTCCAGGTTGGGACGGCGCTGGCGCAGGCTGTCCAGGGCCCGCACCCGCTGGTACTGGCCGAACGACTGCTCCAGCAGCTCCTCGGCCTCGTCGGGGGTGTGGCGGCGGAGCAGGTTGAGGGTCATGTTGTAGGTGGGGGCGAACTTGGACTCCACCGCCATGTCGTTGCCCAGCAGGGTCTCGCAGATCACCCCCAGGTCCACCTCGGGGTCGCGCAGGATCACCCCGTGGCCGATGGGGTCGATCCCCCGCCGCCCGGCCCGCCCCAGGAGCTGGGTCAGCTGGCCGCTGCGAAGCGGCGCGAAGCCCCGGCCATCGAACTTGGTGAACGTGGAGATGACGCAGGCCCGCGCCGGCATGTTCAGCCCCAGGGCCAGGGTCTCGGTGGCGAAGACCACCCGGAGCAGCCCGGCTTGGAACAGTCCCTCGACCGTCTCCTTCACGTAGGGCAGGAGCCCGGCATGGTGCATGGCGATGCCCCGCCGGAGGAGGTCCATGGAGAGGGCCCGGCTGTAGAGCTCGGCCTCCTCGGGGTCGTCCACCGCCGCCAGCCGCTCAGCCAGAAAGTCGTCGATCTGGAATTTCTGCTGGAGTGAGGTGAAGTCCACCCGGTGGGTGCTGCAGCGGGCCAGCGCCTCTCGGCAGCCGCGTCGGGAGAAGATGAAGTAGATGGCCGGGAGCATGTCCTGCTCGGCCAGCTGATCCAGGATCCGGAGCAGGTCGTTCTCCGAGGCCCAGGCCAGCCGGTTGCCGGGCATCCGTCGCTCCCCGCTGCGCTCCTCCTGGGCCAGCTCCAGGGTGCGGTGGTCCAGCCGCCCCTCCCGGTCCAGCAGGGGCAGGAGCCGGTTGCGGATCCCCAGCCAGGTGCGCAGCTCCACCGGGCGCTCCTGGCGCAGCACCACCGCCATCTCACCTCGGCGATCTGTCATCCAGGCCGCCACCTCGTCGACGTTGGTGATGGTGGCGGAGAGCCCGACGAGCTTGATGTGGGCGGGGGCCTGGATGATCACCTCCTCCCAGACCGTCCCCCGGGGATACTCGTCGATGTAGTGGATCTCGTCCAGCACCACCCAGGCGACCCGCTCCAGCGAGGTCGGGTCGTCGTAGATCAGGTTGCGCAGGATCTCGGTGGTCATCACCACCACCGGGGCGAAGGGCCGGATGGAGGTCTCCCCGGTGACCAGCCCCACGTTGGCTTCCCCATAGCGGCGGCAGAGGTCGCCGAACTTCTGGTTCGAGAGCGCCTTGAGCGGCGAGGTGTAGAGGACCCGCTGGGCCCCGCTCCCCAGTGGGTCCCGGAGGCAGCGCCAGATGGCCCACTCGGCCACCACGGTCTTGCCGCTGGAGGTGGGGGCGCTGACCAGCACGCCCCGGTGGTGCTCCAGCGCCGCGATCGCCTGGCGCTGGAAGGGATCAAGTCGGAAGGGGAGCGAGCGCTCGAACTCCTCCAGCTGTGCCTCGGAGTCCTCGAGTGGGCTCAACTCGGGGCGGCCGGGGGTTGGTCCAGATCCAGCGCCGAGCCGCTGGCGGGGCGGTGGGAGAGCCACCAGGCCGAGAGCAGCATCGGCACCCCCAGCAGCAGCACCCCCAGCGAGGTCAGCTGGGCCTGCTTGAGGCCCAAGAAGATCACCGGGACGTTGACCGGGTTGCGAAGGAAGAAGAGGCCGAATTGGGTCAGTGGGTAGAGGATGAAGTAGGCGATCCCGACCCAGCCGTCGGGCACCCCGCGCCGCCGCATCCAGACCAGGAAACCCAGCACCAGCAGGATCACCAGGGCCTCGTATGCGGCCACCGGCTGGTAGCCGACCCCCAGCTCCGGGGCGAAGCTGTGGGGATTGCTGTAGGCGGTGGCCCAGGGCAGGTTGGAGCGGTAGCCGAGGATGTCCCCGTTGATGATGTTGCCGATCCTTCCGATCGGCTGTCCCACCGCCGCGAAGAGGACGCCGGCGTCGAGCAGGACCCAGAAGTTGACCTTCATCCGCCAGGCCAGGAAGAGCAGGGTGGCGCTGGCCAGGAAGATGGCCCCGAAGAATGCCATCCCCCCCTGCCAGACCGCGAAGGTCTCCAGGGGGTGGGTGAAGTAGTAGGCGGCGCCGGACTGGAGGTCGAAGAAGAGCCGTCCCCCGATCAGTCCCATGACGATCGTCCAGAAGCTGATCGCTCCCAGCTTGGCCCGGGGGATGCCGTGCCGCCGCGCGTAGGGCAGGGCCACCTCGAGGGCGACCAGGATCGCCACCGCGTAGCCCACCCCGTACCAGTGGATGGCCAGAGGTCCGAGGTGGAAGACCGGGTCGATCCCAATCTTGATCACCGCGACCAGCGGGGTCACGTCTGGATCAGCTCGATGTCCTGCCGGGTCAGCAGCGCCTCACCCCGGCCGCCGTCCTCGGCCACCCAGTTGGCCACCTTGTTGAGCACCTGGTCGGCGTGGCGGCGATCGTTGCTGACGCAGGCCACTCCTATCACCGCCAGCTGCCAGGAGTCGAGGCTCTCCACCTCGGCCGCCGCCACGTTGAAGGTGCGCTGGACCCTCCGGGTGAGCGAGCTGACCACCTGACGCTTGTCCTTGAGGGAATGGCTCTGGGGCAGGTGCAGGGTGAGCACCAGGCTGCCGATTACCACCGGGCTAGTGTAGGTCCCGGCTCGATTCCGGCTCAGCCCACCTGGCGCAGCATCTGCACCGCCACGTTCTCCCGGCGCTCCTGTCCCACCGTGGTGGTGGGGCCGTGCCCGGGGTAGACCACGGTGTTCTCGGGCAGGGTCAGCAGTCGGGAGAGGACGCTGACCACCTGCCTGGACAGATCGACGTCGGGGAGGTCGGTTCGGCCCAGGTTGCCGGCCAGCAGCGTGTCGCCGGTGAAGAGGTGGTTGGCCACCTTGAAGCAGAGACTGCCGGGGCTGTGCCCGGGGGTGGCGATCACCTCCACCTCGAAATCGCCGAACTGGAGCCGGTCGGCGTCGCTGAGGTAGCGGTCGGCGGAGCGCAGGTAGCCCTTGGCGTCGAGCAGGCTGAGGGCGGTGGCACCGCCCACCTGGGCCTTGACCTCGTCCTTGGCGCTGGCGTGGTTGCGGTGGCCGTGGCTGCAGAGCAGGTGGCGCACGGTGAGCCCCTGGCACTGGGCGACGATCTTGTCGGCGTCGGCCCCGGGATCAATCACGACCGCCTCCTTGCTCCGCGCGCAGGCGACCACGTAACAGTTGCTCGGCGCGGTGCCGCTGACGCGGACCCGGGCGATCTGGAGCCGTGGACGGGCAGTCTCGGAGGTCAGCCGCTGACCTCGCGCTGCTCGCTGAGCTTCTGGCGGAGCGCCTCGAGTTGCTCGAATTCTTCCATCGCCGGCTTGGGCAACCGCTGGTAGGAGTGGGGGAACTTGGCGTGCTGCAGTGCCGCCAGGAGCAGCTCGACCTCGCCGCTGGTGAGCCGGTAGAGATGTCCCTGGGGCAGGGTGTTGCTGGCGAACTCGGCCAGCAGCGCCGCGGTCCTGGGGCCTGGCTCAGCCCAGGACTCGGGGAGCTCCTCGGACTCCGCTCCGGCGGAGGGTCGCAGCAGCGACTCCGGATCCACGGGGCGCTTCCGCTGGGGCACCCTGGTGGGTTCGAAGAGCTGGCCCGAACCGCTCAGGCTGGCGCGCTTGAATGCCATCTCAGCCCTCCCGACCGACCAGTACCCTCTCCGCCAGCTGACGGTAGGCCGAGGCCCCGTCCGAGTCGGTGGCGTACTGGAGGATTGACTGGCCCACCAGCGGACATTCGGCGAAGCGGATGCTGTCCCCGACCTGGAAGGGGTAGACCAGGTCCCCGAAGTGGGACTGGACGTCGTTGAGGACCTCGTTGGCGTGGACGGTGCGCCCCTTGTGGATGGTGGGCAGGATTCCGGCGATGTGCAGACTGGGGTTGAGCTTGACCCGCACCCGTTCAATGGTCCGCTGCAGCTGCTCCATACCCTTCAGGCCAAAGTACTCGCATTGCAGCGGAATGATCACCGCGGTGGCGGCCACTAGGGCGTTGAGGCAGAGCAGCCCCAATGAGGGTGGGCAGTCGATGACCACGAACTCGTACTCGGGCAGAATCGGGGTCAGCTTCTCTAGCAGCACGGACTCCCGGCCGATCTCGGTCACCAGTTGGAGCTCGGCCCCGGCCAGCTCCACGTTGGAAGGGAGGAAGTCCACCCCCACCCCGGGGGAGTGGAGCCGCACATCGGCGGCGGAGACCTGATGCTCGCAGAGCATGTCGTAGACCGTGAGGCGGAGCTCATCCGGCTTGGCCACGCCCATGTTCACGGTGAGGTGGCCCTGGGGGTCGAGGTCAACCGCCAGCACCAGCTTCCCCCGCTCGACCAGCGCGCTCGCCAGGTTCACCGCGGTGGTGGTCTTGCCCACGCCTCCCTTCTGGTTGGCGATGGCGAGGATCTGGGCGCCCGCTCGCTGGTGGTTGTTGGAGGACATGGGGGGGATCTCGGCTCGGAGCCAGGTCACGAGAAGTGCGAGAACTATTGGCCTGTCGGTGGCCTGCCGGTATCATATGGCGGCCCATCACGCCTCCGGGCGGGAAGCAGCGGTATCCGAGCGAACTGCCCGGATCTTGCGATCCCGAGCAGCCTCCTGGGACGGCCCTCCTGCCTCTCCCACTCCAGCTCGCCCACCCACGAGGAGACCGCCGGACTTGGCCGAACTCAGCGAAATCCCGAAGTCCAAGATTCAGGCTGCGGAGGAGGCCGTCCAGCTGGCCCTGGCCAGCCGCTGGGAGGAGGCCCTGGCCGTCAACGACCAGCTCATGGAGCGGTTCGGGCCCGACGCGGAGACCTGCAACCGCAGGGGCAAGGCGCTCCTGGAGCTGGGCCGGCTCGACCAGGCGCTGGCCGCCTATCAGGAGACGCTCCGGCTCCACCCCCACAACCAGATAGCCGCCCGGCAGGCAGACAAGGTGAGGGAGTTGCGCGACGCCGCCGAGGCGGTGGCTCCGGTCTCAGCCTCGGTTGACGTCAACGTCTTCACCGACGAGCCCGGCAAGACCGCCGTCACCAGGCTGGTCCTGGCCAGCGGGATCGCACCGGCCACGGTCGCCCCTGGCGACCCCGTCACGGTCGAGGTGGGTGATGAAGCGGTGGCGGTGCGGACCCTGCGAGGGCAGGACCTGGGCGGGGTGGAACCCCGGCTCTCCCAGCGGATCCTTCGGCTCAGCAAGAGGGGCAACCGGTACGCCGGAGCGGTCACCCACGTGGATGGCAGCGGGGTCCAGGTGATCCTCCGAGAGGTCTACCAGGCGCCGGAGCTGGCCGGTACCAACTCCTTCCCGGTGCGCAAGGTCGGGGGGATGAACTACCGGCCCTACGCCAAGGAGGCTGTGCTCGTCCGCGACGAGGAACGGCCGCTCGCCGGGGACGACGAGGATGAGCCGGCCGAGTCGGGGGCGGTCGAGATCGCCGACGAGCTGGAGGGGGAGTTGGGCCAGTTCGAGGATCCCGCTGAGGAGGCCGAGCCCGCCGAGCTCGACGATGACATCCGGCCTGAGGACGAGTACTGAGCTCCTGACCTCCCGCGGTCGCTGCCGAGCCAGCTGGCGCGGCCCCGGAAGCTCAGTACTGCACCGTGCGCATGCTCCCGATTCGCTTGAAACCGACCCTCTCGTAGACCCCAATGGCGGTGTGGTTGAAGTCGTTGACGAACAGCGTCACCGACTGGGTCTCCTTGAGCAACTGGTGGCAGAGAGTGGTCATGCCCCTGGTCGCCCGCCCCTGCCGCCGCAGCCCGGGGTCGGTCCAGACCCCCTGGATCTGAACCGCCTCCGCGGTGACCGATGAACAGTCTGCCTTGAAGGCGACCCGGTCCCCTTCCATCCAGACGTACATCCGGCCGCGGCGGATGAGGCTGAGGACGCGCTCCCGCCAACCCGAGGGATCGACCACCAGCGGATCCATGCCGACCTCCCCCAGGTGCATCTCGGCCCCCACCATGACCATCTGCTCGAGCTCGTCGACGCGGGCCCGCCGCAGCGGCGGAGGGTCGGTCAGGGCTGGGGCTACCGAGCCCAGGTCAACGGCGTAATGGGGCTGTTCCGCTCGAAGCAAGCGTACCGGCGGCAGCCAGGGCGCCAGCAGCGCCTGCAGCTCAGCCACCTGGTCGCTGGGCCCCACGATCAACTGGACCCAGGACGCCTGGGGCTTGAGCGCTGCGGCCAGCGGCGCCAGGTCTCTCGGGTCGGGCACCCAGGGCACCACCAGTGGCCCCTGCATCACCACCCCGTGGATGCGCCGGTCGGGACCGTGTTCCACTCCGAGCAGGGCGCCCTGGCGCAGGGCCCCCTGGCGGATCTCGCTGCGCAGGAAGACGGTCTCCAGGGGGTGCTCCTCCAGGAAGGCCTCCACCCGGGGTGCGTCGGAAGCCCAGAGCTGCCGGGCCCGCGGGTCGTGGTGCCTCCCCCTCCGAAGCATTGCGGGATTATCGAGCTTGGCTGAGGGTCGGGCGGTGGCGCGGTCATGGTGAAGCCCCACCGCAGCGCCGCCGGCGCGCAATGCTGATCCTCCGCATGCAGTTCGACGTCGGCGGGCGTCCTGGGCGTGACGTGCGCAGAATGTCAACGCTGCTGACTGAATCGCAGCCCGGCGCGCTCCGCGGGAGATGATCGGGTACCGGCCGGAGCGCGACCCCGCCATTCCGCTGGTCCGGCCGCGTCCGCGGTTGGTGACGCTGCTGGCGAGCGGCGTGGGGCGCTAGCGGAGGGCCTGCCGGGAGGCGCTGCGGCGCGATGGCTTCGGGGACCTGCCCAGTTCCGGCCGCTGGGTGCTGGGAGCGCTGGCTTCAGGCCCGGCGACAGTCGGCCGGCTTGCCGGCCGGCTCGGCACCAGCCGGCGGGGGTTGAGCCGCGTGGTCGACACCATGGCCGAGCGTGGCTATGCCTCCCGCGGTCGGGGCCCCGGGGACCGCCGCCCCGACCGGGCTCGCGACGCCCTGCGGGCGATCTTCGGGGAGGGGCGGGGGGGCCAGGCGCACATGCCGCGATCCTGCGGCGGTCGAGCCGGCGCCGGCTCACTCCCCCTGGCGCGGTGCCTCAGGAATCAGCCCGGCGGCGTAGCGGAAGTCCGCGAAGTAGGCGTGGGCGACCCGGTCGATCATCTCGGGGATCAGCTGGGGCTCGCGTCCCAGGTAGCGGGCGGTGCTGATCAGCTGGTCGACCAGATCGCGGGGCTGGCAGCCCCGCAGGGGGCGGTTGGCGGCCACGTAGTGGGTGGCGAGCAGGTAGTCGACCGCCTCTTCGCTGTAGCTGATGCCGCGCGCCGCGCAGACCTGGCGGAAGATCACCCGGAAGTCGTCCGGGCTGGGGTCGGGAACCAGCGACTTGTAACGGACCCGGCGCAGGAACGCCTCGTCCACCAGCTCTGACGGGTCGAGGTTGGTGGAGAGCAGCAGCAAGGTGGCGTAGGGGACTCCGACCGTGGTCCCGGCCCTCGCGATGTTGAGGTAGTCGATTCCGGTCTCCAGGGGAACGATCAGGCGGTTGAGGATCTCCCGCGGGGAGATGACCTGCCGGCCGAAGTCGTCGACGTGGAAAATTCCCCCGTTGGCCTTGACCTGAAGCGGGGCCTCGTAGAAGCCCAGGGCGCGGTCGAAAGCCGGCTCCAGCTGCTGGGCTCGGAGCTCGCCGCCGGTGCGGACCATCGGGCGGTAGACCAACGTCCAGCGCCGATCGTGGGGGACCGGCGGCCCCTCCACCCGGCGATGGTGAACCGGGTCGAAGACCCGCACCACCTCGCCGTGCACGTAGAGCGCGTGGGGGATGAAGATGGGGTTGCCCAACACCGCGGCGCAGGCCTCGGCGATCGTGCTCTTGCCGTTCCCCGGTGGCCCGTACAGGAAAAGGGCCTGGCGGGCGGTCAGGGCGGTGCCCACCACGTCGACCACTCGAGCGGGGAGGACCAGGTCGCCCAGGGCCTGCGCCAGAGCGGCGGCCGCCACCACTCCCACCTCGGCCACCAACTCCCGCGCGCTGGCCACGTAGTCCCCGATGGGGACCGGGGCCGGACCGGCGTACTGGCTCAGCTGGAGCGACTCCCGGGTTCGCTCCCGGCCCGAGGCGGTGAGGGTGTACTCCATCCCCTCGGCGAACAACTCCTGGTCGCGGAGGGCTACGCGGGCACCGGTGGTCCCCAAGAAGCCCTCCTTGGTCAGGAAGGCCATCCCTTCGGCAGTGAGCCTCCAGGGGAGGCAGGCGGCGGCGGCCAGGTCCCGGCCCAGCATGTCGCCGTTGAAGTAGAGAATCTTGAGGAGGAGGTCGCAGACGAACGAGAAGGGAAGTCCGAGCTCCGCCATCGACCGGGGTGCAGGTGGGCAGAACTCGCTCCGCTGGCCAGCGCTGGCCCGGGCCCGTGGGTGGACAGCCCCAGCGCTCCCCACGCGGGGCAGCGGCACCGGGGGCGGCGGGGCACCTCGATCGACGGACTCAACACTCATCAGCTGGCCTCTCCTGGGAATCTAACGGGTGGAGAGCACCTGCGGTAGTTCCAACTCGGCTTCCGGGCCGATCGCCGGCCTGGGAACATCGGCGATTGTCTCCCCCCCCCGGCTCCGGGCTCGGATCGGTGCCTCGCGGGCGAGGCGACTCTCGGCCCTGCGACCAGTCGGCCCTGTGTAGTGGATCTGGAGCGGCAGCCCTGGAAGCCGGCTTCAGCCGCGGCCAACCCCTGGAGGTGGCGGTGAAGGTCAGCGTCACGTCCCTCCACCTGCTGCTGGAACACGATGCCGCGGGTACTGCCGGGCCGGCGGCGTGACCACCAGCACTCCCCCCTCGGGCGTGAGCGCCCAGCCCCGCTCTCACCGGCGCCGGGCCACCCTGAGGAAGCTCCGAGAGGCCGGTACCCGTGTGTGGGGGCTCAGCTTGCACCTGGCGTGCTCCGACCGGTGGCCAGGGTGCTCATCGAGGCCGACCCGCAGGGGGAGAGGAGCGGCGCCTCAATCCCCGACCCGCACCACCATCTTGCCGAGGTTGGTGCCGCGCATCATGCCCAGGAAGGCCTCCACCATGTTCTCGATTCCGGCCACCACGGTCTCGTCGGCCACGGTCGTGCCGGCCAGGATGCCGCCGCCGACCTCGCTGAGGAACTCGGCCTCCCGGTCCAGATGGTCGCCCACGAGGAATCCCTCCAGGCGCAGCCGCTTGCCCACCGCCAGGGTCAGATTGCGCGGGCCAGGTGGAGCCGATTCCGCGTTGTAGCTGGAGATGGAGCCACACATGGCGACTCTGCCGTGCGGCCTCAGGACCGCCAGGGCGGCCTCCAGGTGATCCCCGCCCACGTTGTCGAAGTAGACGTCGATCCCCCGCTCCCCGGCCGCCGCGGTCAGCAACGCGGTGATATCGCCATCGTGGTAGTTGAAGGCGGTGTCGTAGCCCAGATCTCTGGTCAGGTGTTCCACCTTGGCAGCGGAGCCGGCACTGCCGATGACCAGACTCGCGCCCCTGGACCTGGCCAGCTGGCCGACCATGCTCCCGACCGCACCGGCGGCTGCGGAGACGAACACCGACTCCCCCGGCTGGAAGTGAGCGATGTCGAGGAGGCCCACGTACGCGGTGAGGCCCGGCATCCCCAGGGCACCGAGGTAGGCGGAGGCGGGCACGCCCGGAAGCGGCTGGATCTGGCGGAAGGCGGCCGGGGGCCCGACCGCGAATTCGCGCCACCCGAGCCGGTGGAGTACGGTGTCGCCGGGTGCCAGGATGGCGCCGGGAGAGGCGGACACGACCTTTCCAACCGCTCCACCGTCCATCACATGGCCGAGCTGGAACGGAGGCGAATAGGACCTGGCATCACTCATCCGGCCGCGCATGTAGGGGTCGACCGAGAGGAACTGGTTGCGGACCACCACGTCCTCCGGAGCCGCCTCCACCTCCTTGGTCACGAGTTCGAAGTTGTCCGCCACCGGCCATCCCCTGGGGCGGGTGATCAGGTGGATTTCGCGCCCGGTCGTGGTTAGATTCATGGTGACCATTGTGCGGCCGCTCCGGCGCCCTGAGGCGGGCGGGCCGCACCGAGCGGAGCAGCTGGCCAACCTGATTCCGATGGGGTGGGGCCTGCCAGGCCTGCGGCACCGGCCAGGTTCGGGCGGTGGCTGCCCCCCCGAGGTCCGGGCCGGCTTGTCACGCCGACGCATAAATATGCAATCATGCCGCGATGGCCTGGAGGGAGAAGCGACTGCGGGTTTCGCTGGCCGGCGCCACCGGTTACGCCGGTGCCGGCTGTCTGCGGCTGCTCAGCGGCCACCCGGCGGTGGAGTTGACGGAGATCGCGTCCCGCAGTCAGCCGGGGAGGGTCCATGCCGATGTCTACCCGGGCTCGGAGTGCCGCATGGAGATGGTCGAGTCCGTCGACGGGGCTGGCTGCGATGTGGTCATCAGTGCTCTGCCCCACGGCGAGGCGGCCCGTTCGACGCCCGCGTGGCTGGCTGGGGGCGCGGTGGTGCTGGATGTGTCGGCCGACTTTCGGCTCAGCTCCGCGGCCAGCTTCCAGCGCTGGTACGGGAGCTCCCACCCCAGCCCCGAGCTCCTGGCCGAGGCGGTCCTGGCCCTGCCCGAGCTCCGTCCCGCGCAGATCCTGAACGCGCGGATCCTGGCGCTGCCGGGATGCTTTTCCACGGCGGCGATCCTGGCCTGCGGGCCCGCGGCCGCCCGCCGTCTGGTCGAGCCTGAGGTGGTGATCGACGGCAAGACCGGGGTGAGCGGCGCCGGCCGCGGCGCCGGGACCGAATACCTCTTCAGCGAGCTTGACGAGTCGGTGAAGCCGTACGCCGTGGGCGGGCACCGCCACCAGCCGGAGATGGAGCAGGTTCTGGGTGAGCTCTTTGGGAGCCCCTTCGCGGTCACCTTCGTGCCCCACCTGGTCCCCATGACCCGCGGCATCGAGGTCACCTGCTACCTGCGGCTGCGCCCGGGGGTGACGCTGGACCAACTCCGAGCCGAGTACCGCAGCCAGTACCGGGATCAGCCCTTCGTGCGCGTCTCCGACGGCCCCGTTCCCAGCAAGCAGACCAGCCACACCAACCTCTGCTGGATCAGCCTGGCTCAGCAGGGTCCCCACCTGGTGGTCGCGGCGGTCCTGGACAACCTCGGTCGGGGGGCCTCCTCCCAGGCCATCCAGGTGATGAACATGCGCTTCGGCCTGGAGCCGACGGCGGGAATCGCGAGCCTCCCGCAATGGCCGTGAGAGCGGGCCTGGCGGCGAGTGCGGCCCCCAGCGGGGTCACCGCGGCCAGCGGGTTCCGGGCTGGGACCGCCGGCGCCGACGTGCGCGGCGACGGAGGGTCCCGACCCGACGTTGCCATCCTGGCCAGCCAGACGACCGCCGCCGCGGCGGGGGTGTTCACCAGCAACCGGGTCAAGGCCGCCCCGGTGGTGGTCAGTCAGATCCACCTCAAGCGGGGGCTCGCCCGGGCGGTGGTGGTCAACAGCGGCAACGCCAACGCCTGCACCGGCTCCCGCGGCCTGGCCGATGCACTCCGGATGGCTCAGACCACGGCCGACGTGGTCGACTGTGCCCCGAGTGAGGTGTTGGTGGCCTCCACCGGGGTCATCGGGAGACCGCTGCCAATCGAGCGGGTCCGGGCGGCGATCATCGCCGCCGGGCGGGGGCTGGATCGCGGCCAGGGCCGCCTGGCCGCCGAGGCGATCATGACCACCGACACCCATCCCAAGGAGGCCGAGGCCCGCTTTGAGGTGGGTGGGGTGGTCCACACGGTGGGGGGCATGGCCAAGGGGTCGGGCATGATCCATCCCGAGATGGCAACCCTGCTGGCCTTCGTGACCACCGACGCCCGGGTCTCGCCGGTGCTGCTCGCGCAGCTGCTCCGAGCCGGGGCCCGGTCCAGCTTCAACACCATCAGTGTCGACGGGGACACCAGCACCAACGACTCCTGCCTGGTCCTGGCCAACGGGGCCGCCGGGGGGCCCGAGCTGGACGCGGGGAGCCCCGGAGCCGAGCTCCTGACGGCGGCCCTGGGCCAGGTCCTGCAGGGGCTGGCCGAGCAGGTCGTAGCCGACGGCGAGGGTGCCACCAAGACCTTCTCGGTCCGGGTCTGCGGCGCCCTCGACGAGCGCCAGGCCCGGATGGCCGCGCGCACCGTCACCAGCTCGCCTCTGGTCAAGACGGCGATCCACGGGGGGGACCCCAACTGGGGCAGGATCCTGGCCGCGGTGGGGCGCAGTGGGGCTGAGCTGGCCCTGGATCGCTGCCGGCTGGCCATCGGCGGCTACGAGATGTTCGCCATGGGTCGGGTGACGGAGGCGCCTCTGGAGCAGGTGGCCCAGGCGCTAGGCCAGCCCAGGATTGCCATCGAGATCGACCTCGGGCTCGGCGACGGGGAGGCGACCGCCCTGGGCTGTGACCTCAGCCCGGAATACGTGAGGATCAACGCTGACTACTCAACCTGACCTCGCCGGTCACCTGGACCAGGCGGCCGCGCTGCGGCGCGCCGAGATCCTGGTCGAGGCGATCCCCTTCATCCGCCGCTTCCAGGACCAGTTCGTGGTGGTCAAGCTGGGTGGGTCTGCCATGGACGAGGGCTTGGCCCGGGAGACGGTGCTCCAGGACCTGGTGCTGCTGCGCTTCGTGGGAATGCGACCGGTGCTGGTCCACGGCGGCGGCAACGAGATCACCGCCATGGCCGGTGCCCTGGGGCTGGAGACGCAGTTCGTGGACGGCCTCCGGGTCACGGATGACAAGACCATGGAGGTGGCCAGGATGGTCCTCACTGGCAAGATCAATCCTGATCTGGTGGTCGCGATCCACCGCTTGGGAGGTCGGGCCATGGGGCTCTCCGGCGCGGACGGCCCCACCCTCCTGGTGCGGCGCCAGCTGGGCGCCAACGGCGAGGACCTGGGCCGGGTCGGCGAGGTGGATGAGGTGAACCCCGGTCCGGTCCTGACGATCGCGGAGGGGGGGATGATCCCGGTGGTCGCCTCGGTTGGGCTCGGCTACGACGGCCTCGCCTACAACGTCAACGCCGACGCTGTGGCGGCGGCCTTGGCTCAGGAGCTGCACGCTGGCAAGCTGCTCCTGCTCACCGATGTCCCTGGCGTCATGGACAGGGGCGGTGCCTTCCAGAGCCGGCTCACGGTGGAGGAGGCCGAGGCGCTGGGCCGGGACGGCTCCGCCTCCGACGGGATGATCCCCAAGCTCAAGGCCGCCTGCGGGGCGGCGCGCTCCGGGGTCACCGTGCACATCATTGATGGCCGCCAGCCTCACTCGCTCCTGCTCGAGCTCCTGACGGAGGCGGGGGTGGGGACGATGATCGACCCGGTCGTTGCCGATGGCTGAGCCGGGCCGGCTCCCGGTGCGGGCCCGGGCCGACGCGGTCATGCTCCCGACCTACAACCGGGTGCCCGTGACCCTGGTCAGGGGTTCCGGCTGCTACGTCGAGACCGACGACGGCCGGTGGCTCTTGGACCTGGTCGGGGGGATCGCGGTCAACGTCCTGGGTCACTGCCATCCGGAGGTGGTGGCGGCCGCCACCGAGCAGCTCCAGCGCCTGATTCACACCAGCAACCTCTACTTCACCGAGCCCCAGCTGGAGCTGGCCGAGGCACTGACCGCCACCGCCTTCCCCTCCCGGGTCTTCCTCTGCAACAGCGGCGCCGAGGCCAACGAGGCGGCCATCAAGGTGGCCCGCAAGTGGGGCCAGCTCAACCGGGATGGCGCCTACCACATCCTCACCCTCGAGGGGGCGTTCCACGGCCGCACCCTGGGCACTCTCGCGGCCACCGGCAACGCTCACTACAGCGATCCCTTCAGGCCGCTCCCGGACGGCTTCCGGCAGATCCGAAAGGGGGACCTGGGGGTGGTGGAAGCGGCCCTGGCGGATCCTTTGCGTCCGGCGGTGGCGGTGCTGGTGGAGCCGATCCAGGGGGAGAGCGGTGTCTTCGTCCTCGGGGACGACTACCTCCGCCAGCTGCGCGCTCTCTGCGACCGCTACCGGGCCCTGCTCATCGTGGACGAGGTCCAGTGCGGGATGGGCCGCTCGGGCACCATGTGGGCCCACGAGCAGGCCGGCATCCGGCCCGACATGATGACCGTGGCCAAGGGGATAGCCGGGGGACTTCCGCTAGGGGCTGTCCTGGTCGGGGAACGCGCCGACGTCCTGGTGCCCGGGGATCATGGCAGCACCTTCGGGGGGAACCCGGTGGCCTGCGCGGCGGCCTGTGCTGTGCTCAAGGTGATCCAGCGGGAGCACCTGCCCGAGCGGGCGGCGGGGATCGGGGGGCGGCTGAGCTCCGAGCTCCAGGGGCTGGCTAGGGACGGTCTCCCGATCGCGGAGGTCCGTGGCCGAGGGCTCCTGGTGGGCATCGGGCTCAGCCAGCCCCTGGCTCAGGAGACCGCCCGGATCGCCCTCGACGAGGGGATCCTCGTCAATCCGATCGGTGGCCGGACCATACGGATCGCCCCCGCTCTGACCATCGGGGAAGAGGAGGCCGCGCTGGCGGTGGCCGGCATGGGGCGGGCCCTGGCGCGGGCCCAGCAGGCTGGTGCCGGCATATGAGCGCACCGATGGGCCGAGCCTCTCGCCAGTCGGTGATCCTGGAGCTGCTCCGGAGCCATCCGGTGCAGAGCCAGGCCCAGCTGGCGGAGGAGCTGCACCGGCGCCGCATCGCCGTGACCCAGGCGACCATCAGCCGCGACCTGCGCCAGCTGCGGGTGGCCCGAGTCACGGCGCCGGAAGGACCGCGATACCTGCCCCCTGCCGATGTCTCGGACGCCGAGGCCCAGCTGCAGGTGCTGCTGGCCAGCCACCTGAGCCACCTCGAGGTGGTCGGCACCATCCTGGTGCTGCGGACTCCCGCCGGGGGAGCCCAGATGGTGGCGGCTGCCGTCGACGCCCTGGCGCTGCCCGAGATCGCCGGCACCGTCGCCGGGGACGACACCGTCTTCGTGCTGGCCCGCACCCGCGGCGGCGCCGGGGCGGTAGAGCGGCGGCTCCGGGAGGCCCGCGAGCGCGGCCGCCGATGGGGCTGACCGCCGCCGCCCGGCCCCCGTTCTGAAACCTGGAGGTGGATTGTGACTGAGTCGAGCCGGCCGCGCTGCGTTCTCGCCTTCTCCGGCGGCCTGGACACCACCGTGGCGGTTCACTGGCTGACTCGCTCTCGAGGATTCGAGGTGGTGACGCTCTCCGCCGACCTGGGGGATACCTCGGACCCCGAGCTGCTCCAGCGCCGCGCCCTCGGGGCGGGAGCGGTTGCCGCCCACGTGGTGGACGCCAAGCAGCTGTTCCTCACCAACTTCGTCTGGCCCACTCTCCAGGCGGGAGCGCTCTACCAGGGGGTCTACCCGCTGGCCACCGCGCTGGGGCGCCCGCTGATCGCCCGGCTGCTGGTGGAGGTGGCCCGTGAGGTGGGGGCCTCGGCAGTGGCCCACGGCTGCACCGCCAAGGGCAACGACCAGGTGCGATTCGACGTGGCGGTCGGCGCGCTGGCACCGGGCATGGAGGTGGTGGCGCCCCTGCGAGAGTGGAGGACGGGGCGGAGCGAAGAGATCGTCTACGCCGCCGAGCACCACCTGGACGTCACCGCGACCGGGGAGAGTCCCTACAGCATCGACGCCAACCTCTGGGGTCGGAGCGTCGAGACCGGGGTGCTGGAAGATCCCTGGATCGAGCCCCCCAGGGACGCCTTCGCCTGGACCAGTGACCCCGGGGACGCCCCCAGTTCCGGCACCGAGCTGGAGCTCGGCTTCGAGCGGGGGATTCCGACCAGGCTCGATGGCGAGGAGCTGGATCCGGTGGTCCTGGTGACCCGGCTCAACCAGCTCGCCGGGGAGCACGGGGTGGGGCGGATCGACCACGTCGAGGACCGCCTGGTGGGGATCAAGTCCCGCGAGTTGTACGAGGCCCCGGCAGCGGTGGTGCTCGACACTGCCCACCGGGCCCTCGAGTCGCTGACGATCTCCCGGGACGTTCTCCGCTTCAAGCGCCTGGTCGCGGATGAGTGGGCCCAGCTCACCTACGACGGCCTCTGGTTCTCGGCGCTGCGCCAGAGCCTGGGCACCTTCGTCGCCTCCACCCAGCAGTTCGTCGACGGGGATGTCCGGCTGCGGCTGCGCCAGGGGTCGATCCAACTGCTGGGGCGGCGCAGTGCCCGTTCCCTGTACCGCCGCGACCTTGCCACCTACGAGCTGGCCGGGGACAACTTCCAGCATGAGGTTGCGGCGGGCTTCCTGACCATCTTCGGGCTGCCGTTGCGAACCCAGGCGGCGGTCCAGGGCAACCTCTGGGAGGGGTCCCGACCGCTGCTTGCCTCGGTGCCGAGGAGGATTGCTGAGGGCCGGACCGACCTGGCGGCGAGCGAAGGTGCCGGGCCGCACTGACCGGGGGCGACGCCCGGCTGCGGGAACACCATCCAAGGCCTGGGAGGGCAGGCTGCCCGGTGGCTCCGAGCCTGCGCTGGAGGAGTTCAGCAGCTCCCTGGCCGGGGACCGGCAGATGGCAGCCCAGGACATCGCTGGCTCGCGCGCCCACGCGCGCGGGCTGGAGCGGGCGGGACTGATCGATCAGCGGAGCCTGCGCGCGATTGAGCGTGGGCTGGCCAAGGTCTCCCGGGAGCTGGCCCAGGGCGATTTCGCCTTCCTGCCGGTGGATGAGGACATCCACATGGCGGTGGAGCGGCGGCTGACCGAGCTGGTGGGGGAGCCGGGACAGCGGCTCCACACCGGGCGCAGCCGCAACGACCAGGTGGTGCTCGACCTGCGGCTCTGGTGCCGGGCGGCCACCTGCGAGCTGGTGGAGGGCGTGGCCGAGCTTCAGGGGGTGCTGCTCCGCCGGGCTCGCCAGAACCGGGAGGCTCTGCTGCCCGGCTACACACATCTGCAGCGGGCCCAGCCGGTCCACCTGGCTCACCATCTCCTGGCCTACTTCGCCATGCTGGATCGGGACCAGGGCCGGCTCCAGGACGCCGACCGCCGGACCGACTCCTCACCCCTGGGCGCGGCGGCCCTGGCCGGGACAACTCTGGCGGTGGACCGCGGCCGGGTGGCCCGGGAGCTGGGTTTCAGTGCGGTCTCCAGCAACAGCCTCGACGCGGTCTCGGACCGAGACTTCGTGGCCGAGCTGACCTTCACCTGCGCGCTGATCGCGGTCCACCTCTCGCGGCTGGCCGAGGATCTGGTCATCTGGAACAGCCGGGAGTTCTCCTTCGTGACCCTGCCCGACAGCTGGGCCACCGGCTCCAGCCTGATGCCCCAGAAGAAGAACCCGGACGTCCTGGAGCTCGTTCGGGGCAGGGCGGGAAGGCCGATCGCGGCCCTGGTCGGGGTGCTCACCGTGCTCAAAGGACTGCCAATGAGCTACGACCGCGACCTCCAGGAGGATCGCCAGCACCTCTTCCCGGCGGTGACCTCGGTGAAGGAGAGCCTCACCGTGTTGAGCGGCCTGCTGGCGGCCATCCGCTTCAACTCCAAGGCCATGGCCAGCTCGGCTGCGGACCCGGAGCTGATGGCGACCGACCTCGCCGAGCAGCTGGTTCGGACCGGGGTACCCTTCCGGCTCGCCCACAGCAGGGTGGCCGCGATGGTCCGCGAGGCCGAGACCAGGCGGGTGCCGATGGACCAGCTGGTCCGGGAGTCCTGGCGGCGGCTGGGCCTCGGGTCCGAGGCGGAGGCGCGGGCGCTCCTCGACCCCCGGGGCTCGCTGGCACTGCGGGACCAGCCCGGCTCGCCTGGGCCCGGGCCCACCGCGGCCGGGCTCGCCGACGCCGCCCGCGCCGTCACCCGGCACCGGAACTGGGCTAGGGCGGTGCGACGGCGCCTGCCCGCCTGAAGGTGGCGAACCTCACGGCCTTGGGGCGAAGGGCGGCGGCCCGGTAACACCCGGCCCGGAGGACGCGGCCAGATCCCTCCTGGCGCCGCGGTCGCGCAGGCCGCTCGAGCGGCGCCGCCGAGCTGGTCACCCCGGCCGCTTGCGGCCGAGCAGTCCGGTCAGATCGTCGTGGGCCCGGCTCGCGGCCGCCCCCAGCTCTTCTCGCTGGGCGGGAATGTGCCGGGCCTTCGGCCGGCGACTAGGCCGGGGTCTGTGGTCTGCATCCGCGGGCGTCGCGCCAGGGTTCGGTCTCGGCGTCAGTCCTCCGGGTCGGGGTCCGGGAGCGGCTCGGAGAAGTTACCCAGCAGTGAGAGACTGCCCTCTTCCCAGGAGAAGATCGCACCGCAGCCGGGGCACTCCAGGTCCGCGCCCGGTTCGTGGTCCTCAGGCGGGCGCAGGGAGGCGCTGCAGGCAGGACAGCGCAGCGTGGCCGGCGGTGCGTACCCGGTGTCGCGGGCGCGGGCGCGGGCGGCGGCCGCTAGGTCGATGGCGATCGCGGCGCACTCGGCGCAGCGGAAGGCCGCCTCGCCATCCCGATGCTCCAGGTAGTGCCCGCTTTCGTCCACGAAGACCGCGGCGCCCAGCAGCTCGAACCGACCGCCGCGGCAACCCGATGGGCAGACCAGGTGACGCCTGGTCGGGGTGCCCAACTGTCAGCCCTCTCCGGAGGTGAAGTTGGGCCGCTGCCAACCGCCGGGGCCCTCACCAGCTTTGAGGAGTTCCTCGAACAGCTCGTCGAGATCCGCCTGAGTGAACAGGTCGGCCACCCGGGTCCGGAGCTTGGCCGCGCCGTCACAGCCTTTGATGGCCCAGGCCACGAACTTGCGGCTGAGTCGCACCCCGCGCCGCTCGCCGTGGTAGGTGGCCAGGGTGTCCCAGTGGCGCTTGGCCAGCCGAAGCCGCTCGTCGAAACTGGGCTCCGGCCCCGGCTCGCCCCGCTCCAGCTGGTGCACGGCCCGCTCCAGGAAGTTCCAGTCTCCCAGCATGCCCCGGGCCACCACCACCCCGTCCACCGCTCCGGCGCGAATCCGCTCCTCGATCAGCCGGGTGTCGCGGACATCACCGGAGCCCAGCACCGGGATGTGGTCCACCGCCTCCTTGACCCTGGCGATCTGGTCCCAGTCGGCGACCCCCGTGTACTTCTGACAGCGGGTGCGGCCATGGACCGTGACCGCCGCGGCACCGACCGCCTCCAGGGCCCGGGCCAGCTCCGGTGCGTTGATGGATGGCTGGTCCCAGCCTAGCCGCATCTTGGCGGTGACCGGGACGCCGACCGCCTCGACCATCGCTGCCACCACCGCCGCAGCCTGGTCGATCTGCCGCGCCAGGGCCGCTCCCGACCCCAGCCGGACCACCTTGGGCACCGGACAGCCCAGGTTGACGTCGACCATCTGGGCCCCCTGGGCGATGCATATCTGGGCCGCGTCCGCCATCATCCGGGGGTCGTTGCCCACCAGTTGGGCGGCCACCGGGCTCTCCTCGGGCCCGAGGTCGAGCAGCCGTTTGGCGACCTCCCCCGGGGCGCGGACCAGGGCCGCCGCAGCCGTCATCTCGGTGCAGGTGAGCCCTGCCCCCAACTCCCTGGCGAGGGCCCGGAAGGGACGGTCAGTGATCCCCACCATGGGCGCGATGAAGATTGGCGCGGACAGTTCCATCGGCCCGATCCTGAGGGCCGACCGGCGCTTGGTCGGCTTGGGGGCGGTGCTGGCGGTCAAGGAAGCTTCACTCTCCAGTGCGGTTGGGCGCAGGGCCCGGGGAACGTCACCAAGCAGTGGCAGCCGAGCCCATGATGGCCCAAATGGCGCCGGGCCGGGAGCTTCCCCTCCCTAGAGGTGGCTCAACACCAGGAGCAGCAGCCCGATCCCGCCGAGGGCCATCGCCGCCGTCCCGGCGAGGCAGCAGCCAGCGGGCAGGAGGCAGCAGCCGGTGGGCAGCAGGCAGCAGCCCTCCCGTATCGGGAAGGCGCGGCGGAAGCCATACCGGCGTGCGTAGCGAGGAGGCACGTCCTCATGATCCCACCTGCTGGCCCCGCCGCGGGGCTGGGGCGGCGGCGGGCGGGATTATAGTCGGCACGACCGAGTCACCGCCCGAGTTCCGCCGAGGGAGCCCCATGCTGCTCGCCATCGACGTCGGCAACTCCAACCTGACCCTGGGGATATTCGTCGGCGAGGAGCTCCGAACCCACGGCCGCTTCGCCACCAGGATTGATGCCACCCCGGACGAGCTCGGGGGCCAGCTGCTGACCTTCCTCAGCCAGCGGAAGCTGGCCGAGCGGATCGAGGCGATCGCGGTCAGCACCGTGGTCCCCAGCCTCAGCCAGCCGCTGGCGGAGATGGCCAGGAGCTACTTCGGGGTGGAGGCAATGCTGGTGGGCCCCGGGACCCGGACCGGCATCGAGATCCACTACGACCCTCCCCGGGACGTGGGTGCCGACCGGATCGCCACGGCGGTGGGGGTCTTCCACCGCTACGGCGGGCCGGCCATCATGGTCAGTTTCGGCACCGCCACCGTCTTCGACGCCATCGACGACCAGGGCAGCTACCTGGGGGGCGCCATTGCCCCCGGGTTGCAGCTCTCGGTCGACGGGCTCTTCGCCAGGGCGGCCCGCCTCCCCAGGGTGGACCTGGTGGCGCCTCCCCGGGTACTGGGCCGGACCACGGTCACCTCGATGCAAGCCGGAATTATGTATGGGGCGGCAGCCCAGGCGGAGGGCATGATTGCCCGGATCCGGGAGGAGGTCCCCGGCCAGCCCAAGGTGGTCGCCACCGGGGGGCTGGCCCCACTGGTGGCCCCGCTGGTGCAGGGGGTGGACGTCGTCGACCCGCTGGTCTTGCTGGAGGGGCTGCGCGTGCTGGAAGTTCTCAACCGGGGCCACAGCTGAGCCCGCGGCCAAAAAAAAGGGCGTCCCCCGAAAGGGACGCCCCGAGAGGGGGGGGCGATGTTGAAGACTCCTGGAAGCGATCTCAGTGAGCCACTGCTAGCCTAGCACCGAAAATGGGGGCAGGCAAATTCCGAAGTGATGAAGGAACCAACACGGTATTGTGGCGGTCGGCCGTGCCCCCGACGCTGACGGCGCCGCCGACCGACCGTCTCATCTGATTTCCGGGGAGCCGCCGGGGCTGGCAGGGGCGAGGCTTCGAGCGGCCCGGGAGCCGCATCCCTCGCCAACCGCTGCTGCGGGCTTGCCCGGAGGTCGTCCGGCCGCTAGACTCCCATTTCCTAGCCGCTGCCGGGAGTCACCGGTGCGAGACGCGGTAGTTGCGCCGGTGCAGACCGGCGAGGAGCGAGAGGAAACGATGCAAGAGAAGCCGGTACTCCTTACCCAAGCGGGTCTTGCGAAGTTGCGCGAGGAGCTGAGCCATCTGGTCAACAAGCGGCGGCCGGAGATCGCCCAGCGGATCAAGATGGCCAAGGAATTCGGCGACCTGACGGAGAACGCCGAGTACGAGGACGCCAAGAACGAGCAGGGTTTCGTCGAGGGACGCATCCTCACCCTGGAGCAGATGATCCGCAACGCCAGCATCATCGAGACCGATGAGCACACCGACGGATCGGTGCAGCTGGGCTCGTCGGTGAAGGTCAAGGACGACTTCGGGGAGATGACGTACACCATCGTGGGACCGGCCGAGGCCGATGCCGGGTCGGGCCGGATCTCCCTGGAGTCGCCGGTTGGCAAGGCGCTTCTGGGCCGCCGCCCCGGCGAGGAGATCAGCGTGGAGACGCCGGGAGGCTCCCGCCAGGTCCAGATCCTCAAGGTGGCGTGACCCAGCCACCGCCAACAGGCGGTAGGGCGCTCGCCGAGGTCATGGGCGAGCGCAGGCGGAAGGCCGAGCGGCTGAGGCAGTCGGGAATCCTTCCCTGGGGCACGGACTTCCAGCCCAGCCTCAGTAGCGCCGAGGCCGCTCGCCGGGCGCCCGCGGAGCCCGGCCAGCTGGGGGAGCACGCCAGCGTGGCCGGGAGGATCCTCCGACTGCGCTCCTCGGGGGGGATCGCCTTCGCCGACTGCAGCGACGAGAGCGGGAGCATCCAGCTGATGGCCGCCCGGGAGGACGGGGACGGCACCCTGGTGGAGCAGATGGAGCAGCTCGACCACGGCGACATCGTGGGGGCCGAGGGGAGACTGACCCGCACCCGCCGCGGGGAGCCGTCAGTGCGTCTGGAGCGGCTCACCATCCTGGCCAAGGCGCTGCGTCCGCCTGCCGCCAAGCACCGGGGAGTGGTCGACGTCGAGCAGCGCTATCGACGCCGCTACCTGGATCTGCTCTCCGATCCGTCCCGGCGGGAGATCTTCCGGCAGCGCACCGAGGTCATCCGGTCGCTGCGCCGGGTGCTCGATGGACGCGGCTTCATGGAGGTGGAGACCCCGATTCTCCAGCCGATCCCGGGTGGGGGCGAGGCGCGGCCGTTCGGCACCCACTACAACTCCCTCGACGCTGACTTCTATCTCCGGATCGCCCTCGAGCTTCACCTGAAGCGGCTCCTGGTGGCCGGCTTCGAGCGTGTCTATGAGATCGGCCGGACCTTTCGCAACGAGGGCCTCTCGCCTCGGCACAACCCCGAGTTCACCCTGCTGGAGGCCTACCAGGCCTACGGCAACCTCGACTCCATGCGCGAGCTCTGTCAGGCGCTGGTTCAAGCTGCGGCGGAGGTCACGCGGCCGGGTGCGGGGGTGCCGTCCCAACAGGTGGGGATCTCGCTCGATCCCCCCTACCCCTCCCGGTCCATGGTCGACCTGGTCAGGCAGCACACCGGGTTGGACCCGGATCGGCTCTGGGGTGACCCTGAGCGGTTCCGGCAGGAGGCTGCGCGGCTCCATGTCGAGCTCGCTGGCGAGCTCTCCTCGGGCCTGGTGCTGTTCGCTGTCCACGACCAGCTGGTGGTGCCTCAACTCTCGGGCCCGGTGTTTGTCACCGACTACCCGATCGAGGTCTCGCCTCTGGCCCGGGTGGGGCGGGACCCCCGGTTCGTGGAGCGGTTCGAACTGGTGGTGGCGGGTCGGGAGCTGGCCAACGCCTTCTCCGAGCTCAACGACCCGCTGGAACAGCGACGGCGCATGGAGGAGCAGGCGCGGCTCCGGGCCGCCGGGGACGTCGAAGCCCATGCCTTCGACGAAGACTTCGTCCAGGCTCTTGAGCATGGGATGCCACCGGCCGGGGGGATCGGCATCGGAGTCGACCGGCTGGTGATGCTGGTGACAGGGGCCCAGAGCATCCGGGACGTGCTGCTCTTCCCGGCGCTGCGCCCGATCAGGGGCGGCGAGGCGCCTGACCCCCAGACCTGCTCCCCCACCCCGCCCGTCTAACCTTGGGCTGATGCTGGCGCTCAACTTCATCCGCGAGAATCCGGAGCTCGTCCGGGACGGCGCCCGGCGCAAGGGCGAGCCGGCCCCGGTGGACGAGATCCTCGAGCTTGACCGGGAGCACCGCCGGCTCCTGGGGGAGGAGGAGGCTGCCCGGGGCGAGATGAACGCCCGCTCAGCCACGCGAGATTCTCGGGAGTCGGCCCGGGCGCGGGCGGAGCTGGGCCGTCTCAAGGTGACGATCCAGGAGCTGCAGCAGCGGCGCAAGCTGGTTCAGGTGCAGCTGGAGCAGCAGCTCCTGCTGGTGCCCAATCTGCCCCACGTCTCGGTCCCCGACGGCGCCTCGGACGAGGAGAACGTGGTGGTGCGGAGCTGGGGCGAGCCACCTCGGTTCGACTTTATCCCCAGGACCCACTACGACCTGGGCGAGGCCCTGGGGATCTTTGACTTCGAGCGTGCCGTCAAGATCGCCGGCAGCCGCTTCGCCGTGCTCAGAGGAGCGGGCGCCAGGCTGGAACGGGCGCTCAGCTGGCTGATGCTGGACCTCGCCACCAAGGAGCACGGCTACACCGAGGTCTCGCCCCCCTACCTGGTCAGCCGGGACTGCATGATCGGCACCGGCAACCTGCCCAAGTTCGAGGAAGACGCGTTCCACGTGGTTGAGGGTGACCGTTTCCTCATCCCGACCGCCGAGGTGCCGGTGACCAACCTCTACCGGGACGAGATCCTCGCCGCCGAACAGCTCCCCATCCGGCACGTGGCCTTCACCCCCTGCTGGCGGAGTGAGGCGGGGGCACCGGGGAAGGACACTCGGGGCTACCTCCGGCTGCACCAGTTCTCCAAGGTGGAGCTGGTGAAGTTCGTCAGGCCCGAGGGTTCGCTGGAGGAGCTGGAATCGCTGGTCGCCGATGCCGAGTCGGTGCTCCAGGCCCTGGGGCTGCCCTACCGGGTCCGCCTGATGTGCGCCGGGGACATGGGCTTCGCCCAGTGGAAGAAGTACGACCTGGACGCCTGGGCGCCGGGCCTCGGCCGCTTCCTCGAGGTCTCCTCATGCTCGGTATTCGGAGACTTCCAGGCCCGCCGGGCGGGGATCCGCTTCCGGGCCGGCCAGGCCAAGCCGGAGTTCGTTCACACCCTCAACGGCAGTGCTCTGGCGCTGCCCCGAACCTTCGACTGCCTCCTCGAGACCTACCAGACGGAACGCGGCACCGTAGAACTTCCCAAGGTGCTCTGGCCTTACCTCGGAGGGTTGACCGAGATCTCCTGAGCGCCCGACGCTCGACGAGGGGAGTCGCCGGGTGGCACGGGGAGTGACGGTGTCTCAGCCCGACTCGGAGCGGGGGGATGTCAGGAGCTGAGCTGCGCCCTCGTCGCGCGGGAGCGATCCTGGCCGAGACCCGCTTTCTGGTCTTCGCCGCTGGCCAGGGGGTCTCGGCGATAGGGGACGGCGTCTATCTGGTGGCGCTGGCCTGGACCGCCCTCAACCTTACCCACTCGGCCGTCTACCTGGGCCTGCTGCTGACCACCAGCGCCCTGCCGCGGGCCATCCTGATGCTGGCCGGGGGGGTCTTGGTGGATCGCTGGGGGGCCCGCCGGGTGATCTTGGGCAGCGACCTCAGCCGGGCCGTGCTGGTCTCTGGACTGGCCGCGCTGCTGCTGCTGGGCCACAGTTCCATCGCCGCCCTCTTCGTCGTCGCGGGGGCCTTCGGGGTCTTCGACGCCCTCTTCTACCCGGCCACCACCGCGATCGTCCCGGTGCTGGTCAGCCCGGAGCAGCTCTCCGCTGCCAACGGGGTCTGGCAGGTGGTTGTGCAGGGGTCGGTGATGGTCGGTCCGCCGCTGGGCGGGGCGATCGTGGGCCTGTTCGGTCCCGGCCTAGCGTTCGCCACCGACGGAGCGAGCTTTCTGGTGGCGTTCGGCGCTCTGCTGGCGATTCGCGCCGGCCTGCTGTCCTCCCCGGCAGTCGGCCAAGCCCTTGCCCCGGGGACGAGCAGTTTCCGCAGCGAGCTGGCGTCGGGTATCCGGGCAGCCCTGGCCGACCCGTTCCTGCGGGCCCTGCTCCCTCTGGTGGCAGCGATCAACCTGGCGGTCGGCGGTCCCCTCGATGTCGGGTTTCCCCTCCTCGCTCGGGCCCAGCACTGGGGCGTGGGAGGCTACGGGCTGCTCTTCGGCGGCCTCGGAGCGGGGCTGCTGCTGGGAGGGCTGGCGATGGGTGCCGGCCTGAGGTTTCCCCGCCCAGGCGTCAGCGTGGTGGGAATGGCCGCGGCCGGCGGGCTCCTGATGGCGCCTTTGGGGGTGACTCGGTCGCTCGGGCTGGCGGTGGTCATCTCTGGCGTCATCGGTGGCCTCGCCGCCGTCGCCAACGTCTCCATCATTACCCTGATTCAGGCCAAGGCCCCGCCGCACCTGCTGGGCCGGCTCTCCAGCGTCCTGATGTTCTCCAGCGTGAGCCTGACGCCGGCCTCGTATGCCATCTCCGGCGGTGTGGCGCGGGCCATCGGGGTCGGCGGGCTGTTCCTGGCCGGGGCGGCCCTGCTGGTGGCGGTGGCCGTGGTGGCCCTGGTCTCGCCTGCCATCCGAGGCGAGCGGACCGCAGGTCCCATCTCAGAATGAGGGGCCCGGTCCCGCTCCACCGGACCTGCCGCCGGAAGCGGGAGCCGGCCTGATCCGCGGCCGCCGGGAGAACCAGCCGGGGCTGAGACAATGTGCCCTCGTGAGGGGGTTCCGATAGCGATGACGGCGACGAGGACATTCCGGCTGGTGGCGGAGGTCAGCAGCGATGACCCGAGCCGGCTGAGAGCTGTGCTGGAGGAGTTCATCGGTGGCCCGGTGCTGCCGGAGCCCCGTGGCTATCGAGTGGAGGGGACCGTGCTCGGCGACAGTGCCCGCGACCTCAACCGGCAGCTGCTCACAGCCCTGCGCAGGGTGGAGCGCCGCACCCGACTGCGCTCTGCGTGGACCGCCGATGGGGTGACGGAGCGTTTCTTCGACTACGCCTCCAGGGGGTCCCGCCCGGCCGATTGATTCCCGGGCCGGGCCCGGTGAGCGGGGCTGGCGACCTCACCAGGCTTGGCAAGGCGCACTCACCGAGTGCCTCCGCCCAGGGTGCAGGCTCAGCCTGACGAGTCGGTGCTGGACTGTGGAATCGTCACTCGCCGGCGCTCCGCTTCCGGGTCTGCTACCGTGACTTCCCGTGGGAGCATTGCTAGCGCTGGTAGTAATCGTGCTGGTGGTGCTGGGCCTGGCCCGGGCTACCATCCGGGTGGTCCAGCAGGGACAGAAGGGGGTCGTGAAGCGGCTGGGCCGTTTCCACGTGACCCACAATCCAGGGCTGGTGTTCATGCTCCCGATCATGGACAGCATGATCCGCGTCGACATGCGTGAGGTGCCCCGCCGCGGTGACAAGCAGGACGTGATCACCAAGGACAACGTCGCGGTGGGGGTGAGCGCCACCATCTTCCACCAGGTGATCGACGTCAACAAGGCCCTCTTCGAGGTCCAGGACTATCAGGTGGCCATCGATCAGATCAGCCGCACCGCGCTGCGAGCCGTCTTCGGAACGATGAGCTTGGACGAAGCACTCTCGGAGCGGCAGCGGATCAACGCCGACCTGGCAGCTCACATCGCTGACGCCACTGAGAAGTGGGGGGTGAGGGTCAACCGGATCGAGGTTCTGGACATCATCCCGCCGACCAACATCCTGCGGGCGATGGAGGAGCAGAAGGAGGCCGACCAGCACAAGCGCTCGGTGATCCTCCAGTCTGAAGGCGACAAGCAGGCGGCCATCAACCAGGCCGAGGGCGAGGCTCAGGCCAACATCACCAGGGCCACCGCGCAGCGGCAGGCGACGGTCCTGGCCGCTGAGGGTCGCAAGCAGGCCCAGATTCTGGAGGCCGAGGGCAACCAGGAGGCCCAGAGGCTCGACGCCCTGGGTGAGGCCGCTGCCATCGGGGCCGTCTTCGATGCCATCCACCAGGGCCAGGCGACCCCGGACGTCCTCGCCTTCTGGCAGCTCAAGAACTTGGCCAGGCTGGCCGAAAGCTCCAACTCCAAGTTGGTGGTCCCGGCCGACTTCGCCGGACTGATGGGCGCCGCCAAGGCGCTCGTGATGGCGACCGAGTCGGACCCCGACCCCAGCTCCGCTCCCGGCGTCGCCAAGGACAAAGCGGTGCCGGCGGCACCGGCGCAGCCGACCCCGACCCGGGCGGTGCCCGGTGGGGTCAGACGCGCCAGGAGCCGGTAGGCGCGGGGCGGTCGACTCAAGGTCCGGGGTGAGGGCCGGCCGTGATCAATGGCATCGAGGGCATGGTGGGTGAGGAGGCCGTGGTCTCCGTCGCCATACCGGGCAGGATCCACCTGGGTGCGGTCCGGGCCCGCGGCGAGGAGTGGCCCGCGCTCAGCGCCGCCGGTGACCCGATCCCCGCGGGCGTGATCGTGCTGGTCCTGGAGGTGCGGGGAGGCCACCTGATAGTCACCCCGAGCGAGGCTTAGGGCCCCAGAGGGAACCGGGTCGGCTGTGGCGGCGTTCGGGCAGGCTGCAGAGCAAGAGGCCGCTGGCTTGTGCTGGTTCCAGGGCCGTGGCTGGGATCCAGGGGCGGGCCCGGTGGAGGGCCGATAGTCCCGGTTGGTGGGGAACAATGACGGCACGGCCGGCGCCGGCGAGCCGGGGTGGCGCCAGCTGCCACGAAGAGGTGGCAGCCCTAGGCGCTCTCCGAGGCCAGTTGCCTGCCAGCGGATCCTCACCGGTCCGGCCCAACAGCCGCTGTCGCCCTGACGGTAGATCGCTATTCTCATCTGGCCGTGGCGACGTACCAGGAGGAGGCCACTGTCGGCGATGAGGCCCTAGAGGAGGCGACTCCGCCTTGCCTCCGGTCCGCTGCCAGGCCTGCTTCTGTGGGCCAAAAGGCCCGCGGACCAGGACCATTGATCTCGGCGCCACTCTCGGAGGGATGGCAGAGCGGTTGATTGCGGCGGTCTTGAAAACCGCTGGGGCCGCAAGGCTCTCGGGGGTTCGAATCCCTCTCCCTCCGCCATTTGGAGGGGGTATAGCGTAGAGCACGGAAGTAGCACACTCTGGTCACCCACGTGGGCCGGGTCACCCCACCAACCGCCGCTTGGCTGAGAGGTGGTCCCTACCGTCACGCAGCCTGACGGTCGCGAGGGCCATCGCCACCACCCGCTCCTCCGGCCAGGGCGCCAGCTGGTTGGGTATCCGCGGTCGGCGCCGCTCCTTCCCCTCAGGATCTCCAGCCCCTGGCGCTCCACCAGCGGCCCCTAGCGGTAGTACCAGGAGCGGTGGTGCCACAACTCCCGGCACGCTCTCGCCACCCCAACCTCGCGGGCCCTGGTGAAGAGCCGCTTCCGATGGCGGAAGATCAGGCCATCACTAGTCACGGCGGTCCCCTCCTTCAGGACTTGAACACCCGAAGGATGGGCCGCCGTCCCTTTCCCTGCGAACCCCCTCAGCGGCGCACGCGTCTACAGAGCTTGTGAGCCGTTCACCCTAAAGGTCTCTCACTGGCACTGGCCACTGACATTCCCAACTTCCCCTGAGGAGTCGAGCCGCCATCGTCGTCAAGCGCCATCCGCTAGTGCGTCTGCCCAGGTGTAGGAATATGGCTGAGGGTTACTGGTGGCTATAAAGATCACGGAGCAAGATAGAGTTGGATAACCATTATAGCTCCAAGGAACGCAAGCCGCACCCATTTGAATCGTGTAGCCGGTGTAGTCGCTCGTATTCCATTGCATTAGGATGTTCTCACGGTGACCCCAGCATCCACTGGTATTGCCAGGTACAGCATTGCCGCCGGCGACGTTGATCTCCGTGGCGTAACGATCGTTATACATGTATTGGAAGTCATCGTAGACGGTATTGCCGCCACCGGCCCAATTAGAAGCAAAAGAGTCGTTGGAATTGGGGTCGTTCGGGTCTGTGGCAGCTGTTGCGCCCTGATTGGCATAGCTGTCGGCCTGTGCGGTCAACCCTCAAATCGGCGGCAAATCCCGTAGTACGCGCTCCTCGTTGACTAGGATGAATTGCTGCTGGTCATAGGGTAGACTCCAAAAGTTAGTGGGGAGTGTCATAGTGGATAGTCCCTCTGCCACTTCAGCGTTGTCAACGGCAATGATTGAGTCGGTTTCACATTCACTTGAAGTCCAACCATAATAATCGCAGTATTTGTAGGTTGCGGTGTCTAATGCTGAGTCATTGTTGGCTGGATTACCGACATCGAAGGGAGTGGGCGTGGGGGCGGCTTGAGGTGTCCGACGGACAATCGTAAACGTAAACATAGGCGAAGTTACAACACGCCTACTCCCGACCACGCGTAGCTGTGCTACATAAGAATAAGTGCCCGCAGACAATCCTTGGGTATTCTCCTCCCAGGTCACATATACATTGTTGAGATTGTCGGGCGTGCCCCAATCCGTTCCCGACTGATAGGTGGGATTACTCCCCGTCTGCAATATCCGCACATAGGCGTTCACATCACATCCAGTTACCACCTTATATTTGAATTGCATGCCAGCATAAAGCGGTGAAGGCACGTTAGCTGTCAGCTGCAGCGCCCCGCAACCAGTCGACTGTGTAGTCTGACTAGCATAAACTACTACACTGGCCATGCCAGCCAGCAGCGCCAAGCTAACTACAGCAGCCCAAATCTGGGCAGTGCGCGACCAGCGCGGCGGTGACCTGGGCGGCTGGCTATCACTCGACGCGGTGATCGGCGCCTCTACAACTAAGGCCGACGTGGCAGTGGCTGGAGCATCCACAATGTCCTCGGCCTGCCCGTCACCCGAGATAGAGGGACTTGGAGTCTCCGTGGGCTGACTCACTGTCATCGCCGGGGACGAGCCCTTGTCAATAGTTGTGGAAACTTCCTCCAGGCGAATGACGCGTTCGGGGTGAGTTACGCGGCCTGATCCTCCTGTGCGGGCTGGACGAGGTGGAGCCTCCCGTCGACGAAGCGGCGGCCGCCGAGCAGCAGGGTGAGCTGGTTGGGAGCGTCGATGGTCCGCCAGTTGGTCGACAGCCGGCAGACGAGCTTGAAGACCAGGTAGAGCGCGTTCTCGCGGACGCGCATCCGCTTGGTCCCGTTGGTGCGCAGCTTCACGCCGTCGAACACGGACTCGATCGGGTTGGACGTCTTCAGATGCTGCCAGTGCTCCTGGGGGAAGTCGTAGAAGGCGACCATGGCCTCCCAGTCGCGCTCCAGGTGAGGGGACCCCAGTAGCTGGTCCAGGTCGTATGTGGGTCACTGGATGGTAGCCGGAGACCACTGGCTAGCGTACTGAGCGGGCGGAAGCCACTTCAAGGCGCTGTGTGGTCTGTAAGTG
>JBEKRL010000015.1:0-31313 GCA_049518775.1 Candidatus Dormibacteria bacterium
TGGTGGTGCCGACCCCCAGGTCGAAGGCCTTCGCATCCAAGCCCGGCGCCGCGGGCCCGACCCCTTCCGCGCCCTTCCAGGGCAGCCTGCGTGCGGCTCCGCGGTGCCGCCAGGTCTCAGGGACCTGCCCAGAGGCGGGGCCGACCAAGGCCGGACTCTCCTTCGCGGCAGACGGGTCGGGTTGCCTGGCATGTAAAGTGATGCGCCGAGTCGGCCCGGACTCACGACTTCCGGCCGATTCAAGGGGCCGTGGCGCAGCGGGAGCGCGCTTCCTTGGCATGGAAGAGGTCGCGGGTTCGATTCCCGCCGGCTCCACCACCCGGTTTCCTGGCCGGCGAGGTCCGACCATGGGAATCCACTCTCAGAGCCACCGCCTCAACGGGCTGCTCGCACCCGGCCCGGTAAGGCCGGTCAACGATCGACACTGCACCGTTAACGTCCGGCCAGCGACAATTCCACGAGCAACCGCTCGGGGAACGGGAGGACACAGATGCGCTGGACCATGCCGTCAGACCGCCTACCGGAAGCTTGGTACAACGTGGTTCCGGACCTTCCCGAGCCCCTGCAGGCGCCGCTGCACCCGGGAACCCGCGAGCCGGCGACCCCAGACCTGCTGTCCCCGCTCTTCCCCATGGCGCTGATCGGCCAGGAAGTCTCGTTGGAAAGCTACATCGACATCCCTGGCGAGGTGCTGGACATCCTGCGGCTGTGGCGGCCCACCCCGCTGGTCCGGGCACGCCGCCTGGAGCAGGCGCTGGAAACCCCGGCCCGGATCTACTTCAAGGATGAGTCGGTCTCACCGGCCGGCTCGCACAAGCCCAACACCGCTGTCCCCCAGGCCTTCTACAACAAGGGCGAGGGGGTCAAGCGCCTCACCACCGAGACCGGCGCCGGGCAGTGGGGCAGCGCCCTCTGCTACGCGTGCTCGCTCTTCGGGCTGGAGTGCAAGGTCTACATGGTCCGTGCCTCCTACCAGCAGAAGCCCTACCGGCGGGTGATGATGGAGACCTGGGGCGGCCAGGTCGTGCCCTCCCCCGTCGACGACCCCGACCACCCCGGCTCCCTGGGGTTCGCCATCACGGACGCGGTCCGGGACGCGGTCGGCAGAGAGGACTCCCACTACTCCCTGGGATCGGTGCTGAACCACGTCCTCCTCCACCAGACCGTGATCGGTCTGGAGGCCAAGGAGCAGCTCCAGCTCGCCGGCGAGGAGAGGCCCGATCTGGTCATCGGCTGCGTCGGCGGGGGCTCCAACTTCGGCGGCCTGGCGCTCCCCTTCGTGACCGACGCCGAGGTGGAGCTGCTGGCGGTCGAGCCCTCCGTCTGCCCCACGCTCACCCGGGGCAAGTTCGAATACGACTTCGGCGACAGCGCGGGCCTGACTCCGCTGCTGGCCATGTACAGCCTGGGCCACGACTTCGTCCCGCCCTCCATCCACGCCGGCGGGCTCCGCTACCACGGCGCCGCCCCGATCATCTCCAACCTGGTCAAGGCGGGGCGGATGCGGGCCACCGCCTATCCCCAGGGCAAGGTCTTCGAGGCGGCGATCCAGTTCGCCCGGACCCAGGGCCCCATTCCCGCTCCAGAGACCGCCCACGCCATCCGGGCCACCATCGACGAGGCGGTGCGGGCCAGGGAGGAGGGCAAGGAGCGGGTCATCCTGTTCGGCTACTCGGGCCACGGTCTGCTCGACCTCCAGGCCTACGACGACTACCTCTCGGGCCGCCTCCCGGCCGAGTAGGCCGGATCGGCTGGAGGCGCCCCGCTGACGCGGCGGGGCCGCCTCCAACGTGGCTCCGGCGGCCGTCCCTGCCGCGCAACTCGTCGCGCCCGCTCGCGCTAGGGTCGAGGTGGCGCCCGGCGCCTCGCGCCCTGGGGCCTAACGGCGCCTGACCGGCCGGTCCACCAGCCCTGTGGCGCGTCCGGTCAGGCCCACTCCGGGTGCGCCTGGAAGGCGCCTCTGAGCCTCGACGCGGTCACCTCGAGGTGCTCGGGGACCACCTTGAGGTCGGCCAGGACAGGCATGAAGTTGGTGTCACCGTTCCAGCGGGGTACCAGGTGGAAGTGGAGGTGGCTATCGATCCCGGCCCCGGCGGCGCGGCCCTGGTTCCAGCCGCCATTCAGCCCCTCGCAACCGAGCTCGGCCTGGAGCACCCTGGTGGCCAGCTTCAGTTCGTCGATGACGGCTCCCAACTCGGCGGACTCCAGCTCCGCCAGCTCGCCCCCGTGCCGCTCCGGTGCCACCATGACGTGCCCGGGGTTGTAGGGGAAGCGATTGAGCATGCAGAGCGCCATCGGACGGCGGTGAACAACCAGGCCACCACCTCCCTCTCCTGCCTGAAAAGCGGTGCAGAAGATGCACCCCCCGGAGTCCGCGCCCAGCTGGGCCTTGCCTATGTAGGCCATCCGCCAAGGTGCCCAGAGCGTCTCCATGCCACCTCCCGTTGAGCTCGCCCAGTTTGACGACGTGTACTGCATCGAGTAGACTACCCCGGTCACGGGCTGAAGGCTGCTTCCGGCTTTCTCCCCTTCCGCTGCCCTTCGGGCTCTTTCCGAGGTCTTCTTCTTCGTGGGATCGGTGATCAAGAAGCGGCGCAAGAAGATGCGCAAGCACAAGCACAAGAAGATGCTCAAGAAGACCAGATGGCAGCGTCGCGGCGCCTGATCCCCTAACCTCCCGCCAGAGTTCGGCGCCTGCCGACGCCTCGATATACTTGGTCGCCCTCGGGGCGATAGCTCAGCTGGGAGAGCGCTGCCCTCGCACGGCAGAGGTCAGGGGTTCGAATCCCCTTCGCTCCACACCGCCAGGCTCAAACCAAAGTCGGCCGGGCTCCCATCAGCGGCTGCCCCGCACCCGGCGGGACGTTCAACCGCGTGCGTCCTGAGTGGGGCCGGGCATGGTGGCGTCGATGATGGCGTGGACCGCCCGCAGGTACGCCCCCACGTCCGCCAGAGGGTCCCAAGCCTGCTGGAGGATGAAGCCCTGGAACAGGGCGAGGTAGACCCGGGTCAGCGCCTCGGGCTCGACCTCCAGGGGCAGGGCTCCTTGACGCTGGGCGTCGCGGAGATACCCCACCAGCAGGCGCCGCTGCAGGGCGCCACGGCGCACCACGGCCCGCAGGCGCTCGTGGTGGACGGCTTCGGCCCAGACCTGCACCCCAACCCGCCGGCGCTGCCGTTCGTCGGGGTCGGTCAGCCACCCGAGGTAGAGATCCGCCAGGCGGTGGAGGCCCAGGCGAGGGTCAGCAGCGCTCAGCGCCTCGCCGATGAGCTCGGCCTCTCGGGCGTGGCGCTGCTCGGCGATGGCCTCGACGATGTCCTCCTTCGAGGCGAAGTACCGGTAAACGGCCCCGGCACTGAGGCCGGACTCATCGAAGATGTCCTGCATCGAGGTGCGGTGGAATCCGGCCCGGTCGAAGCAGATGAGGGCGGCGGCAAGGATCTGCTGGCGCCGGGCGGCCAGGTGCTCGGGCGAGACCTTGGGCATCCGCCTGCTCCTCAGGACCGCCGCAGGACGCGCGCGGCCTCCTCGCCCCCCTTGGGGCCGCGAACTGGTTCCGGCGCCCCACCGACGTCGGTCAACATCCGGGACGGCGCTCCGGGTGCCTCTGGGCCAGTAGCGCTCACCGGACCATCGTAATACAAAACGAGGCTTCGTTCTATATTCTTGAGGGATGGCCTCCTCTCCGAGTTTCACGGCCGAGACCATGGCCCTGCAGCGTTCCTTCGAATCTCACCGTCCGCCGGCCCAGCGGCTGTTCAGCGACCCCTTCGCTGATGCCTTCCTGCGCCCCAGGCTGCGGATGCTGGCCGTCGCCAGCGGCGTGCCGGTCCTCCGCCGCCTGGTCACCGGCGTCTACGACGCGATCGGCGGACCAGGACCGCGTCCGTCAGCGATCCTCCGGACCAGGGTCATCGACGATGCGCTGCGCGACGCATCCCCAGCTCTCGGGCAATGCGTCTTGCTCGGAGCCGGATATGACACCCGCGCCCACCGTCTGGCCGCGCTCGCCGGCATGCAGGTCTTCGAGGTCGACCGCCCGGTTACCCAGCAGGCCAAACGCGCCATCGTCGATCGTCTGGGTCTGACCAGCGACCACGTCACCTACGTGGCCATCGACTTCGAGCGCGACGATCTCAGCTCACGGCTCGTAGCTGCCGGGTTCGACCGGACGGTCCCCACCACGTTCTTGTGGGAGGGCGTGACCCAGTACCTGACGGGAGCGGCGGTCGACTCGACCCTCTCCGCAGTGCGCGGCCTCGCCGGAGGAGGGGGCGTTCTCACCATGACCTACGTCGACGCCCGCGCCCTCGGCGCCGCCAGCCCGTTCCCGGAGGCCCGTCGCTGGGTTCGTGCCGTGGCACGCGCCGGTGAGCCGTGGACGTTCGGGCTCCTTCCCGGCGACGTGCCGGCCTTCTTCGCCGATCGCGGCTTCGTGCTGGTCCGGGACCTGTCGACGCTCGACGCCGGCCGGCAACTCTCGAGATCAGAGAGGCCCCGCCTGGCGGGCTCCGCCCTCTACCGGGTCACCGTCGCCGAGATCGCCGGCGCCGCTCGGCTGCCGTGATGGCCCACCCCGGCACGCCCCCCAACCTCTGGTGCCTCCCGGGGTGCGGAGAACGGGCGCGGCAGCGCGGGCGGGAAGCCGTCATCGGGGCGGCACCGCAGATGCTTGGGCGTACCCTGGCCGCAGTGCCAGGGCCCAGCGGTCATGTCCAGAGATGATTCTCACGGTTGCCTACCCGATCGAGACCGCGCGCCTGCTGCTGCGGCCCTACACCGAGGCGGACCTTGAGGATGTCCTCGCCATCGAGTCGCGGCCCGACGTGGCCCGATACCTGTACTGGGAGCCCCGCAGCCGCGCCCAGGTGCAGATGGCCCTGCTCAGGCGCTTCCCGCCGCCCCCGATGGACTCTGAGGGGCAGGTCCTGGAGCTGGCCATGGAGCACCGAGAGGCCGGCGTCGTGATCGGACAGATGCTGCTCTTCCTGCGGAGCTTGGAACACCGCCAAGGTGAGTTGGGCTTCGTCCTCCACCCCGACTACCAGCACCAGGGACTCGCCTCCGAGGGAGCTCGTGAGATGCTCAGGTTGGCCTTCCAAGAGCTGGAACTGCACCGGGTGTGCGGTCGCTGCGACCGCCGAAATCGGGCCTCGGTGGCGGTGATGGAGCGGCTGGGGATGCGACGCGAGGCCCATCTGGTCCAGAACGAGTGGGTCAAGGGGGAATGGACCGACGAGATCATCTGCGCCATCCTGGCCGACCAATGGCGGGGCAGGTGACCTGACTGCGGCTGAGCCTCCAGCATCCCCGGCCGTCCCGGCAGCCGAATAGGCCAGCGCTACCGCCGCCCAGCACATCGCCCCTCTGCAATCCGAGGGGCGGCAGCTCCTTGAGGCAGCGGAGCTGGCCGGCCTGGAAGCTTCCATCCCCAGATGCCCGGGCTGGCAGGTTCGGGACCTGGTCCATCATCTGGGAGGTGTCCATCTCCGGGCCGCAGCCCGGGTGGCGGAGCGCCGGACCATCCCGATGCCTGACCCTGAGCGCGAGGCCCTGATGGCCGCGGGGCCGGGGACCCGACGCTGCTCTCCTCGCCCTTCGCCAGCCATCGCGAGCTGATCCCGGCACTGCGGTCCTCTTCTCCCGACGCCTTTCTCTGGAGCTTCCCCCGGCCGCTCACCGCTCGCGTCCTGGGCAGGCCGCCAGGACCACCAACCGAGATCCACCGAACCGACGCCGAGGCCGTGGCCGGGCACTCGATCGCCGTGCCGGGGCTCAGCCCTCGCGATGGGATCTAGGAGATGCTGGTCGGATCGACGGCCAGGAGGCTGGAGGTCGGGAGCGGGGTACCGCGCCGACTCCGGCTCTCCCCCACCGTCTCCGAGCTGGCCCAGCTGGTGTCGATCAGACCCGACGGCAGCCATTCCCGCCGGGGCAGCGGACCTGCCGCCCGCACCGCCCGAGGCAACTCCTCCGACCGCCACCGCTGCTCTGGAGCCGGATCCCCGCGGAGCGGCCGGACCTCAGCGGGGACCGCTCCCTGCTCGAGCTCTGGCGCCGGCTGGTCCAGGTGCGCTGGCGACCTCCACCACCCCACCTCAGCGCTCGGCGACCGTCCCGCGCTGGGCCAGGCGCGAGTTCCCGACCCCACCCGGCAGCAGCAGCCCAGCCTTAGCTGAGCGCCCCGGAGCTGAGCGCCCCAGCCGAGTCCTCGAGGTTGGCGAAGTAGGCAGATACCGCGTGGTCGAGCAGCTCTGGGGTGAGGCGGGGCTCAACCCCGAAGTAGGAGGCGGCGTTAACCAGGTGGTCGAGGATGTCCCTGGGCTCGCAGCCATGCAGGGGTCGGCCCGCCTTGCGGTAGTGCTCCTCGATCAGGTAGCCAACCGCCGCCGGATCGTACTCCACGCCTACCAACTCGCATACGCGCCTGAAGATCCGCCCGTACTCGATCACGGTCGGGTCGGGGACCTCGACCTTGTAGCGGATCCGGCGGAGGAAGGCCTCGTCCACCAACTCCCTGGGCTTCAGGTTGGTGGAGAGGATCAGGACCTCGGTGAAGGGGACCATCACGGTGGTGCCGGCCCGGCCGACGTTGAGATAGTCGAAGCCGGCCTCGAGGGGGACGATGAGCCGGTTGAGCAGGTCCTGGGGGCTGACGTGCTGGCGGCCGAAATCGTCCACCAGGAAGAGGCCACCATTGGCCTTGAGCTGAAGCGGGGCCTCGTAGAAGCCCATCCGAGGGTCGAAGCTGAGCTCCAGCTCGCTTCCCGTCAGCTCCCCGCCGGCCCGCACCACCGGCCTGGAGCAGAGCGCCCAGCGGGTGTCGTGGGCGGGCAGGTCGACCGCCACCGGGCGGTGGTGAATGGGGTCGAATATGCGAATCACCTCGCCCTTCACGTAGATGGCGTGGGGGACGAATATGGCGTCGCCGAGGAGGGTGGCACACGCCTCGGCGATGCTGCTCTTGCCGTTGCCGGGTGGCCCGTACAGGAAGATCGATTGTCGAGAGCCGAGCGCCGGGCCGAGCCGGTTGAGCACACTCGGGGGCAGCACCAGGTGATCGAGGGCCGCGCGCAGCAGTTGGTGGGTGACCGGGTAGTTGCTCCGGCCCTGATGACGAGCCACGGCCGCGTAGACCTCGAGCGGCACCGGCGCCGGGCCCGCGTACTGGTTGACGTCGATCAGCTCCTTCGCCCGCTCCCGGCCGGCCCGGCTGATGGCGTACTGGAGCCCGTCGGCGAAGTCGCCCTGCCCCAGGGCGCCCCGGATCCCGGTGGTGGAGACGTATCCCTCGTCGGCGAGGAACTTGAGGGAGGCGCCGACGATGTTCCAGGGCAGGCAAACCTGGCGGGCGACGTCCCGGCCCAGCATTGCCCCGTTGTAGTAGACGGCCTTGAGGACCAGGTCGGCGATGAACGCGGCCGGGATCCCGGCCTCCTTGGGACTCTGAGGGACGGGCGGAAACCCAATGTGGGTCCGCTGGGGGGTGGCGACTGCCATGGCGGCTGCGGACATCGTCAATGAGCTCAACTTATGGCTCGGGAACCTCTCCCGGACTGGATGCTGAGCGGAGTCTGACATCGGGTCCGCGTAACTCATCCCCGGCCGGACGCGTATTTGCAGGGTCGTGAGGCTCTCGCCACCAACCCGTAACCGGACCTTGACCCGAGCTCGCCCGGGGGGGCCAGCTGGGGAGCCTGGCATAATCGCTGGTCTGAGGATCCGAGGCCGAAATTCGTGAGCTGATGCAGGAAATCACCGTCACCCCGCGAGAGCGTGCATCCACCCGCGTCGGCCAGGGCCGGCGCAGTGAGCTTCGGCGACGCTCCAAGCCGGGTTTCTGGAAGCGTCACCGCTGGTTGCGCAACACCGCCACCGCCGGGCTGCTGGCGGTGCTGGTGGGCTGCGCCGGGATCGGGGCGGGGATGATCGTGCTGGCGGCGTTCCAGGTGGGCCTGCCCAGCGTGGCCGGCCTGCCCAAGCTGGGGCCGCCCCAGGACAGCGAACTGCTCGCCAGTGACGGGACCCTGCTCGCGGTCCTCCACGAGCCGGGAATCCACCACGTCAACGTGGCCCTGAAGGAGGTGAGCCCGCTGCTGGTGAAGGCCACCGTGGCGGTCGAGGACCGCCACTTCTACCAGGACACCAGCTCGGCCGACCTGCCCCGGATCGTCGCGGCCGGGATTAACGACGTGGTCCATCACACCCAGCTTCAGGGCGCCAGCACCATCACCGAGCAGTTGGCCAAGATCTCCTTCCTCACCCCCCAGAAGACCATCACCCGGAAGGTCCAGGAGTTCCTGCTCGGCTACGAGATCTCCAGGATCTTCAAACCCAGCAGCATCCTCCAGATGTACCTGAACCGGATCAACTACGGCAACCAGGCGCTCGGGATCGGCAGCGCCGCCGAGCTCTACTTCCACATCCCCGCCAGCCAGCTGGATCTGGCCCAGGCCAGCATGCTGGCCGGCATCCCCGACGCCCCCACCGCCTACAACCCCCTGCTCTACCAGGGGGTCACCGGGCCTGCCAACTACGCCAAGGACCGTCAGGAGGTGGTGCTCCAGGCCATGGTCAGGAACGGCTACATAAGCGAGAAGCAGGCCACCGCCGCCTTCAAGGAACCGTTGACCCTCTATCCCTGGGAGGACAGCGAGGTGGTCCAGGATCCCGACTTCGTGGAGTACGCCGAGAGTCAGCTCCAGGCCCAGTTCGGCGACGCCTACCTCAATCCCGGAGGCTGGAAGATCTACACCTCGCTCGACACCGCCGACCAGGCGGCGGCCACCGCCGACATCCAGAACCCCAGCGAGGACGCCTACCTGCAAAGGGACTTCAACATCGGCGACGCGGCCCTGCTGTCGCTGGACCCCCGCAACGGCGAGATCCTGGCCATGGTCGGCAGCACCAACTACGGCGGGCCGGTGGGCGACATCAACATGACCAACACCCCCAGGCGTCCTGGGTCTTCGTTCAAGATGTTCACCTACAGCGCCGCCCTGGCCTCGGGCAAGTTCACCATGACCACCCCCATCCTGAATGAGCCCATCGACATCGACGGTTACTCGCCCGCCAACTACTCGGGCACCTTCACCGGAATCTGCGCGTTGAAGATCTGCCTGGGCAACTCGCTCAACGTCCCCGCCGTCAAGGTGGAGGTGATGACCGGCCTCCAGAACGTGGTCAACTTCGCCGAGCGCATGGGGGTCACCGACCTGCTCAACCCCCAGAACACCTACGGCGATGCACTCACCTTGGGCGGGCTGGCGATCGGGGTGACCATGGTCCAGATGGCGACCGGCGCCTCGGTCCTGGCCAGCGGCGGGGTGCTCCACGAGCCCACCACCATCCTCCAGGTGATCCAGGGGAATCAGACCATCTACCAATACAACGTGGCTGACAACTCAGCCCAGGTGCTCCCCCCGGACGTGGCCTACATCATGAACGAGATCCTCTCCAGCAACCAGAACCGCCAGCCCGAGTTCGGACTGAACAATGGGCTCACCCTGACCGGCCACCAGGCCGCGGTCAAGACCGGCACCTCCGACCTCACCAACCCCAACGGGATTGAGGAGAAGGGCGTGATCGAGGACAACTGGACCTTCGGGTGGACCCCCCAGATCCTGTCGGCCACCTGGGTGGGCAACCCGGACGGCGCGACCCTCTCGTCGGTCACCTCCGGGATCACCGGCGCAGCGCCGCTCTGGCAGTACTACATGGAGGCGGTCCTCAGCGGCCAGCCCGCGCTCTGGTACACCAAGCCCGCCGACGTGGTCCAGGTCGGGAGTGGGGATTCGGCCAACTACTACCTTCCCAACACGGTCGCCCGCGCCAACATGGACGTCGACTGCCCCGGGGCCTATCAGAAGAAGTGGAACGGACTCTGCTAGCCGGCCCCCACGCAAGCCGGTGGTGGTCCATCCGAGTCGGCCAGGCGGGGCCGGGCTGGGCCCGGCAGCAGGGCGGCCGAGCGAAGGCGGCGGCGGGACGGTCCAGGAGCTCCCCGGCAGACCCCGGCTCCCTGGTCCGCCGAGGGCCGCTCTCGGTCCCGCCGTCGAGGGCCCGATCTGGCCCCGGCCGGTTGATCAGCGGCTGGGCGGGATGAGGCCCGGGCGGTGTACCAGCTGGGGGAGCAGCAGGTGATCGATCAGCTGCTGCCTTCCGGCGAGGAGGGCATGCCCGGTCCGGGCTGGCCGGTCGTCCTGGCCCTCAGGACTGCAGCCGGTGGGCTCGCCATCGCTCCGGCCGACACGGTCGAGGCTCCCCCACCCCAAGGGAGGTGGTTGGGCGCTCACCGCCCCCGAGCCCCGTGGAGGCCCTCCTGGCCTTCACCAACTGACTAAGGACCGGACTAGGCGAGCCGGCTGCTGGCTGGAGGCGGGCCCAGGACGGCAGAGGCGAGCCGCTCCAGCCCATCCGAAGTGAGCGCGTCCGGGAAGTGGCAGCAGATGTCGGCCACCCCCAGGTCGAGATACGCCTGAAGCTGCTGCGCGCAGGCCTGCGGAGTGCCCACCAGGCGCCGGGCCCGGTACGCCCGGCGCTCCTCACCATGGCGGTTGAAGTGCTCGGCCAGGAGGTCGGCGGCGGCCTCGGTGTCCGCCACCAGGCAGTCCAGCACCACCGCCACCCTGACGGTGTCCGGCCTCCTTCCGGCGGCACGGCAGTGCGATCCCAGGACCTCCAGCTTGCGGGCGACCCTGGCCGGCGGGCCGAAGAGGCTGCATCCGTCGGCATGGCGAGCCACCTGCCAGAGGGTGAGCCGCTCCCCCCCACCCGCTATCCATATCGGTGGCCCCGGGCGCTGCAGAGGCTTGGGCTGGACCCGCGCATCCTCGACGACCGTGTAGCGCCCCTCAAAGCTGGTGTGCTCATGGCTCCAGCAGGCCCGCAGCAGCTCGGCCGCCTCGCCGCAGGCGAAGATCCGCTCGCGGAGCGGCGGGACCGGGATCCCGAACGTGGCGGCCTCGGCGGCGTCGGAGCCCGCGCCCAGACCCACCTCGAGGCGGCCGGCGCTGATCACGTCGAGACAGGCCAGCTGCTGCGCCAGTCGGGCCGGGTGGTGCAGGGGTACCGCCAGACACATGGTCCCGATCCGGATCCGCGATGTCGCCCAGGCCACGGTGGAGAGCATCAGGAGGGGGTCGAAGACCGGGCTGGGGGGATTCTCCGCCAGGGACTGGAGATGGTCGTACACCCAGACCGCCCCGTAGCCAGCGTGCTCGGCCCGCCGGGCCACTCCCACCGCTGCCTCCCAGCGCGCTCCCGGCTGCAGCGATTCGGGGAACTCACCCCGCCAGCCCTGGGGAACGAAGCAGCCCAGCCGGAGCCGCTCCGAGTTCACGTCCCGGCCGGAACGGGCGCCGCCCGCCGTGGACGCACCCGGCGGGCCGGGCCCCACAGTCCCTCCAGGTCGTAGTAGGCACGCTCACCGGGCAGGAAGACGTGCGCGATCACCGAGTCGAAGTCGAGGCAGGCCCAGGACCCCTCCTCCAGCCCGGCCCGGGAGAGTGGGTGGACTCCCGACCGACCCGCGGACTCGGCCATCCCCTCGGCGATCGCCCGAACCTGGCGGTCGGTGTCGCCCTCGCAGATGACGAAGTAGTCGGCGATGGTAGTTCGGCCCCGCAGGTCGACGCGGACCACCGCCCGCGCCTTTCGGGACAGCGCCGCATCAGCGAGCAGCCGACTGAGCTGGAGCGGCGTCATGCGCCAGCGATTATCCCGCACTGGAGGCGGAGCCCCGAGCGGGCTTGGACCCGTAGATACCGTGGCTGCGGATGTACCGGTACACCGCCGGGGGCAGAAGCTCCGTGCAGTCCTCTCCGGCGGCCACCCGCCTCCGGATGGCGGTCCCGTCCACCTCCGGAGTGGGCAGCGAGATGACCTCAGCGCCGGCGAGGGGGAGGCCCTGACGGCCGAGCTCCTCCAGCAGTGCGGGGCCTGCCCTCTCCACGCCGGCCCTCCGGAACACCAGCAGGCGAACCTGGCCCAGAAGGCTGCCAACCTGCCGCCAGCTGGGCAGGCGCTCTGCGACGTCCATCCCCATGGCGAGGACCAGCTCGATCTTGGGATCTTCGCGGCGAAGCCGCTCCACGGTGTCGATGGTGAACGAGGGCTGGCACCGCTCCACCTCCGAGGAATCCACCGTCACACAGGGGTCGGCCAGCCCCCGGACCGCCAGCTCCATCATCTTCAGGCGGGCCCTCGGCGAAGCGCCAGGCCTCTCTCGGTGGCCGGGGACGCCGGTGGGGACCACCATCACCGGTAGCCCGGTGTGCTGCCGCAGGCCCTGGATCACGGCCAGGTGCCCTCGGTGGGGCGGATCGAATGTGCCCCCGAATAAGACCGCCGTCCCTTGCGACTTCGGCACCGGTTCAGTCCTGCCGCCCTGATCCTGGGCCCGGGGCGCCGGCGGCGGGGTCGGGGTAGAAGGTGAAGACCTCTTCGCCGATCCGGACCTCGTCGCCCGGCCCGGCGCCGGCCTCCAGCAGGGCCCGCTCTACGCCGATCCGCACCAGCTGGCGCTGCAGCCTCAGCACCGCCGAGTCGTCGTCGAGGTCGGTGACCGCGACCAAGCGCTCCAGAGACTCGCCGGTGACGCTGAACCCACCCTCATCGCGGCGAACCACGAACTCGCGGCTGAGGCCGCGGGGGCCCCGGTAGAGGCGGAAGCCGCCCTCCCCTGGATCAGCTGGGCCCAACTCACCGGAACGCCGGGCCAGCTGCCCAACCACCTCCAGCAGCCGCTCGCAGCCGGAGCCGGTCGCCGCCGAGATCCCCAGCACCGGGATCGCGCTCCCGATCCACTCGGAGAGTCGTGCCAGCAGGCTGGCCCCTTCCCCTTCCTCCAGCAGGTCCAACTTGTTGGCCACCAGCAGAGCCGGCTTGGCGGCAAGCTCCGGGTCGTGCTGCTCCATCTCGGAGGTCACCTGGTGGTAGGCGGCAACGATCGCCGCCTCCCCGAGGCTGGCGTCCACCAGATGGATCAGGGCCCTGGTCCGCTCCAGGTGGCGCAGAAAGGCGAGGCCCAGTCCGGCCCCCTGGTGGGCGCCCTCGATCAGCCCCGGAACATCGGCGACGGTGAGCGACCGCCCCGAGCCCAGATCCGCTACCCCCAGATTCGGGCGGAGCGTGGTGAAGGGATAGTCCGCGATCTTGGGACGGGCACCGGTGAGTCGCGCCAGCAGCGTCGACTTGCCGGCGTTGGGCAACCCCACGATCCCCACGTCGGCGATGAGCCGGAGCTCGAGCCTCACCTTCCGCGACACCCCCGGCTCCCCCAGCTCCCGGCGTCGGGGCGCCTGATGGATGGCGGTGGCGAAATGGACATTGCCCCTCCCCCCCCGGCCGCCCGCGGCCAGCACGGCGGCCGCCCCTGGCTGGACCAGGTCGGCAAGCAGCTGGCCGGTGTCCAGGTCCCAGGCCAAGGTGCCCAGGGGCACGAGCAACCTCGCCGACTCCCCGTCCGCCCCATGACGCCGGGCACCGCCGCCGGCGCCGCCGGCGGTGCCCCGGAACGAGCGCCGGAGCTGATAGGACTGCAGCGAGCTCACGCTGGGGTCGGCGACTGCGACCACGTCTCCCCCCCGGCCACCGTCGCCCCCGTCGGGACCGCCCCTGGTGACGAATTTCTCGCGGTGCATGCTGGCCGAGCCGGATCCTCCCCGACCGGCACTCACGCTGACCTCGACCTCGTCCAGGAACACGAGCCTAACCGGGCAGAGGCCCCCTCGGGGTCAGGCCGGGCTGTCGCCGGCTGGAGTGACCGAGGCGCGGGTCCGGTCGGTGCGGTACGGCCGGTACTGCACGACCCCGGAGGCCAGCGCGAACAGGGTGTGGTCACGTCCGACCCCAACTCCCGATCCGGCCAGGATCCGGGTGCCACGCTGACGGACCAGCACGGCACCGGCACCCACCGTCTGGCCGCCGTAGACCTTGACCCCCAGTCTTTGGGACTGGCTGTCCCGCCCGTTGCGGCTGCTGCCGCCCCCCTTCTTATGAGCCATTCACCTGCTCCTCCGCCTCCTTGGGCTTGGACCGGGTCCGAGATGCCGTCCTCCCGGTCCCGGACCGGGTCACCGGGCCGACGGCTTTGGCGGCACCGCCAGCTCGGGCACCCCTCGGCCTCCCGGCCTTCGTCTCCGAGCTGCCAGCGGCCGGACCCTCGTCGACCGGCCTGGCGGCGGCGCGGCGCCTGGTAGCTCCGCCGCCCTTGGCGGCGGCGTCGACGGCAGCGCTCTCCATCCCCACGGCGGCGGGCTCCTCGGCGGCGGCGCCCTCGACCTGGTCTGCCGAGGGCGCGGCGGCCACCTTCGACGAGCGCGGGGCGGCCCGCCTCGGTGCCGGACTCTCCTCCACCGCCTCGACCTCGTACCCTCCCGGCCGGACCTCCTCGATCCGCAGCTCGGTAAGTTCGGCCCTGAACCCCTGGCGGCGCCGGTAGCGCTTCTTGGGCTTGTACTTGAAGACCAGAATCTTCGGCCCCCTGAAGTGGCTCACCGCCCGGGCCACCACCGAGACCTCCTCCAGGCGGGGACGGCCGATCTGTGTCTCAGCGGAATCCCCCTCCTCGGCGACCAGCATCCTGACGTCCGCCAGCTGGAACCGAGTCCCGGGCTCGACGTTCAGGCGGTCCACCACGAGACGGTCACCGGGCGCCGCCCGGTACTGGCGTCCACCCACCTGGACGATCGCGTACATCAGAACTCCCTTGGAGAGTCGGAGCGGGGCGGGCGCCAGGCGGCAGCCCACCGAGCAGAGGCGCCAGAGCACCTCGGGTTCGGCATGCGAGTTTAGCAGAGCCGGATCTGGGCTCGATCGGGAGCGCAGGGATTGGTTCCGCTAAGACCCGCTGACCTCGACGGTGGCCAGCCCGGCGTAGTTCTGCTGCAGGTAGTCCTGAGTCTGGGAGCCGGTGCTGGCCACCAGCGAGGCGGAGCAGTCGTAGCTCCCGTCCGGCACCGTGGCCAGCACCGTGACCGAGAAGCTGAGCGAGACAAGCCCGGGTCCCGCCGAGCTGGCCCCGGGGAGGTCAAAGCCGGTCCAGACCGGGACCTCGGTCCCCAGCGTTGGGAAGGTCGCGCCATCGGTCCCGGCATTCCCCGAGGTGGTGATCGCCCCGCCGTAGTCGAAGTCGTCGGGCAGGGTGACGCCCATCGAGGTGTCGGGCGCGGCGCCGGTGCCGGTGTTGGTCACCACCAGCTGGTAGGTGAGCAGATCCCCCGCGACCACCACGGCGGGGCTGACCTCGAGCTGAAGCTTCAGCTGTGGCGCCGCGGTCACCGCGAGGCTGAGGGGCGTGCCGGAGAGCGTGTTGACATAGCCGGCGGCAAACACCTGCGGCGAGAACTCGGCGGTGGCGGGGGCGCCGGTTGCCTCCAGCTCAGCCGTGATCAGGACCTGCGAGCTGCTCCCCGACGCCCCGGGACCCATGGTCCAGGCCCCCCAGGTCAGGGTGGCCTGCCTGGTGCTGGGCGCAATGTCGGCGGTCCGCTCCGAGTTCCCGTTGGTGGCGGTGTTGACGGTCTCGAGGTAGGTGAAGCCGGCTGGCACTGCCGCCCGGGCGGTCACCCCGCTGATGCTGTTGGTGCCGAGGTTGGTGACGGTGATCCGCACCTGCACGTCAGTTCCCTGAGGGACCGAGTTGGTGCTGGCGGTCGACTCGGTGGCGATCACCGACGAGCGCACCTCGAGACCCCCCAGCCGGTGGGTGCCACAGCCGCCCAACAACGACGCGAGGACCAGCGCCAGCGACGAGATCGCCGCCACTCGGCTGATGGCCGGGAGCCTCAGCGGGTCCCCCCTACCCGGTTGGAGCTGGCCAGGGGGCGCCGGGTCGCCGCGGCCTTGCCCAGGGCCACGTGCTGGTCGGGAGCGGTGGGCAACGGGGTCGGGTAGCCGACCGCGCTGAGCAACTCCATGGCCATTTGGCAGTCCAGCCCGATGACGGTGTCGGTCCGCCCGGCGATGGCATCCACCAGGGAGCCTCCCAACCCCTGCACGGCGTAGGAGCCGGCCCGATCCAGGGGCTCTCCGCCGGCGATGTACTGCTCCAACTCGGCGTCGCTGAACTGACGCATCCGGACCGCCGAGCGGGAGACTCCGATCGCCTCCCGCTTCGAGCCCGAGCCCAGAGCGCAGATTCCGGTGAGGACCACATGACGCTGCCCCCGCAGCGACCGCAGCATCTCCCGGGCCTTGTCCGCCGTCAGCGGCTTGCCCAACGGACCGTGCGGGCCGAGCACGACGGTGTCGGCGGCGAGCAGGTAGGCGTCGTCACCCGCGACCATCGACAGGCAAGCATAGGCCTTGCTCCGGGCGATCAGTTGCACCGCCAGGTCGGCGCACATCCCCGGCACCATCTGCTCCTCGATCTCCGGCCGGACCACGACGAACCTCAGCCCCAACCGCACCAGGAGTTGGCGTCGACGCTCAGACCCCGAGGCGAGAACTAGTTCAGCCACGTCCTCACAGCGCCTCCTGTTGCCCTGGCGACCGCCAGTGCAAAGGGGAATCGGATCCCCATGCCGGCAAGCGCTTCACGGAACATTGAGTGTAGCAGCGGGGGCGCCCATCCCCAGCCGGCGCACGACCCTGGGACCGCCGGCCGAGCCCGCCCACCAGGCCAGCCCCAGCAACGCCAGGAGGACCCACCAGGCCACCAAGGCCAGGCCGAAAGGAGCGGTCCGGAGCTGGGGAAGCGCCAGCAGGAGCGCCATCCCGGCGCCCGCCGCCCAGCCACAGGACCGCAGCGAGACACCTCCGGGGGGCCCCCCCAGGACGAGCGGAAGTGTGGCCAGCGCGAGGACGGCCAGCAGCAGCCGGCCCAGCTCCGCCCCCAGCCCTCCGGCACTGAGCAGGCTGGACCAGGTGGCGGAGTGGACGGCCAGCGCCAACGCCACCAGCGCCAGCGACCAGGCTCCGGCAGCGGCGAGGGCCCTCCCATCCCGGGAGCGCCCGGCGCCCAGCAACTGAAGAGCCCAGAGCCCAGCCAGGGTCAGACCGATGCCACCGAGATCACTGCCCGAGGCCCAGGAGACCGTCACCGGCGCGACCGGGTTGTCCGGCCAGGGCATGGGCGCCAGGACCAGGCCGGCCAGCATCAGCCCCAGGATGAGCCGAAAGGGGCTGGGCATGGCTCCCAGGCAGGCTGTCCACCCACCCGCGCCTCGGCGTAGCAGCGTCGCTCCCCCGCCCGCGAGGGCGGCCACCACCACAGCCAGGCCGCCCGGGTAGACGGCGAGCGCGGCGCAAAGCGCAAAACCGAAGAGGAGGTGGTTCACACCCGAAGCCCGAACAAAGCGCTCAGGATCGGTCCCCCCAACAGCCCCGCCGCCAGGCTCGCCAGGGCCGCCACCAACCCAATCCACTCGCCCAGCCGAGGCCCTCTCAGCGCCGCTCGCCGCACCGCCTCGCGGATCCCCGACGCGCACGCGGCGAGCTGGAGTCCGAACACGATCAGTAGCAGCGCCACCACCACCGGGCCCATGAAGGCAGCCCCGAACAGGGCCAGGACCCGCCCCGCGAAGCCGCCGAAGGGGGGGACCCCGGACAGCCCCAGCCAGGCCACCAGGTGGGAGCGGGCCCCCGGGGGCTCACTGAGGGCCGCCCCCACCAGCCAGTGGACCACGATCAGCAACGCCACCGCGGCCAGGCCGGCGGCATCGCCACTGGCGACCCCGACGCACATGACCCCGACGTCGGCCTGCAGCACTCTCCAGTAGCGGGTGGAGGGATCCGCCCGGAACCCGGCGCAGCCCCAGAAGATCGCGGTGGCCAGCCCCAGGGCGACCAGGAGCAGCTGGATCACCTTCTCCAAGCCGGAGGGACTCGCGACCAGCACCCGGGCCACGACCAGGATCCCGGTCGGCACCATCCAGATCCGCCAGACCGCGGCCTCGGCGACGGCCACCCGGGAGGCCGCCCCGACCCAGCTCGAGAGGGGCAGGAGCCCGACCACTCCTACCAGGCCTCCCACCAGCAGAAGTCCGGTCAGGACCGCCGGGACCGCCCCGATGCGCTCGGAGGGCAGCAGTCCCACAGCCCCCACCAGAGCGCAGAACACCAGCGCCGACTGCCGGCCCAGGCTGCGCAGGGGCAGAAGTGGGCCGGCCAGGTGCACCCAGCGGATCCAGATCAGAGCTGAGGTCATCGCCAGCAGCAGCGCCATCGGGGCGAAGCCGGTGGTGGCGAGGGCCAGCGAGCACCCCACCCCGGCGAGGATCGCCACCGCGGCCCCTCCCGCCGAGACGCCCGGGCTCCTCACCACCCCGAGCTGGAGCACCAGCGCCGCCCAGCCGCCGATCACGATCCCCGCCGCCAACCTCGAGATGACCAGGGAACCGAGGTGGACATCGGTGAACGCAGCACCGGGGCCGCTGGAGCGCGAGGCGGCGATCGCCACCGAGATCCCGGCCGCGGTGGCGAGCAGGAGAACCGCGGGGACCAGGCGGCTGCGCCCCCCGACCCAGCCCGCGACCCCCGCCAGGACCACCCCGCCAGCCAGCGCGGGGACGAGCCAGGTGGTCAACTTGAGGTCTCCCAGGGGGTGGCCCGGGCCAGTGCCACCATGACCACCGCCGGGGTACCCGCCGCCAGCAAGGCCACCGCCATGGCCGATCCGGGAAAGCTGAGGAGAAGGAATCCAGCCGCTCCCATCCCGGCGCAGAACCCACCCAGGCCCAGATCGGCTGGCCCCCTCCCGGTACCGATCCGGATCAGCCCCACCTCGAAGATGAAGAGGCAGGCAAAGCCCGGCCCCTGGGTGGCCACCGTGCCGGCGGTGAGATGGCCGGAGAGCAACCGCGCGGTGAAGAGCCCCACGGCACCGAGGACGGCCCGTACGCTCCGGTCACCGAAGACCCTCGGTTTCTCGGTGACCGGGCGCGCCCCCACGAGCCGGGCCGAGAGGTCGAGGAAGGGCAGCCTGCCGCCGAGCTCTATCAGCACCGCCGCGGCGGCCCCCAGACCTGCCAGGCACCAGAATCCCTCGGGGCCTGCCGAGAGAGAGCTGACCGCTCCGACCCCCAGGCCCACGGCCAGCGAGCTGACCGAGATCCCCCGGCGCCCCATCGAGAAGAGGGCGACGGCCCCGGCCAGGAACCCGCCGGCGGCGAGTATCGCGTCCCAGATCACAGCCGGATCAACTCCGTGAGCAGCCAGGCGGCCACTGCGGTGGTCGCGATCCAGAGCCATACCGGCCGCTCCCCCACCTCCCGGTCCGCCAGGTTGACCAGCATGAGGTACCACCTTCGGGCCTCCTGGCCGGTTCGGGGAAGCCTTGACCACCAGGCCGCCAGGGCCGCCAGCCCGCGGGGGAGCGGTGCGACCGGGGCCGGCGGCGTGGCCCGGACCCGCCCCGCCACCCCGGTGCCGGGACCGAGGGCCAGCCGCATCGCCTGGAGCCCTACCCAGGCCAGAACGCCGAGAAGTACCAGGTAGCCGCCCGGCCAGATCAGCGACGGCCCCTGCACCACCAGCGGGTCGGGGGCGGAGAGGGGGCTGTGCGAGACCGTGCCGGGAGCCGCAAGCGTCCCGGCCACCAGGGTGACCACCGCACCCGGCACGATCGCGGCGGCAGCCAGGCACAGCGCCGGCAGGCCCAGCGGCCAGCTCCACCTGGAGTCCGCCCGGAGCAACCGGGAGAGGGCCGGTGCCGCCATCACCAGGGCGGCCAGAGCGGTCAGGTAGGCCAGAGCGGGAGCCAACCCGGATTGCAACCCCTGCCCGAGGGAGAGGCTGAGCCCCATCACTCCCACGCCGAAGGCCAGCGAGAAGGGCAGCAGAGACGCCGACACTCCGATCAGAAGCTGGCCCCGCCCCAGGGTCGCAGCCTTGGCCGCACCTCGCCCGTGCTGGCCCCCAGGCCGGCCCAGGATGGCCCGGGGCAGGAAGGCAGCCGCCAGCTCGAGAAACAGACCGGCGCTGAGGCCCAGCAGGGTACCCTCCGCCGAGTTCTGACCGAATCCGACCAGCACCAGCGAGCTGGCGGCCAGCAGAACCGCCCGAAGCTCCACGGCACGCTGCCCGGACCAGAGCAGAAGGCCCACCGCGGTGGCGCCCAGGACCAGGGCCGCCAGATCCAGGCAGGTGCCGAACCAGGGCGTGGGCCAGGTTCCGCCGGAGAGCTCCTGGATGCGGAGCAGGACCAACAGGCCCGTCGGCACCGCCACCACGGTGAACCAGTCGGCGACATCCACCGAGCGCGCAGAGCGGGGCCGCGCGCCGGCGCCGAGGCCGCCGATCAGCAGGCAGCCGGCCAAGCGAACCAGCGCGGCCAGCACCAGGAGCCCCGCCAGCAATGGGCTCACCGAGCTCGGCGGTATCGAGGTCAGAACCAGCGTCGAGGTGCCCTGCAGCACCGCCACCACCGCCGCCAGCCAGACCAGTGCGACCAGCTGGTCGGCGACGGCCGCCAGGACCATCCGGCCGCTGGCGGCCCGGGGCTGCCGGGAGTAGCTGAGGCCGATCCCGCCCAGAGCCGAGAGCTGAAGCCCGATGTAGAGGCTGAGGAGGTCGCCGGCGAAGGCGGCTCCCATCCCACCCAGCACCGCCAGTCCCAGGCTGGCCGAGGCCAGAGGGCGGCGTTCTCGGGCGGAGAAGCTCACCACCAGGGCCGCGACCAGGACCATCAGCGCAATGGCCGCGCCACTGCTGTCGACCGAGAGGGTTATCGGAACCCGGGGCTCCAGCTGCCACAGGGTCATCTGTAGGGCGCCTCCCGGATGAAGCTGCCACAGCAGCGCCACCACGTCGGCCAGGGCCAGCAGCAACCCCCCCCGAACCACCCAGCGCGCCCAGAAATCGGGCCGGGCCGGCCAGGGACGGCCGAGACCCGAGCAGACCAGGGTGGCTGCGGCGGGACAAAGGAGCGCTAGCGGCGGCAGGTCGACGAGTGCCAGCACTCAGCCGCCCGGCTCAGCCGTCGAGTGCACCGCGCAGAAGCGATTCTCGACGGCGGGCAGTCTCCAGCTGGTCACGAACCCCCTCGACGATCTCCGGCGGGGCCTTCACGGCGAAGGGCCCGGAGAGCTTCCGCTCGAGCGCGGCACGGTGGGCGCCGACGCGGGCCAGCTCCCTCCCGATCGCCTCCTTCCACTCCGGGCCCCCGGAGCTGGCATCCGTCCCCAGCGAGAGGGTGGTCTGGCCGGCCACCACCTGGGGCCGCGCGTGCCCCGCGCTCCCGCCGGGGTCCACCCAGCTGATCGGAAGCAACGCCGAGACATAGCCGCGGACCTCGGGAAAGACCAGCTCGGGGCCCTCATGGTCGACTGAGAACGGGACCAGGCTGCTGTGGCGGTGCACCTGGATTCCCAGTTCCTGGAGCCCCTTGCGCAGAACCGAGACCAGCTCTCGGCACCCGTCCATGGCCCGCTCCGCCTCGGGGTCGGACCAGGCCGTCGGGGCGTCCGGCCAGCTCATCAGGTCCAGGCTTGCGGGGGTCCCGGCGAACTGCTCGGCCAGGGTGTCGGTGAGGAATGGCATGATCGGGTGCAGCAGGAGCGCCGTCTGGAGCAGCACAGTCCTGGTCACCCACCGGGCGGCCTCCTCCCCCGCCTGGAGCCGCTCCTTGATCAGCTCCAGGTACCAGTCGGCCAGCTCGTGCCAGGCGAAGTCGTAGATGGAGGCGATTATCCCGTCGAAGTCGTAGCTGGGCAGCGCCCGGGTGACTGACCTGGTGACCGCCGCCAGACGGGAGAGGATCCAGCGGTCGGCCAGCTGGAGAGATCCGGGCAGCGGCTCGGGCAGCTCAGGGATTCGGCCCTCCTCCCCCTGGCCGGGAAAGTAGCCCTGGTGGAGCAGCCTGGTCATGTTCCAGAGCTTGTTGGCGAAGCGGGCAAACCCCTCGATCCGACTCTCGTCGAACTTGGAGTCCTGGCTACCCATGGCGACGCTGGCGCCCCAGGCCCGGAGTGCGTCCGCCCCGTACTTCGCCGCCATGTCCAGCGGGTCAACCACGTTGCCACTGCTCTTGGACATCCGGGCCCCGTCGGTGCCAAGGATGGTGGCGTGGAAAAGCACCTCGTGGAAGGGGATCTCCCCGGTGAAGCGGAGGCCCATCATCACCATCCGGACCACCCAGTGCTGCAGGATGTCGCGACCGGTACTCAGCACCGAGGTGGGGTAGAAGCGCGCCAGGGCCGGGTTCGGCTCCGGCCAGCCTAGGATGGCGAAGGGCCAGAGGGCACTGGAGAACCAGGTGTCGAGCACGTCGGGGTCGTGGGCCAGCTCCGGGCTCTGGCACTCCGGACAGACAGTTGGGTCGTCCACCCAGGCGAAGGTGTGGCCATTCGCGCATCTGCTCACCGGGATCCGGTGACCGAGCCAGAGCTGGCGGCTGATGCACCAGTCCCGCAGCCCCGCCATCCAGTCCAGGTACTGGGCACGGAACTGGGCCGGATAGATGGTGATCCGGCCACTGCGGACCGCCTCCGCCGCCGGCCCGGCCAGCTCGCCGACCCTCAGCCACCACTGGGGGGTGACCAGCGGTTCGATCACCGTCCCGCACCTGTCGCAGTGGCCCACCTGGTGCAGCAACGCCTCCTCCTTGACCATCGCGCCGGACCGGCGCAGCCGCTCGGCGGCCAGCTCCCGAGCCTCGTTGACCCCCCTTCCGTCGATGTCGGGGAACTCCGGCGCGATCATCTTGCCTTGGAGGGAGATGACGGTGAGGATCGGCAGTTGGTGCCTCTCCCCCACCTCGTAGTCCTCGGCCGAGTGGCCCGGAGTGATCTTGAGGGCACCTGTCCCGACCTTGGGGTCCACCGCCTCGTCCTCGATCACGGGGATCTCCCGTCCCCCCAGCGGCTCACGGACCCGCCGTCCAACCAGGTGCCGGAAGCGCCCATCGCCAGGCGCCACCGCCACGGCCACGTCGGCGAGGATGGTCTCGGGGCGGGTGGTGGCCACCTCGATTCCGCCCTCATTTCCAATCAACTGGTAACGGACGTGATAGAAGGTGTCCTGCTGCTGCTCGTAAGCGACCTCCTCGTCCGAGATGGCGCTCTCGCAGCGGGGGCACCAGTTGACGATGCGGGGACCCCGATACACCAGCCCCTGCCGGTAGAGCTCGGCAAATACGGTGCGAATCACCCGGACGTAGCCGGCGTCCATGGTGAAGCGCTCCCTGGCCCAGTCGCAGCTGGCGCCCAGCCCGCGCATCTGCTCCAGGATCCGCCCCTGGTAGGTGTGGTACCAGGCGTCCACCCGATCGCCGAAGGCGGCGCGGCCGATCTCCTCCTTGCTGGTACCCTCCTCGGCCAACTGGCGCTCGATCACGTTTTGGGTGGCGATGGCGGCGTGATCGGTCCCTGGTACCCAGCAGACCTCGTATCCGCGCATGCGGTGGAAGCGACAGAGGGCGTCCTGGACCAAGACGTTGAGGGCGTGGCCCATGTGCAGTGATCCGGTGATGTTGGGCGGGGGTTGGGCAATCGAGAAGGCGGGCCTGGGACTGGCCGGGTCGGCGGACCCCAGTCCGATCTCCTGCCAGCGCTGGCGGCAGCGCAGCTCGGCGGCCTTGGGCTGGTAGGTTGCCTCCACCGGTCGCCCCCCGGGCCCGGCTAGGAGCTCGCCGCGGGGACTGCGGACAGCTCCGCCGCAACCTGTCTCGCGGCAACGACCAGGTTACGCAGAGCGGGATCGATCTCGGCCCAACGCCGCGTCTTCAGACCGCAGTCGGGGTTGGCCCAGAGCCGGTCGGGCGGAATCGCCTGGGCCGCCTTTCGCAGCCGGTCAGCCATCTCGCCGACCGTCGGGACCAGCGGCGAGTGGATGTCGTAGATCCCCGGGCCTACCTCGTTGGCGTAGCCGTGGTCCGCGAACGCACCCAGCAGGCTCATCCCCGACCGAGCCGCCTCGATGTAGAGCACATCGGCGTCGAGCTCGGCGATCGAGTCCATGATCTCCTCGAACTCCGAGTAGCACATGTGGGTGTGGATCTGGGTCTGGGCTCCGGCCCCGGCCGCGGTGAGCCGGAAGCTGTCCACCGCCCAGCGCAGGTACGCGGCCTGCCGGGTGCGGTGCAGCGGCAGTCCTTCTCGCAGCGCCGGCTCGTCGACCTGGATCACGTTGATCCCCGCTGCCTCCAGGTCGGAGACCTCATCGCGGAGCGCCATCGCGATCTGGGCACAGGTCTGGCTGCGGGGGAGGTCGTCGCGAACGAACGACCACTGGAGGATGGTCACCGGGCCGGTGATCATTCCCTTCACCGGGCGCTCGGTGAGGCTCTGGGCGAACACCGACCAGCGCACCGTCATCGGCCGGGGGCGGGACACGTCCCCGAAGATGATCGGGGGTTTGGCGCACCGCGACCCGTAGGACTGAACCCAGCCCTGCTCGGTGGTCGCGCACCCGTCCAGTCGCTCGGCGAAGTACTCCACCATATCGCCCCGCTCCGGCTCCCCATGCACCAGCACGTCGAGGCCGACATCCTCCTGGAACCGGATCACCCGGCGGATCTCGGTCTCGATCAGCCGCTCGTACTCAGCCGGGCCGAGCTCTCCCCGCCGCAGCCGAGCCCGAGCCTGGCGCAACTCGTGGCCCTGAGGGAAGGAGCCGATCGTGGTGGTCGGAATCTGGGGCAGCGACTTCCGCTGACGCCAGATCAGCCTCCGGGCCGGGCCGTCCCCCGTCCGAGTGAACCAATCGGGGGTGAGCCGGCGGAGTCGGTCCCGCACTGCGGGATTGATCACCCGCGGCGACCTCCGGCGCGCAGTGCATGCCTCCCGACCGGCGGCGAGCACCTCCTCCACCGCCGAGCCGCCCTGAGCGGCTGTTGCCAGTTGGCTGACCTCAATCACCTTCTCCTCGGCGAAGGCCAGCCACGATCGCAGCTCAGGGTCCAGAGCGCCCTCCCCCTCCAGGCTCACGGGCACGTGGAGGAGCGAGCAGGACGGCGCGATCAGCACCCGGTCCGGGCCCAGCTTGGCCAGCGCCCGCTCAATCTGAGACAGGGCCTGATCGAGGTCGGTGCGCCACACGTTGTGGCCATCCACCACCCCCAGTGAGAGGGCCATCCCCTCGGGCACCAGCTCCAGGGCCCGGTCCAGGTCCCCACCGCCACGGACCAGGTCAAGATGGACCGCCGCCACCGGCAGGGCCAGGGCCGCCTCCAGGTTGGGGCCCAACTCGGCGAAGTAGGAGGCCACCAGGAGTTGGAGCCCGGGCGCGGCCCGGCCCAGTCGCTGATAGGCGACCTCGAAGGCCTCCAGGACCTCCACCGGCAGGTCCTGGCTGAGGCATGGCTCGTCGATCTGGACCCACTCCGCTCCGGCCGCCCGCAGTCGGGCGAGCATCTCCGCGTACACAGGCAGGAGCTCGTCAAGGAACTGCAGGACCGGCGGCGCGCCTCCAGATCCCTTGCTGAGCCTGAGGAAGGTGACCGGCCCCAGCAGTACCGGACGGGTCTGGATCCCCAGCGCCTTCGCCTCCAGGAACTCCTCCACGGGCTTTGAGGAGACCAGGCTGAACCGCTGATCGGCGGCAAGCTCGGGGACCAGGTAGTGGTAGTTCGTGTCGAACCACTTGGTCATGTCCAGGGGCGCTACCTCGGCCTCCCCGACGATGCCCCTGGCCATGGCGAACATCAGTCCCAGGGAGGGAGGCTCGCCGCACCATCCGAACCGCTCAGGGATCGCCCCCACCATCAGCGCGGTGTCGAGGACGTGGTCGTAGAGCGAGAAGTCGTTGCTCGGAATGTGCTGAATGCCGGCGGCCTTCTGGCGACGCCAGCGGTCCGCCTTCAGCATCGCGGTGGCCTCCAGCAGCTGAGCCTCCGAGAGCCCCCCTGACCAGTAGCCCTCCAGGGCACGCTTCAACTCCCGGGAGCGACCGATCCTGGGGTAACCCAGGTTGCTGGCGATGGACATTCGTGGAGACCTCGTGCCACTGGCGCACGGAAACGCTCACTTCAGCAGGGACGCCCCCAGTCTAACCGGAGCGCCTAAGAGCCGGAGGCCGGGCGGCTTCCCGCCGCCGTCAGGCAGACGCCGCCTGGGGCTCCTCGTCGCGGAAGAGCTCGGGCTCGACGGCCTCCAGGATGGCTCGCTCAGTTATGAGACAGCGCTTGATCTCGGGATGCGAGGGCACGTCAAACATGCTGTTGAGCAGCGCCGACTCCAGGATGCTCTTCAGTCCCCGCGCCCCGGTCCCAAGCGCCAGCGCCTGGCGAGCGATCGCCCGCAGCGCCGCCTCCTCGAAGACCAATTCCACCTCGTCCAGGGCGAAGAACTTCTGGTACTGCTTGACGAAGGCGTTCTTGGGCTCGGTCAGCACCCGAGTGATGTCGGCCTCGTCGAGGCAGTCCAGGGTGACCATGATCGGCAGCCGGCCGACGAACTCGGGGATCAGCCCATAACGGAGCAGGTCCTGGGCCGTCATCTCCCGGAGGATCTTGGCGTTCTCCTTGTTCCGCGAGCCCGACTGCTCACTGCCGAAGCCGATCGTCCTCTGGCCCACGCGCTGGTCGATGATCCGCTCCAGACCATCGAAGGCACCTCCGCAGATGAAGAGAATGTTGGCGGTGTTGATCTGGATGAAGTCCTGATGGGGATGCTTGCGCCCGCCCTGGGGCGGAACGTTGGCGACGGTCCCCTCGAGGATCTTCAGCAGCGCCTGCTGGACTCCCTCGCCGGAGACGTCGCGGGTGATCGAGGGGTTGTCGGACTTGCGGGAGATCTTGTCGATCTCATCGATGTAGATGATCCCCCGCTCGGCCCTGGTGATGTCGAAGTCCGCGGCCTGGATCAATCGCAACAGGATGTTCTCAACATCCTCCCCGACATACCCCGCCTCGGTCAGTGAGGTGGCGTCCGCGATCGAAAACGGCACGTCGAGAACCCGGGCCAGGGTCTGGGCCAGCAGGGTCTTGCCGCAACCGGTGGGGCCCACCAAGAGCACGTTGGACTTCTGCAGTTCCACGTCGCCCACCTCGCGGGCGCTGTTGATCCGCTTGTAGTGGTTGTAGACCGCCACCGAGAGCACCCGCTTGGCTTGGTCCTGACCCACCACGTACTCATTGAGCGACTCCCAGATCGCCTGGGGATTGGGAACCACACTGGTCCGGGGCCGCCGCGCCGGGGTGACCCGGGAGTCCTCCTCCAGCACCTCCTGGCAGAGCTCGATGCACTGGTCGCAGATGTAAACGCCCGGCCCCGCGATCAGCTTGCGGACCTGGTCCTGACCCTTGTTGCAGAAGGAGCAGCGCGTGTGGCGGCGGCGGTCCTCGCGCTCGGTCATGCCGCGTCCCCCCCACCGGCTCGGGAGAGTTGCCTCGCCACCCGCCCCACACAGCCGGGGCAGATCACGGCCTCGGTGGGCCCCGGGCTGGCCACCACCGCGACCATGCTGGTCACGATCCCACAGAAGTCACAGCGCCGCCCCGGCCCGCGAACCAGGCGGGGTCCCCGGCCACGCTCCCCCAGTGGCCTCGAGCTGCGCGTCCCTCGAACTGTCACGGTGACCCCTTTGGCCCTTGGCCCAGCCTATCCGGCAGGCGAACTCTTCTTGTCGGCCGGGACTGTGGGCGCCTCGGCCCGCCCCGGATCCGTCCCGCTGTCGCTGGTGACCTGCTCGTGGCCCCGGTGACCGGTGATCACATGGTCGATCAGCCCGTACTCCAGAGCCTCGTCGGGGGACATGTAGAAGTCCCGGTCGGAGTCCCTGGTGATCTGCTCCACCGGCTTGCCCGTGTGCTGGGCCAGGATCTGGTCCAGGATCCGCCGCAGCCGGAGGATCTCCTGGGCCTGGATCTGGATGTCCGAGGCCTGACCCTGGAAGCCTCCGGAGGGCTGGTGCATCATGATCCTGGTGTTGGGAAGGCTGAAACGGAGTCCCTTGTCGCCCCCTGCCAAAAGGAGGCAGGCAAAGGACGCGGCCAGCCCCATGCAGAAGGTGCTCACCCGTGGCTTGACGTACTGCATGGTGTCGTAGATGGCAAGGCCCGCGGAGACGGATCCGCCCGGGCTGTTGATGTAGAGGTTGATGTCGCGTTCGGGATCCTCGCTCTCCAGATAGAGCATCTGGGCCATCACCAGGTTGGCGACCTGGTCGTCGATGGGGGTCCCGATGAAGATGATGCGGTCCTTGAGCAACCGGGAGTAGATGTCGAAGGCGCGCTCACCCCGGTTGGTTGTCTCGATGACCATCGGTACGAGGACCACGGCGTTCTCCTGGTGGGGCCGGACGAAGCGACGGGTGCCAACCTCCCGCCGGATCGAGTATACCCAGAGGCCCGGAATCCACCGTTCCCCCGTTCCCAGATCGAGGACGGAGCCAGGGCGAACCGGCGCCGGGGAGGACCATAACCGGGGCCTCAGGGCGATTTCGGCCGCCCGGCCTCACCGGCCCTCGGGGGCAGCCGTCACCCTGGGACGCTGCCGGCCGGCCCGACCCAGGGGCAGATCCCTAACTCGGGGCCGACCCGGGGGACGCCTCGCCCCTCGCCAGACTCGCCAGATGGCGGCGGGCGGCACCCAGTCGCAGCTCGCGGCGGATCGGCTCCCGAGCCCGCTTCCTGGTCTCCTTGGAGCCCCCGCCGGTAAAGATCCGCCTCAGGTTTGCGTCCAGCTCCTCATCCGAGACCTGCAGGTCCTCGCGCCGGGCCAGCTCTTCGAGGATCAGCTCCAGCTGCACCCTCTCCACCGCCGGCTGGCGCTGCTCCCCCCGGAACTGATCCAGCTGCTTGTCCTCCGAGGCCAGCAGCTGCTCCAGGGTGACCCCCGAGGCGGACAGTCGCAGTTCCAGGTCCTTGATCTGGCGGTCGATCTCCTCCTGGATCATCACCTCTGGCACCTCGACCCGGGAGATCGCCACCAGGGCCTCCAGCGCCTTGGACTCCTGGGTCTGCTCGGCCACCAGCCGGAACTCCTCGGCCAGCCGGTCGCTCACGTACCGGCGGAGCTCTTCGAGGTTCTCGCCCTGGCCGGCAATGGCGGCCAGGTTGTCGTCCAGCGCGGGCAGCTCCTTGGCCTGGATCTGCTTGATGTCGGCCGTGATCGTGACCATCTCGCCCCGCAACTCCGGTCGCGGGTACTCCTCGGGCAGGGTGATGGTCAGGTCGAGAGGCACGCCCACCTCGGCCCCCAGGAGCTGGTCCACCATTCCCGGCAGCAGGTCGTCACGCTGCAGATCCAGGGTCTGGCGCTGGGCCGCAGCTCCCAGGACCTGGTCCCCATGGCGCATCGTCAGCTCCGCGGTGAGCACGTCGCCCAGCTGAGCCGGCCGCTCACTGGCGTCGGTGAGCTGGGCGTAGCGCTGCCGGAGCGCCTGGATATTGCTCTCCACGTCCTCCTCGGAGACCTCCTGCGACTCCACCGGGACCCGGACCTGGTGATAGTCGCCGAGGGTCACCTCCGGCCTGACCACCACGTTGGCTGTGAAGTGGAAGGGCTCGCCGCGCTCCAGGACCACCTCGATCACCTTGGGGCTGGACACCGGCTCCAGCTCGACCTGCGCCACCGCCCGCGCCCATACCTCGGGGAGCAGGTCCTCGATCGCACGCTCGCGGAGCGCCTCCCATCCGACCGCCCGCTCGACCACCGCCGCCGGGGCCTTCCCGGGGCGAAACCCAGGGAAGCGGTAGCGCTGACCCAGGTGACGGAGGGCCAGGTCGAGCGCGCCCTCGGTCTCGGCCACCGGCGCCTGCACCGTCAGCTGGGCCTGGGAACCCGGCAAGCGCTCGAGGCTCACCTCTAGCTTGGCGACATCGGTGGAACGTGAACTCATCCTGCTCCTAGAGAAGCGTGACCGTGCGCGGACCGAGGATCGAACTCGGACGGGTTGCCCCACGGGGTTCTAAGCCCCGCGCGTCTACCATTCCGCCATCCGCGCCGACTGGTTGCGGGGCCGCCGCAGCGCGGCGCCGAGTATAGCCAATCTGACCCCGGGCCAGCCCCGTTGGGTGGAAGTGGGGAGCTGGTCACCTCAGGCAAATCGCTCCTCGACAGCGGAGAGCCTCGGCGATAGCATGGCTGAAGCGCTGGCCGACACCAGCCAGCAGGTGAGATCGGGGCCGGATGACCCCTCCATGGAGGGCGGCATTGTGGAATTGGTTGGTCCGGGATCCGGGCTGGTCCTGGAATCCCGGCAGATGGTGGCCGAGATCGAGCAGAAGGCACTCCAGCTGTCTGCCCTACTGCGCGAACTGGACAACCATCCGGTGGCCCTCGATGTGGGGCTGAGGGAGGAGTTGGACGCAGCCCTGGATCAACTGGGTTGTCGGATCGCGGCCACCCAGGCCCTGGAGCGACGCGCGGGCGCGCTGGTCTCGGACTGACCGGCGCGGGCCAGGGTCTAGAATCAGACCCGATCGAGCGCCCATAGCTCAGCCCGGATAGAGCACCAGACTACGGATCTGGGTTTGCGGGGGTTCAAATCCCTCTGGGCGCGCCACTTCACTTCAAGCGAAGCGGGGCACAGCCCGTAAAGTCACCGTCTAAGGTGCTGTAACTCTGGGTATCCCAGGCGCTGTAGGGCGCTACTGGGCAGACCATTTCCCCGCCAAGGCGCCGGCGGCCCGGAAGATGCCCGAGCCGATCCAGGGAGAGATAATTGGCTCAGCCCATCTCCGCTGCCTAGAGCCGGAGCCCGACGATCCGGGGCCGGCCTACATCCTCGATCCGGCGGAGTTCGCGGCGAGCCGAGCCAAGAGGACGGCCCTGGCCACCGTGACTGCTCCACCCGCTTTCGAAGCCCTAGCCGACGCCTTCCTTGCTGACCGGAGGGCGGCTGGACTTTCGCTTCGGACAGTCGAGTGGTATCGAGACACGCTCCGGCGGGAGTTCCTCCCCTGGTGCTCCTAGGCACGGATTGAGGACCCGGCTCAGCCAACCTCGGCCAGCATCGGCCGCTACACCGCCCACCTCTTAGGTGGTGGGGGCAGGCCGGGTCGGCCCTTGGCCCGAGCGACCGTCCGGGGTTCCGTCCAAGCCGTCAGGGTGCTCCTCGGGTGGGCCGAGAAAGGGGGCGGGGCCACGGTTGGAGCCCAGCCCGAAGGCTCCAAGGGCGGAGAAGGTGTTGCTGGACGTCCTCAGCCGGGACGAGATTCAAAGGATGGAGAACGTCGCCAAGACCGAAAGAGACAGGCTGATCGTCCGTCTCGGGGCCGAGACTGGCATCCGGCTCGGCGAACTCTTGGCCCTCCGAGTGGAGGATCTGCTGGAGCCCAATCGTGGGAAGTACCCGCTCAAGGTGGTGGCGTCAGGTTGCTGCTGGAAAAAGGAGCGGCGTAGTCTCGCGGTGACTTAGCAACCACCGGAGGACTACGCCGTGGAGAGAAGAGTAGCGCCCAGCGTGCGGCTGGAGGAGTCCCTCG
>JBEKRL010000016.1:0-54877 GCA_049518775.1 Candidatus Dormibacteria bacterium
AGCGCCCGGACGGTGTCGGCTTCACCCCGGGTCTCGACCCCCTCCGCGATCAGCCGGGACCCCGTAGTCAAGGTGAAGTGACACATGGCGAGCACAACCGCCTGACGGGCGGGATCACTGTCGATGCCCCGGATGAGACCGATGTCGAGCTTGACGAAATCCGGCCGCAGCTCCAGGATGTGGGCGAAGTTGGCGATCCCGGATCCGGTGTCGTCGACCGCGGTACGGACCGGTCCGAGGCTGGAGAGCGCCTCCTTGAAGGCACGGTAGTCGGTGATCACCTCGTGCTCGGTGATCTCCAGCACCAGGGGGCGGTTGGCCTTGACCAGGATCTCCCTGAGCGGCCCGACGTTATCCAGCAGCCGCGGTGACACGTTGACGTTCAGCCAGCGACCCTCGGGCAGCTGACCCTGCAGGGCGATTGCGTCCGACAGCATCGCCAGCTCGAGCTCGGGCCCGATGCCAGCGCTCCAGGCGGCCGCGAGGCGAATGTCGGGACGCTCGCCATCGAGGAACCTGGTGAGCGCCTCGTAGCCCAAGACCTCGCCGCTGGCGAGGTCCACGATCGGCTGGAACACGGGGGTGTAGGCGTGGGTATGGATGAGCTTCCCAAGATCGATGCGCCGCCGGGAGGCGACTCTCTCAACCTGGAGGTCGAGGGCGAGCAGGGCGCTGGCGGTAACCCCGAACCGGGCGACTGTCGGGAGATGGGCCAAGATTGCGTCTTCGCCGGCGGCGTGGGTGGTACCCACCGCCAGCACCCCCAAGACGCTGGGACCGTAATGGATCGGCGCGTAGACAGACGACTGCATCCCGGCGGTGGTCATCTCCCTGCCATAGAGGCCGTCCTGGCTCCGCTGTAGCCAGCGCTCCGCCCAGGGCCCGAGGCGCGCCCGCTGAATCAGGTAGCTGGCCCTCGACGGAGGGAACCGGGTGCCGGCGGAGAGGAAGAAGTTGTCCGGGCCGTCGATACCCAGGACGGTGGCGTCCCGGTCGCTGTCGAACACGATCACGGCGGAGACGTCGACACCGCTCAGGCTCCGCAGTTCCCGGCAGATGGCAAGGGCCGTGGCGGCGGTGGTGCCACCCTGCTCCAGCCTGCCGATCGCCGCGTCCACGCCAAGTCGCTCTTCCAGCTCGCGCTCCAGGAGCGTGTGGAGGGCGTGCTCCTCGGTCACATCATGGCCCAGGACCGCCGCCTGACCGGGCTCGCCGAGCGTGGCCGCAAGCAGGGTGGCGCTGATCGCGACGAGACGGTCTACCCCGGACCGGGTCACGATCTTGGCGATCAGCGGATGCTGCAGGCTGGTGCCCCGAAGCCTCAGGGCCAGCTCGACCGTGTCGTGGCCCCGGGTGCCGGCGGACAGAAGCTCATAGACCGAGCACCCGACCAGCTCGTCGGTGGACCACCCGGTGAGCGCGCTCAGGGCCGGGTTGGCGTAGGTGATCTTGCCGTCGAGGTCAATGGTCGCGGCGAACAGGTCCATGCCAGACAGCATCTGGGCGAGGTGGACCTTGGCCTGAACCTCCTGGCTCGTGTCGCGGAGGACGCCGAGGATCCGCCCGTCGTCGAGCCGGCGCTGGTGAAGTTCAAGGTCCACGATGGAGCCATCCTTGCGCTGACACTTGGCCTCCAAGCCCTGCGTGGTGTCGGTGCTGACAGCGGAGGATTGGGCTCCCGCCTCGACCCGGCCCGGCTCTGGAAACAGGTCGAGGAGCCCCATTCCCAGCAGCTCCTCTTGGGAGTAGCCGGTCAGTGTGGAGGCGGCAGTGTTGGTGTCGAGGATGCGGAGCGAACTGTTGCTCAGGACCAGAATCCCGGCGGGGGTCTGCTCGGGCAGCTTGCTATGGCGGGGGTCGGGCGCCTTGAGGACGGCGGCGCCGACCCGCGGTCCGGCGCGCCGGACCGCCGCCCTCCGACGGGGTGTCGCCACGCCGCCTCCTGCGACGACTGCGGACCGCACTCCATCCGGGGGGGGGCCCTGTGGGCGCGTGCTGGCCCGCTCCATGGGACCAAAGTAGACCGTGGAGGTCAAGATCTGGTCGCCATGGGGTTACGAAAGACCGTGAGGCCGGGAACGGCCAGGGGCGAGCCAGCAGGCGGTCTGAAGGGCCGGTTCGACAAACAGGGGGGGCGACTGCCTCCTTGCGGCCCGAGCCTGGTTCAGCCCAGCTCGGCTAGGGGTCGGCCAGCCGACATGGGCGCCGTGGACTTTGGCTCGGCTCCACCGGTCTCTGGGGCGTCGCAGTTGATTTGGAACTGCTTCGCACGAGATCCACTGTGCCACCGAGATGGTGGGCCGCGCCGCCGATGGTCAGCTGGGCGCAGGGTGCGGGCCGGTTGAGGTATCGATCGGCCCAGATGCATCCTCTTCAAGCCAGCGTTGGACGGGGACGACGCCATCAGGTTGGGCTGGTGACCGGTGCCCCGGGGCGACCCGGCGGACCCTCGCCGAACCACAGAGTCGTCAGCGCCGGAGGGGTGAGGACGCTCGGTGCCGCCACCCGCCTTGTCGCCGCTCTCTGGGGACGGCGGATGCGCCCGCAGCGCAGCGGTGGTCAAGCACCAGGTCCGGCATCGGTGCCAGCACAGAGATGCTCAGGGTCTCTTCGACGGACCCGAGCCAGCGGTTAGGTTCTCCCGGTGGCGCCCGGGCATCGCGAACCGCGGCCAGGACGAGGGTGAAAGTGGTGGCGCTCCAGGACGCGTCCAACAACCTGCCGGCTCTAGGGGGTGGCCGCGGGAGCGGGTGGGGACGGCGGCACCCGGACGGCCGCCACGGGGAGCGCCGCCGAGGGGCTCTCAGGTCGCGTCCAGCTGACTCCCAGGTCGGTCTGCGAAACTGGCTGCATGGGATCCGGTGTCGAGTTGGGTGGGACTACCGGCACGGCCCCGCCCGGGACCCGTGAAGCGGGCTCTGTGGCTGAGGAGGGTCACCTCTTCCCCGGGACCCCGGCCTGGCTGTGGTCCTGGTTGAGGGAGCGGCCCCGGCTCAACCGGCTGCTGCGCTATGCCGCGACGTCGGGGGTGGCGACCCTGGTCAGCGAAGTGACCCTGGTAGGCCTCTACGCGGGGCGCCTCCTGGGCGCCTCGGGCTCTTCGATCGTCGCCAACGTGGCCGGGGCGGTGCCCTCCTACCTGCTGAGCAGGTATTGGATCTGGCCCGAGGCGGAGCGGACCGGGGCTGCCCGTCAGGTCACCCTCTACTGGGTGACCTCGGTGGTGAGCCTGGTGGTCTCGACCGCCGGCACCAGCCTGGCCGCCGCCCATGCCCCGGCGGGACACACCGCTCACACGATCGTGGTCGGAACCTCCTACATCGGCACCTATGCCCTGCTCTGGGTGGCCAAGTACCTCGTCTACCAGCGGGTGATCTTCAGCCGCCGAGCGGAGGCTGGCTCCGGGGCCTGAGCCGCGGCTGCCTCCGCGGAAGGCCGGTCACCAGAGGAGCGACCGTCGGCGGGCCCTCACGGTCGCGGCCCGGAGCTCGATCCGGCTCCGCCGGGGCGGGGGGACCGCCCGGCGGACGATGGGGTCCGGGGTGGGCTGGAGTACCCTGGTTTGACCGTCTGCCAGCCGCGGGCTATACTCAGCTCACCTCGGCTTGGCCGGGCGTTTTTGTCTGGAGACCTTGACAGTGCCCGCCACCATCGTCACCCTGCAGTGCGGCCAGTGCCGCGAGCGCAACTACACCACCCAGAAGAACAAGCGCAACGACCCTGACCGGCTCGAGCTGCGCAAGTACTGCCGTCGCTGCCGCCAGCACACCGCGCATCGCGAGACCAAGTAGGGCGGGGCGGCCGCAACTCGAAGGGGCGTAGCTCAGCTGGTAGAGCAGCGGTCTCCAAAACCGCAGGTCGCGCGTTCGAATCGTGCCGCCCCTGCCAACATCTGGGATAGGCGCACAAGGAGCAGATTTGGCGAATGCCGCCGGGGAGGACCGACCAGAGTCCAGCGAGGGCGGCTATCTGCGTGAGGTATGGAGCGAACTAAGGAAGACGGTATGGCCGACCTGGCCGGAGTTGCGGCAGATGACCGGCGTGGTCATCGTCACGGTGGTGCTCTTGGGGGCGTTCCTGGGGCTCCTCGACTTCGGGCTGGCCTCTGCGCTCCGGCCCCTGTACACCACGGTCCCGGCCGCCACCGCCACGGCCACCCCGTCGGTGGTGGTCACCCCCAGCCCCTCCGCTACGGCGACGCCGTCTGCCAGCAGCAGCCCCTAGGCCTCAGACTGAAGTGATTGGGAGCCCCGAAGTGAGCGTGTCGAAAGCCACCGAGCAAGCCAACTGGTACGTGATCCACGCCTACTCTGGCCATGAGGAGAAGGTCAAGGCCAACCTCCTCAAGCGGGTCGAGTCGATGGATATGCACGATCAGATCTTCGACGTGATGGTCCCCACTGAGGACGTCATCGAGATCAAGGACGGCCAGCGCCGCCATGTGGCCAAGCGGATCTTCCCGGGCTACATCCTGGTCCAGATGGTCATGTCGGACGAGTCCTGGTACGTCGTCCGGAACACCCCTGGGGTGACCAGCTTCGTGGGCTCGGGGACCCGTCCGGTCCCGCTCCAGGAGTCCGAGGTCCGTTCGATCCAGCACCAGATCCACTCCGAGGCCCCGACCAAGGTCCAGGTGGAGTTCAAGGTGGGTGACTCGGTCCGGGTCGTCGACGGCCCCTTCACCGACTTCCACGGCAAGGTCGGCGAGATCAACGCCGACAAGGGCAAGCTCAAGGTGATGGTGAACATGTTCGGCCGGGAGACCCCGGTCGAGCTCGACCTGCTCCAGGTCGAGCGGCTGCGCTAGGAGTACTCCAAGTGGGCAAGAAGAAGATCAAGACGGTGCTGCGGCTCAACATCGAGGCCGGCAAGGCCACCCCGGGGTACCCGATCGGGCCGGCGTTGGGACAGCATCAGGTCAACATCATGGAGTTCTGCCGGTCCTACAACGAGAGGACCGAGTCCCAGAGTGGCCTGGTGATCCCCGCTGAGATCACCATCTTCGAGGACCGCAGTTTCACCTTCGTCACCAAGACCCCGCCGACCTCGGACCTGATCAAGAAGGCCCTGGGGATCGAGAAGGGATCATCCAAGCCGCCCCAGGAGGAGGCTGGCCAGCTGAGCCGCGACCAGGCGCTGGCGATCGCCCAGACCAAGCTGCCCGACGTCAACGCCAGCGAGTTGGAGGCGGCGGTGCGGATGGTGGAGGGAAGCGCCCGCTCGATGGGCGTCAAGGTAATCGGCTAGCGGCAACCGAGCTGTGGGAGGACGCCGAGGGGCGCCCGCCAGAACCACGGGAGGAGATTGCAGATGGCAGTACGACACGGCAAGCGCTACCTGGCCGCCCAGAAGCTTCTCGAGGACAAGCAGCTGGTCGACCCCCGGGAGGGGGTTCGACTGGTGCGCGAGGTCAACATCTCCAAGTTCCCCGGAACTGTGGAGCTCCACGTCCGCCTCGGGGTCGACCCCCGCCACGCCGACCAGATGGTCCGCAGCAGCGTGGTCCTGCCCCATGGCACCGGCAAGGTTCGCCGGATCATCGTCTTCGCCCAGGGTGAGAAGGAGCGCGAGGCCCGCGAGGCCGGCGCCGAGATCATCGGGGCTGAGGATCTGGTCAAACGGATCCAGGAGGGGTTCCTGGACTTCGATGTGGCACTGGCCACCCCCGACCTGATGGGCTCGGTGGGTAAGCTGGGCAAGGTTCTGGGTCCCCGAGGCCTGATGCCCAACCCCAAGGCGGGCACGGTCACCTTCGACATCGCCAGGGCGATTCGGGAGGTCCAGGCGGGTCGGGTCGAGTTCCGGGTCGACCGCTACGGCATTGTCCACGTTCCGGTGGGCAAGACCAACTTCGAGGAGGGTGCCCTCTTCGAGAACCTTTCCGCCATGCTGGAGGCGATCGTCAAGGCCAAGCCCTCGGCCGCCAAGGGCGTGTACATCCGAGCCGCCTTCCTGGCCCCCTCGATGGGCCCCAGTGTCAGGCTCGACCCGGTGCTGGCGGCCCGGCTCACGGCCGCGTAGCCGGGGGAGGGCAGCCGGTATACTCCATCGCCGTCAGGAACAACACGGTTCCAGGGCGCCCAAGACCGCGGGGGCAGGCTCTGCTCAAACCCGAGCCCCGCGCAGGTGACCGATTGGCAGACCGTCTCGGGCGGCTGCCAGCCACCACCTGGCCTGGGCTCCCATGAGGCCGGGAGGTAGAGGACAGATGACCGACGAGGGCCGTCACGGGGCGGCGGCGATCCCGCAGGCCAAGCAGAGCGCAGTCGCCGAGCTCGCCGAGAAGCTAGGCCGGATGCGCAGTGCCGTGCTGACCGACTACCGGGGGCTGTCAGTGGCCCAGTTGGAGACGCTCCGGGCGTCTCTGCGGGCCGCCGGGGTGGAGTACCTGGTGCTCAAGAACACGCTGGCCCGGCGAGCTGGCGAGCAGGCCGGATTTGGGGAGTTCAATCCCCAGCTGGTGGGGCCGACCGCCATCGCTATCAGCTACGAGGATGTCTCGGCTCCAGCCCGTCTCCTCATCGAGTACGCGCGGGTCAACCGGCGCGCCGAGATGGTCCGAGGAGGAATCGCAGAGGGCCAGATCCTGACCCCGTCCGAGGTCAGACGGCTGGCCGACCTGCCCTCCCGTGAGGTCCTGGTGGCCCAACTCCTGGGAGTGCTGGAGGCGCCGCTGGCCCAGTTGGCCAGCCTGCTCGAGGCTCCTGGGCGCGCTCTGGTGGGACTGCTGGAGGCTCAGGCGGAGGCTCTGGGCGGAGCCGTGACGTGAAGTGGTCGAGGTCAGCAGAGAAGGTACTGGGACGAAGGGAGAAGCAGTCATGGCCAAGGTGAGCGTGGAGGACTTCGTGGAGTCGCTGGGTTCGTGGACCGTCCTCGACCTGGTCAAAGCCAAGGAGGCGATCGAGGAGAAGTACGGGATCACGGCCGCGGCGCCGATGGCGGTGGCAGCAGCCGCGGCTCCGGCGGCGGGCGAGGCCGTGGCGGAGGAGCAGACCGAGTTCTCGGTCGTTCTGACCGCTGCGGGCGATCAGAAGATCGCCGCCATCAAGGCGGTCCGAGAGATCACCGGGCTGGGGCTGAAGGAGGCCAAGGACCTGGTCGACGCGGCTCCCAAGGCGGTCAAGGAGGCGGTCTCCCGCGAGGAGGCCGAGACGGTGGCCAAGAAGCTCCAGGAGGCTGGCGCCACAGCTGAAATCAAGTAGTGCCTGCGACGCCCCCTAAGGGGCCCGGGCGGCCTCGGCTCGCCCGCGAACGACGGCCGCACATGTGGTAGGATTGCTGTTCCGCCACCTGTGAAGTTCACCGAACGTCCTCGCTTGCCTGGAGAACTTTAGCCCATGCCCCCTGTTCGTGCTGCCTTGCCTGCCGCGCCCGCACGCCTCAGCTACGGGACGATTCCCGAGGTGCTGGAGGTGGGAAACCTGATCGACACCCAGCTCAACTCCTTCCGCTGGTTTGTGGAGTCAGGCTTGCGCGAGCTCTTCGATGAGATCAACCCCATCACCGACTACACGGGCAAGAACTACGAGCTGCGCTTTCTCGACTACAGCTTCGGTGAGCCCAAGTTCGACCAAGAGGAGTGTCGCAATCGCGACATGACCTTTGCCGCGCCCCTGCGGATCATGACCCGGCTCCACATCAAGACGGGGGAGAACGCCGGGGAGATCAAGGAGTCAGAGGTCTATCTGGGCGACTTCCCCATGATGACCGAGCAGGGCACCTTCCTGGTCAACGGGACCGAGCGGGTGGTGGTCAGCCAGCTGGTGCGGTCGCCGGGGGTCTACTTCACCGCCGGCCCCGAGCATCCGGTCACCGGCCGTCCGCTCTACGCGGTCAAGTTCATCCCCAATCGGGGCGCCTGGCTGGAGATCGAGACCTCCAACAAGGACGTGCTCACCGCCAAGATCGACCGCAAGCGCAAGTTCCAGGCCACCACCCTGATCCGCGCGCTGGGCTATCCCAGTGACGATGACATCCGCCACTTCTTCCGCGACGTGGAAACTGACCCTGAGCACCGCTACGTGGACGCCACCCTGGAGAAGGACCCCAGCCACGACGTCAACGAGGCCCTGATCGAGCTGTACCGGAAGATCCGCCCCGGGGACCCGCCCACGGTCGAGAACGCCCGCAACCTGCTCCAAGCGCTCTTCTTCAACCCCCGCCGCTTCGATCTGGGCAGGGTGGGGCGGTTCAAGCTGGACAAGCGGCTCGGCATCCCCGAGGCGGAAGCCCGGCGCCGCGCCGAGGAGCGGGAGCTGCGGGTGCTCGCCCACGAGGACTTCATCAACATCATGCGGCGGCTGATCCAGCTCAACAACGGTGAGGGCGAGCCTGACGACATCGACCACCTGGGCAACCGCCGGGTCCGAGCGGTGGGGGAGCTGCTCCAGAACCAGTTCCGCACCGGCCTGCTGCGGATGGAACGGATCATCAAGGAGCGGATGACGATCTGCGATGCCACCACCGTCACCGCAGCCTCGCTGATCAACGCCCGCCCGGTGGTGGCGGCGATCAAGGAGTTCTTCGGCTCCAGCCAGCTCTCCCAGTTCATGGACCAGACCAACCCGCTCTCGGAGCTGACCCACAAGCGCCGCCTCTCGGCGCTGGGGCCGGGCGGGCTCTCCCGGGAGCGGGCCGGGATGGTGGTGCGGGACGTCCACCACAGTCACTACGGGCGGATCTGCCCGATCGAGACCCCTGAGGGCCCCAACATCGGACTGATGGGCTCGCTGGCCACCTTCGCCAGGGTCAACGACTTCGGTTTCATCGAGACCCCGCTCCGGCGGGTCTATCGCCGCCTCGAGGTGGGCCGCGACCGGGCGCTCCTGGAGGGCCGGCTGCTCGCGGAGGCCGCCGGGGGCGTGGCGGCAGGGACCCGGCTGGGCGCTGCCGCGGTCAACGAGCTGGAGCGGGCCGGGGTCGAGGCGGTGGAGGTCGTTCCCTGGGTCAGCTCCGAGATCCAGTTCCTCTCCGCCGACGAGGAGGACAAGTACACCGTCGCCCAGGCCAACGCGCCCGTCTCGCCGGAGGGGGAGTTCCTGGTCGAGCACACTCCCGCCCGGACTCGGCACACCTTCAAGGACGTGCCGGTGACCGATGTGGACTGGGTCGACGTCTCCCCCAAGCAGACCGTCTCGGTGGCGACCGCGATGATCCCCTTCCTGGAGCACGACGACGCCAACCGCGCCCTGATGGGCTCCAACATGCAGCGCCAGGCGGTGCCGCTGATCTCCACCGACTCCCCCGTGGTGGGGACGGGCATGGAGGTCTACGCCGCCAAAGACAGCGGTGAGCTGATCGTGGCCAAGAGCGCCGGCACCGTGGTGGGTGTCAACGTTCCCCTGCGGGACATCTCCTCAGATTCCGTTCAGATCGTTCGCAGCGGACAGGACAGCGGGCTGGGCATCCTCTTCAAGCCAGACGGCAAGGGCCCCGAGGTCTGGTATGGGGTCCACAAGTTCGTCCGGAGCAACCAGGGGACCTGCCTCAGCCAGCGGGTGGTGGTGAACCCGGGGGATCACGTCGAGGCCGGCACAGTGCTGGCGGACGGTCCGTCCACTGACCACGGGGAGCTGGCCCTGGGCCGGAACGTCCTGGTGGCGTTCATGCCCTGGGAGGGCTACAACTACGAGGACGCCATCCTCATCAGCGAGTCGGTTGTCCGCGAGGACACCTACACCTCGATCCACATCGAGGAGTTCGAGGTGGAGGTCCGCGAGACCAAGCTCGGGCCCGAGGAGGTGACCCGGGAGCTCCCCAACGTGGCGGAGGAGAGTCTGCGCAACCTGGATGAGCGCGGGATCGTCTACATCGGGGCCGAGGTGGCGCCGGGCGACATCCTGGTGGGCAAGACCACGCCCAAGGGAGAGTCCGAGCTCTCCGCTGAGGAGCGGCTGCTGCGAGCCATCTTCGGGGAGAAGGCCAAGGAGGTCCGGGACAGCTCGCTCCGGGTGCCCCATGGCGAGCGCGGCGTGGTGGTCGACGTGAAGCAGTTCAGTCGGTCCAACCGGGACGAGCTCCCCGCCGGGGTGAACGAGCTGATCCGGATCCACGTGGCCCAGAAGCGCAAGATCAGCCAGGGCGACAAGATGGCCGGCCGCCACGGCAACAAGGGGGTGGTCGCCAGGATCCTGCCCATCGAGGACCTGCCCTTCCTTCCCGACGGCACCCCGGTGGAGATCGTGCTCAACCCTCTGGGGGTCCCCAGCCGGATGAATCTGGGCCAGGTCCTGGAGACCCACCTGGGCTGGGCCGCTGCCGCCCTTGGCATCAAGGTCGCGACCCCGGTCTTCGACGGGGCTTCCGAGTCCCAGATCGAGGACGAGCTGGAGCGGGCGGGACTGCCGCGCAGCGGCAAGGTGATGCTCCGCGACGGCCGGTCCGGCGAGGCCTTCGACCAGCCGATCACGGTGGGGATCATCTACATGATGAAGCTGGCCCATCTGGTCGAGGACAAGATCCACGCCCGGAGCACCGGCCCCTACAGCCTGGTCACCCAGCAGCCGCTGGGGGGCAAAGCCCAGTTCGGCGGGCAGCGCTTCGGAGAGATGGAGGTTTGGGCCCTGGAAGCCTACGGGGCCAGCCACATCCTCCAGGAGATCCTGACCATCAAGTCGGACGACATCGTGGGCCGGGTCAAGGCCTATGAGGCGATCGTCAAGGGAGACAACACTCTCGACGCTGGCATTCCCGAGTCGTTCCGGGTCTTGGTCAAGGAGCTCGAAGGGCTCGCCCTCGGAGTGGAGATCATGTCCGAGAACGAGGAGCAGATCGTGTTCACGGAGGATGACATGCCCGACATGCCATTGGGCCTGGGAATCAACCTGGAGCGCGACGAGCGTGACGATGCCGAGGACACCGGCAGGTAAGTGATCGCCAGCTCGACCTTCTCACCGGGGCCAGGACGGGTCCCCCGACCGACCCTCACCAACCGATTCGCCAGGAGGCGGACAAGCATTGCTCAAGCTTGAGAATTTCGATGCCCTGAAGCTGTCCCTCGCCAGCCCGGAGATGATCCTCTCCTGGTCCCACGGGGAGGTGACCAAGCCCGAGACCATCAACTACCGGACCCTGCGCCCAGAGCGGGACGGCCTGTTCTGCGAGAAGATCTTCGGCCCCACCAAGGACTGGGAATGCCACTGTGGCAAGTACAAGCGCTACCGCTACAAGGGCATCATCTGCGACAAGTGTGGGGTGGAGGTGACCCGGAGCAAGGTGCGCCGGGAGCGGATGGGCCACATCCGCCTGGCCAGCCCGGTGTCTCACGTGTGGTACTTCAAGGGCATCCCCAGCCGGCTGGGCCTGCTTCTGGACATGTCGCCGCGCAACCTGGAGAAGGTCCTCTACTTCGCCAACTACATCGTGACCAAGGTCGACGAGGAGGCTCGGACCCAGGAGCTGGAGGCGGTCGACCCCGAGCGCAGCGAGCGGATCAAGGAGCTCCACCGGGTGGCCAGCGAGCAGCTCGAGGCGCTGGTCGTGAGCACCGAGGAGGCGGTCAAGGTCCTGGAGCAGACCAGCTCGGCTGAGGCTGGGCGGATCCAGGCAGAGGCCGACGCCCGACGCCGGGAGCTGGAGGCGACCGGCGAGCAGTTGGCCGAGCGGATCCAGGCGACCCTGGGCCGAAAGGCTCCCAGCGACTTCTTCGTCAAGGACGGTTCGGAGAAGCTGTTGGTGGTGGCGAAGGGTGCCAAGCTGGCCGAGGAGCATCAGACCCATCTCCAGGAGTTGCTCGAGGGCCGTCTGGCCGAGATCGCCGCAGAGGCGGACCAGAGCGCGGCCGCAGTCCGAGAGGAGTTCGCCTCTGGGATCGCCGCCGCCCGCGCCGCGTTGGCGGAGCGTCAGCAGAGCGGCAACGCCGGCGGTGACGAAGAGCTGGCGGCGCTGCGGGCGGAGCTGGAGGACACCAAGGGCAAGCTGGAGGCCCTCACCGTCCGGCAGCTGCTCAGTGACAGCGAGTACCGCGAGTACTCGGAGAAGTTCCCCCGAGTGTTTCGGGCCGGGATGGGGGCCGCGGCGATCAAGGAGATGCTGGACAACCTGGACCTCACCGCCGAGGCCGGCCACCTCCGCGAGGAGCTGACCTCCACCAGCGGCCAGCGCAAGCAGAAGGCGGTCAAGCGTCTCCGGGTTGTCGAGGCCTTCCGCTCGAGCCAGACCGAGCCCACCTGGATGATCCTGGAGGTGCTGCCGGTGATCCCGCCGGAGCTGCGTCCGATGGTCCAGCTGGATGGCGGCCGCTTCGCCACCTCCGACCTCAACGACCTCTACCGCCGGGTGATCAACCGGAACAACCGGCTCAAGAGGCTCTTGGAGCTGGGCGCTCCCGAGATCATCGTCCGCAACGAGAAGCGGATGCTCCAGGAGGCGGTGGACGCCCTCATCGACAACGGGCGTCGGGGTCGGGCCATCACCGGCACCGGGAACCGCAAGCTCAAGTCTCTGAGCGACATGCTCAAGGGCAAGCAAGGGCGCTTCCGCCAGAACCTCCTCGGCAAGCGGGTTGACTACAGCGGTCGGTCGGTGATCGTGGTCGGCCCCGAGCTCAAGCTGAACCAGTGCGGTCTCCCCAAGCGGATGGCTCTGGAGCTGTTCAAGCCCTTCGTGATGCGCGAGCTGGTGGAGAAGGGGTTCACCCAGAACATCAAGAGCGCCAAGCGGATGGTGGAGCGGGCCCGGCCTGAGGTCTGGGACGTCCTCGACGAGGTGATCCAGGACCACCCGGTGCTGCTCAACCGGGCTCCCACGCTGCACCGGCTGGGTATCCAGGCCTTCATGCCGGTTCTGGTGGAGGGGTCCGCGATCCAGATCCATCCCCTGGTGTGCACCGCCTTCAACGCCGACTTCGACGGGGACCAGATGGCGGTCCACGTGCCCCTCTTCAGCGGGGCGATCGCCGAGGCCAAGAACCTCATGATGTCGTCGAACAACATCCTCTCGGCCAGCGACGGCAACCCGGTGGTGGCGCCGACCCAGGACATGGTGCTGGGCGCTTACTGGCTGACCATGCTCCGCAAGCCGCTCGAGGTGGACGACCCCCAAAAGCTGCACCGTTACGGCTCCCCCGAGGAGGTTTTGCTGGCCTATAACACCGGCAACCTGGAGGTCCACGAGCCGATCCAGGTGCGGGTGCCCCGGCAGATCGTCGAGGCGGTGCCCAGCTCCGAGGACGGCGACGCCCCGGCCTCGCTGGTCACCACCGCAGGACGGGTGATCTTCAACGAGGTGCTGCCCCTGGGACGGGAGGTCCGGGAGGGAGCCGAGGGCCAGGTGATGGTGTTCCAGAACCGGGTCTTTGACCGCAAGGAGCTGCGGGCCCTGGTCGCGGAGTGCTTCCGTCTCTACGGCAACCGGGTCACCGCCGAGGTGGTCAATGAGATCAAGCGGCTCGGCTTCGACTACGCCACCAGGTCGGGAGTGACCCTCTCCGCCATGGACATCAAGACTCCGCCCGAGAAGGCTGGCATCATCGCCCTGGCCGACAAGCAGGTGGACGAGGTGACGCTGCAGCATCGGCGGGGCCTGATCACCGAGGACGAGCGCTACGGCAAGACGGTGGAGATCTGGACCCAGGCCACCGAGTCGGTGACCCAGGCCACCATGGCCCACTTCGATCCCCTCAGCTCGGTGTTGATGATGTCCCAGTCGGGGGCTCGGGGCACCTACCAGCAGATCCGCCAGCTGGCCGGGATGCGGGGGCTCATGGCCGATCCCACCGGGCGGATCATCGACATGCCGATCAAGGCCAACTTCTCCGAGGGGCTGGAGGTGCTTGAGTACTTCATCTCCACCCACGGGGCCCGCAAGGGGCTGGCTGACACCGCCCTGCGGACCGCGGACTCCGGTTACCTCACCCGCAGGCTGGTCGACGTGGCCCAGGACGTGATCGTCCGGGAGGAGGATTGCGGGACGACCGTCGGCATCTGGCTCGTGCCTCTCGCCCAGGAGGGAGAGCCCTTCATGGAGCGACTGGCGGGGCGGATAACCGCGGCCGACGTGGTCGCGCCCGATGGTGCCGTGGTGCTGGGCACGGGGGAGGAGATCACCGATTCCCTGGCCCGCCAGATCACCGAGCTGGGCGTGCCCAGGGTGCGGGTGCGGAGCGTGCTCACCTGCAGCGCCAAGAGTGGGGTCTGCCGCTACTGCTACGGCCGCAATCTGGCCACCGGGCGGCTGGTGGAGATCGGGGAGGCGGTCGGGGTCATCGCCGCCCAATCGATCGGTGAGCCGGGGACCCAGCTCACCATGCGGACCTTCCACACCGGGGGCGTGGCCGGCCTCGACATCACCCAGGGACTGCCCCGGGTCGAGGAGCTGTTCGAGGCCCGGATCCCCAAGGGCAAGGCGATCTTGGCCGAGTCGGGGGGCCGGGTCGAGGTCATCCGCGGCGACGGGGGCCGCAAGGTCCGGGTGGTCAGTCACGAGGAGTTCGACGTCACCCATCAGGTCGACAAGGGACTCGAGCTGGACTCGGCGGTCGTCGAGGGGGCCCTGGTCGGGGAGGGACAGCTCCTGGCTCGGGGGATGAAGGGCGGCCAACTGGTCGTCGTCAACGCCAGGATCGGTGGCAAGGTCACCCACGCCGAGGTTGGCAGGTCCGGTGGAGAGGTGCGGGTCCGAGCCCTCGACGAGGAGGTCAAGGAGTACCCGATCCCTCACGGCGCCCAGATGCGGGTGGGCGACGATGACGAAGTCCGCGCGGGCGACGCCCTGACCATGGGGTCCATCAGCCCCCAGGAGCTGCTCTACATCTCGGGCCGGGAGACGGTCCAGGACTACCTGGTCCGAGAGGTCCAGCGGGTCTACCGCTCCCAGGGCGTGGACATCAACGACAAGCACATCGAGGTGATCGTCCGCCAGATGATGCGCAAGGTGCGGGTCGAGTCCGGGGGAGACACCGAGCTTCTGCCCGGCGAGATCATCTCCCAGTGGGAGTACGACGAGGCCAACGCCCAGGTCCTGGCCGAGGGTGGCGAGCCTGCGATTGCCTCTGCGGTTCTGCTCGGCCTGATCAAGGCGGCTCTCAACACCGCCAGCTGGCTCTCGGCGGCGTCGTTCCAGGAGACCACCAGGGTGCTCACCGAGGCTGCCATCTCCGGCAAGGTCGATCGGCTTCGGGGCCTGAAGGAGAACGTGATCATCGGCAAGCTGATCCCGGCCGGCACCGGACTCGACTACTACCGCAAGCTGCGGGAGGAGGCCGTCCGCTACCTGGAGGAGGGCCAGGCGCTGGCTGAGCCCAAGATCCCGGAGCCCAGCGAGGTCAGCGACGAGTTCGAGGACGCCGAGGCGGTGCTCCCGACACTGGACCAGGTCAGCGACTGAGCGAAAGCCGGCCCCCGAACCGGCCTGGCGGGACGCGCTGTCTCGGCCCGGCCGGCTCGGGCCCGGCTTCGGCGTGGTCCCTGCCCGCGAACAGGGTTCGTGAGCCGTCCTGGCGAGGTCGCCGGTCCGGACCCGCGAGCTGTTCCAGGAACCTGGAGCGCTGGGTCGCACCGCTGCGGGCCGTTTCTGCTGAACTCGCAGCGCCTGGTCGCAGGTGAGAGCGCCCGCGGAGCACGCCATGGAGGCGGAGGTGGCCCCGGTCTCTCCATTTGTGCGATCGCGGAGTGGGCCCAGGCCGAACCGGTCCAGTCCTCGCTGGGCCACGCCGGAGGGGCTCCCTCGCCCGCTGCGGGGAGGGCCGGCCGGGAGAACGGGCCGAGTTTGACAGTGCCGTGCTCCGACGATAGACTTAGCAGTTGCGTCTCCGGAGGGACGTTTGCTTATCCGCGCTTGGCCATCACCCCGGAATGGCCAATGTTCTCAAGGTCAATTTCAACTTGCCCACCATCCAGCAGCTGGTCCGGAAGGGTCGCCAGCCGGTGACCAAGAAGACCAAGTCGCCGGCGCTCAAGGGGTCGCCCCAGCGTCGCGGCGTCTGCGTTCGCGTCTTCACCACCACTCCCAAGAAGCCGAACTCAGCGCTGCGCAAGGTGGCCAGGGTGAGGCTGACCACCAAGGCCGAGGTCACCGCGTACATCCCGGGGATCGGCCACAACCTCCAGGAGCACTCGGTGGTGCTGGTGCGGGGCGGCCGGGTGAAGGACCTCCCCGGCGTCCGGTACCACATAGTCAGGGGTGCCCTGGACACGGCCGGCACCAAGGCTCGCAAGCAGGCGCGGAGCAAGTACGGGGCCAAGCGCGAGAAGCAGGGCCGGGCCTCCTGAGATGCCCCGCCGTCAGCGGGTCTCCCGCCGCGTCATCGTCGCCGACCCCCAGTTCCACAGTGAGGGGCTGGCCAAGTTCATCAACTCGGTGATGCTCAACGGCAAGCGTGCCACCGCCGAGCGCATCGTCTACGACGCCCTGGGACGGATCTCCAAGAGCCAGCGCCGGGAGCCGCTCGAGGTCTTCGATCAGGCCATGCGGAACGCCACCCCAATCATCGAGGTCAAGCCCAAGCGCGTGGGTGGCGCCACCTACCAGGTTCCGGTGGAGATCCGCCACGACCGCCGGTTGGCCCTGGCCCGGCGCTGGATCATCCGCAGCGCCAGGCAGCGGCACGGCCGGAGCATGGCCGACCGGCTGGCGGCCGAGCTGATGGATGCCAGCAACGGCATGGGCCAGGCGGTCAAGCGCAAGGAAGATACCCACAAGATGGCCGAGTCGAACCGGGCCTTCTCCCACTTCAGGTACTGAGGCTGGCTGACATGAGCACTCAGACCACGGTCGCGCCCAGAGGAGCTGGCCCCAAGGGCCGGTGGGTGCCGCTGGCCAACGTCCGGAACATCGGGATCATGGCCCACATCGATGCCGGCAAGACCACCACCACTGAGCGCGTGCTGTTCTACACCGGGCGGATTCACAAGATGGGTGAGGTTCACGACGGCGCCGCCACCATGGACTGGATGGTGCAGGAGCAAGAGCGCGGGATCACGATCACTTCCGCCGCCACTGCTGCCGAGTGGCAGGGGCACCAGATCAACATCATCGACACGCCCGGCCACGTGGACTTCACCGTCGAGGTGGAGCGCAGCCTCCGGGTCCTGGACGGGGCGATCGCGGTCTTCGATGCGGTCAGTGGGGTGGAGCCCCAGTCGGAGACGGTCTGGCATCAGGCCGACCGCTATGACGTTCCCCGGATCTGCTTCATCAACAAGATGGACCGGGTGGGAGCCGACTTCGACGCCGCCGTCGGTTCCATCAAAGAGCGCTTAGGGGCACGGGCGGTCCCGGTCCAGCTTCCGATCGGGGAGGAGGCCGGCTTCCAGGGGGCGATCGACCTCATTCGGGAACGGGCCATCGTCTACACCGACGACCTGGGGACCTCGTTCACCGACACCGAGATGCCGGAGTCGCTGAGAGAGGCCGTGCGGACCGCCCGCCAGGAGCTGATAGAGGTGGCCGCGGAGTTCGACGACGACCTGATGCAGGCCTACCTCGACGACCGGCCGGTCGACCCCGATCGGCTCAGTCGGGCCCTGCGCCGGGGGACGGTCGCCGCCGAGGTGTTTCCGGTCTTCTGTGGCGCCGCGCTGCGCAACCGCGGGGTCCAGCCGCTCCTTGACGGGGTGGTGGAGTTCCTCCCCAGCCCGCTGGACCGGCCCCCGATCACCGGCATCAACCCTCGCACCGGCGAGCAGGTGGTGCGGCAGGCGTCGGCGGCGAGTCCGCTCTCGGCGCTGGCCTTCAAGATCATGACCGACCCCTACGTCGGCAAGCTCACCTTCTTCCGGGTCTACAGCGGCACCCTCAAGTCGGGCAGCTACGTGTTCAATGCCAGCAAGGGCGAGAAGGAGCGCGTCGGTCGGATCCTGAAGATGCACGCCAACCGCAGGGAGGAGGTCGAGCAGGTGGTGGCGGGTGACATCGCAGCCGCCATCGGGCTCCACCACACCTCGACGGGGGACACCCTGAGCGACGAGGCCAACCCGATAGTGCTGGAGTCCATCACCTTCCCCGAGCCCGTGATCAGCGTTGCCATCGAACCCAAGACCAAGGCTGAGCAGGACAAGCTGGCGGTGGCCCTGCAGAAGCTGGCCGAGGAGGACCCCACCTTCCAGGTGAGGACGGATGCCGAGACCGGTCAGAACCTGATCTCGGGAATGGGGGAGCTCCACCTTGAGGTCTTCGTCGACCGGGTGCTGCGGGAGTTCAAGGTGGACGCCAACGTCGGCAAGCCCCAGGTGGCCTACCGGGAGACGGTCCGAAAGCAGGCCAAGGGCACGGGGCGCTTCGTGCGCCAGACCGGTGGCCACGGCCAGTACGGCCATTGCGAGCTGATCGTCGAGCCCAACGAGACCGGCAAGGGCTTCGAATTCATAAACAAGATCGTGGGCGGGACCATTCCCCGGGAGTACATCGCCCCGGTCGAGAAGGGCTGCATCGACGCCCTCCAGGCCGGGGTGGTCGCGGGCTACCCGGTGGTCGATGTGAAGGCGACCCTGTACGACGGTTCCTATCACGATGTCGACTCCTCGGAGCAGGCGTTCCAGATCGCGGGCTCAATGGGCATGAAGGACGGTCTGCGCAAGGCCTCACCGGTTCTGCTGGAGCCGATCATGAAGGTCGACGTGGCCGTTCCCGAGGCCAACCTGGGCGATATCATCGGGGACCTCGCTTCCCGGCGGGGGCACACCCTGGGCATGGAGAGCCGGCGCGCCGCGCAGATCGTGCATGCCGAGGTCCCTCTGGGAAACATGTTCGGATACGCGACCCAGCTGCGCAGCATGACCCAGGGACGGGCCAGCTACACGATGGAGTTCGGCCACTATCAGGAATTGCCGCGGAACCTGGCCGAGGAGATCACGGCCAAGCGGAAGAGTTGATCAGCCATCAGCCGGGTGCGGAGCGCCACACTCTAAGGGCAGGAAGGAATGGGTAAGAAGAAGTACGACACCACCAAGCCTCACATAAACGTGGGCACCATCGGTCACATCGACCATGGCAAGACCACGCTCACGGCCGCGATCACCAAGGTCCTGGCGTCCGACGGCCTATCCGAGTACCGGGCCTTCGAGAGCATCGACAACGCTCCCGAGGAGAAGGCGCGGGGAATAACCATCGCCACCGCCCACGTCGAATACGAGACCGCGACCCGGCACTATGCCCACGTCGACTGTCCAGGCCACGCTGACTACATCAAGAACATGATCACCGGCGCGGCGCAGATGGATGGGGCGATCTTGGTGGTGGCGGCCAACGACGGCCCCATGCCCCAGACCCGCGAGCACATCCTCCTGGCCCGGCAGGTGGGGGTGCCCTACATCGTGGTGGCCCTCAACAAGGTCGACATGGTCGATGAGGAGGAACTGCTGGAGCTGATCGAGCTGGAGATTCGCGAGCTGCTCAGCAAGAACGAGTTCCCCGGTGACGACATCCCGGTGGTCCGGGTCTCGGCCCTCAAGGCTCTCGAGGGTGATCCCGAGGCGATCGCCCAGGTCCGCCAGCTGATGGAGGCGGTGGACACCTACATTCCCATCCCCACGCGGCCGATCGACCAGCCCTTCATGATGCCGATCGAGGACGTGTTCTCGATCGAAGGTCGGGGCACGGTGGTAACCGGAAGGATCGACCGGGGAGTCGTGAAGGTGAGCGACCCCGTGGAGATCGTCGGCATCAAGGAGACCAGCAAGACCGTGGTCACCGGGGTGGAGATGTTCCACAAGCTGCTGGACCGTGGTGAGGCGGGCATGAACTGTGGTTGCCTGCTCCGCGGGATCAAGCGCGAAGAGGTGGAGCGCGGTCAGGTTCTGGCCAAGCCGGGCTCGATCAAGCCCCACAGCGAGTTTGACGCCCAGGTCTACGTCCTGGGCAAGGACGAGGGCGGGCGCCACACTCCCTTCTTCAGCAACTACCGGCCCCAGTTCTACATCCGCACCACCGACGTGACCGGCCAGGTCACCCTGCCCGAGGGACGGGAGCTGGTGATGCCCGGTGACAACGTGGAGCTCAAGGTATCCCTGATCAGCCCGGTGGCTGTGGAGGACGGGATGCGCTTTGCCATCCGCGAGGGGGGCAGGACCGTGGGCGCTGGCGTAGTCACCAAGATCGACAAGTAGCCGCAGTTCTCAGGAGCCCCAGCAAGCAGATGGCGCAGCGAATCCGGATCAGGCTCAAGGCCTATGACCATCGCGTCCTGGACCAGGCCGCCGCTCGCATCGTCGACACGGCGACTCGGAATCAGGCGCGGGTGGTGGGTCCGGTGCCCATGCCCACTGAGATCAACAAGTACACCGTGATCAGGGGCCCCTTCATCGACAAGGACTCACGCGAGCAGTTCGAGATGCGCACCCACAAGCGGATCGTCGATATCCTCGACCCTAATCCAAAGGTCGTCGACGCGCTCATGCATCTCAACCTGCCCAGCGGGGTCAACATCGAGATCAAGCTCTGATGCCGTGCTCGCTGCTGGCGCGCAAGCTGGGGATGACCCAGATCTTCGCTGATGATGGTCGCTGCTTCGCGGTGACCGTGCTCGAGGCCGGACCCTGCCCGGTGGTCCAGGTCAAGCGCCAGTCCAAGGACGGATACGATGCCGTCCAGATCGGGTTCAGGGCCGAGCGCAAGCGGGTCTCCAAGCCGATTCGCGGCCACTATGAGGCCGCCGACCTGGAGCCCCATCGCCACGCCGCTGAGGTGAGGGACCTGGGTGAGGTCACGGTGGGTCAGGTGCTCACCGTGGAAGGCTTTGAGCAGGGTGGCCTGGTCGACGTGGCCGGGGTCAGCAAGGGCAAGGGCTTCGCCGGGCAGCACAAGCGCCACCACTTCGGCAGAGGCCCGGTGACCCATGGCAGCCACAACATCCGTCAACCCGGTTCGGTGGGGTCGGTCGATGCCGCCCGGACCTGGCGGGGGCTCAAGATGGCGGGCCACATGGGGTCGGCCCGGTGCACCGTCCGGCGCCTGGAGGTGCTGCGGGTTGATCCCGAGCGCAACCTGCTCCTGCTCAAGGGGGCGGTCCCGGGCGGCAAGGATGGCTTGCTGATGGTGACGGAGTCCGTGCCCCGGACCCGTAAGGCGCGGGGGCAGCGCTGATGGCGACGGCGGTGCTCCGGAGCGAGGAGGGAGCTGAGGCGGGCAGCTTGGAGCTGCCGGCAGCCTTCGGCTCCGAGGTCCACGCCACCGTGCTGCACCAGGCCCTGCTGCGGCAGCTGGCCGGTGCCCGGCAGGGCACCCACGACACCAAGACCCGCGGCGAGGTCAGTGGCGGCGGCCGCAAGCCCTACCGCCAGAAGGGGACGGGACGGGCGCGCCAGGGATCGATCCGGGCACCTCAGTGGCGCGGAGGAGGCACCGTCTTCGGGCCCACGCCGCGCGACCACGGGCAGGCTATGCCGCGAAGGCAGCGACGTCTGGCGCTGCGGTCGGCCCTCTCCGCCCGGGCCGCCGACGGGGTCATCCAGGTGGTCGGTGAACTCGAGTATGCGGAGCCCAAGACCAGTCGGCTGGCCACCTTTCTGGACAAGGCCGAGGCCGGCCGCCGGGTTCTGCTGGTGCTGGCGGAGCACTCCGACAACGTCGAGCTTTCCGCCCGTAACATTCCCCAGTTGCGCCTGGTGCTGGCCAGCAATCTCAACGTCCGCGACGTGCTCAGCGCCGAGACGATCATCTTCACCCGGGCTGCCGTCGCGGCGGTCGAGGAGCATCTGGGTTGAAGGATCCTTCCCGGGTTCTGATCCGGCCGGTGATCAGTGAGAAGTCCTATGCCGGCATGGCCCATCAGCGCTACGTCTTCAAGGTCGCCCCGGATGCCAACAAGCTGGAGATTCAGGCCGCGGTCGAGGCCGCCTTCAAGGTCAAGGCGGTCTCGGTCAACGTGATGAACGTCAAGGGCAAGGTGCGCACCCGAATGCGTCGGGGCGGTCGCATCGTGGGCCGGAGCCGGGACTGGAAGAAGGCCGTGGTGACGCTCCGGGCCGGGGAGACCATAGCCAACCTCTTCGAGGGGGTCTGAGATGGCGGTGAAGCGTTACCGGCCGACCTCCGCCGGGCGCCGCATGATGAGCGTCAGCAGCGGTGCCGACCTGACCAAGGCCAGGCCCGAGCGGGGCCTTACCGCCTCCCTGAAGAAGCACTCCGGGCGCAACGCCACCGGCAAGATCACCGTCCGTCACCGGGGAGGCGGCCACCGGCGTGTCTACCGGGTCATCGACTTCCGGCGCGACAAGGTGGAGATCGCAGGTCGGGTCGCCACCATTGAGTACGATCCTAATCGCAGCGCCCGGATCGCCTTGATCCACTATCGCGACGGGGAGAAGCGCTACATCCTGGCTCCAGAGGGACTGGCGGTGGATGACCAGGTGATGGCCGGCGAGAAGAGCGACATCCGGGCCGGCAATTCTCTTCCCCTCAGCAGGATCCCCCTGGGCACCACGGTGCACAACATCGAGGTCCAGCTGGGCCGGGGCGGTCAGCTGGTCCGCAGCGCCGGTGTAGGAGCCCAGCTGGTCGCCCGGGAGGGGCGCCACGCCCAGCTGCGGATGCCCTCCGGGGAGGTCCGGCTGATCGACGTCCGCTGCAGTGCCACCATCGGCCAGGTGGGCAACTCGGACCACTCCAACGAGACCTGGGGCAAGGCGGGCAAGACCCGCTGGCGCGGCTTCCGCCCCACCGTGAGAGGCTCGACCATGAATCCCTTCGACCATCCCCACGGAGGCGGCGAGGGCCGCTCCGGTCCCGGCGGCCATCCCCAGACCCCTTGGGGCAAGCCGGCCCTGGGCCACCGCACCCGCAACAACAAGGCCACCGATCGGATGATCGTGCGCCGGAGAAAGAAGTAACCCATGAGCAGGTCGACCAAGAAGGGCCCGTTCTGCGATGCGCCGCTGCTTAGGAAGGTGTTGGAGATGAATCGCGCCAAGGAGAAGCGGGTCATCCGTACCTGGTCCCGCCGGAGCGACATCTTCCCGGAGATGCTCGGCCACACCATTGCCGTCCATGACGGCCGCAAGCACGTGCCGGTGTTCGTCAGCGAAGCGATGGTGGGCCACAAGCTGGGCGAGTTCGTGCCCACCCGCAAGTTCCGCAGCCACGGCCACCACACCGAGCGCAGCTCGGCGTTGAAGTAGGAAGAGAACAGCTGATGCAGGTTCAGGCGACCGCCAGGTGGGTCAGGGTTCCCGCCCGCAAGGCACGGCTGGTGGCCAACGTGGTCGAGGGGATGCCGGTGGCAGAGGCGCTCACGGTGCTGGACTTCATGTCCCGCGACGCCGCTGAGGACGTGGCCAAGGTGGTGAAGTCGGCGGCCGCCAACGCGGAAACCAACTTCAACCTGGAGCGGGAACGGCTGCAGCTGCTGCGCGTCGAGGTCGACGGTGGTCCCATCATCAAGCGCAATCGCCCCCGGGCGCGAGGGTCCTCCTTCTCGATTTTCAAGCGCACCTGCCACCTGCGGGCGGTGGTTGAGGACAGCCTGGAGCGGCAGGGCAGGACGCGGGCCCGCCCGGTCCGCGCCAGCGGCCCGCCGGCTTCGGCGAACGCAGTGCAAGAAGAGGAGGAGTAGGCAAGGGCATGGGACAGAAAGTCCACCCCAACGGCTTCCGCCTCGGCGTCTACCGCGGCTGGGAGGCGCGCTGGTTCGCCAGTGGCCCCGAGTACACCAAGCTGCTCCAGGAGGACCTGGCGATGCGCCAGCTGATCCGCAGCCGGCTCCGCAACGCCAGTGTCGCCCGGATCGAGACGGAACGGTCGGCCAACCAGCTGACCGTGATCATCCACACCGCCAAGCCGGGCATCGTGATCGGACGCAGCGGCGCCTCGGTCGACGCCTTGCGGGACAACCTGGAGCGGATCTCCGGCAAGAAGGTGCGGGTGACCATCCAGGAGATCAAGGTCCCGGAGCTGGATGCGCACCTGCTGGCGGAGAACGTTGCCAACCAGCTGGAGAAGCGGATCGCGTTCCGGCGAGCCGTCAAGCAGTCGGTGATGCGTTCGATGCGAGCCGGTGCCAAGGGGGTCCGGATCCAGGTCTCGGGTCGGCTGGGCGGTGGTGACATGAGCCGCCGCGAATGGGATCGGGACGGGCGGGTGCCCCTGCACACGCTTCGGGCGGACATCGACTACGGACAGGCCGAGGCCAAGACCACCTTTGGGCAGATTGGGGTCAGTGCCTGGATCTATCGGGGGGACTTCGCCGAGCCCCAGGTGGGCGTGGCCCCGGCGGCGGAAACCGGCCCCCCGGCACGATCGAGCTCAGCCGAGGTGGAGCCGGCCCAGGCCCCGGCGGCATCGGCTGAGGTGGTACCTGTTCCTGCAAGCCCCTCTCCAGGCGGACCGCGGCCAAGCCCGCCGTTTCGTCTTCGGAGAAGAAGGCGGCCGCACCCCGTCGGGCTGCGACCAAGCGCTCGGACCCCAAGCCGAGCCCGGGCAGCTGAGATGCTGATACCGCGCCGTCCCCGACACCGCAAGCAACACCGAGGCCGCATGACCGGTGCCGCCTACCGCGGCTCCTCGCTGGCCTTCGGGCCCTATGGCCTCCAGGCCCTGGAACCGTGCTGGATGACCAACCGCCAGATCGAGGCGGCGCGGCGCGCCATGACCAGGCACGTTCGCCGGGGCGGTAAGATCTGGATTCGACTGTTCCCGGACAAGCCGATCACCAAGAAGCCCGCTGAGACCCGGATGGGATCCGGCAAGGGGAACCCCGAGGGTTGGGTGAGCGTGGTCCTGCCGGGACGAATCCTCTTCGAGATGGATGGAGTCGACCTCGACACCGCGAAGGAGGCGATGCGCCTGGCGGCCCACAAGCTGCCGGTGAAGACCCGATTCGTGGCCCGTGAGGAGGCCGGCACGTCGGAGGTCGCCGAATGAGCAAGCACCAGGTCGAGCTGCAGACGCTGCGAGACCTTGACGACGTGGGGCTGACCACGGCGCTCAGTGAGCGCTACCAGGAGTTGCTCCAGCTCCGGCTGCAGCGGGCCACCGGCCAGCTGGAGCAGCACCGTCGGATCCGCGAGGTTCGGCGCGGGATCGCCAGGGTTCACACCCTGCTCAGGCTGCGGGCCCTGGCCGATGTGGCGGAGGAGCGGCCGTGAGCGAGACGCCTGCGGCCGCCCGGGCCCGCCGCAAGGTGCGGGTCGGCCTGGTGGTCAGTGACAAGATGGAGAAGACCGTGGTGGTCGAGGTTGAGGACCTGCGCGCCCATGCCCTCTACCGCAAGGTCCTGCGGCGGAACCATCGGTTCCAGGCCCACGACGAGGCCAACGAGTGCCACACCGGGGACCGGGTCCGAATCATGGAGACGAAGCCGCTCAGCCGCACCAAGCGGTGGCGGGTGGTGGAGATCGTGGAGAGGGCCCGGTAGTCGTGATTCAGCAGGAGACCGTGCTCAAGGTGGCGGACAACAGCGGGGCGAGGGAGATCCTCTGCATCCGGGTCATGGGCGGGTCCTACCGCCGCTACGCCTCCCTGGGCGACATCATCGTGGCCACGGTCAAGGTCGCTCAGCCCAACTCGGGGGTGAAGAAGGGCGACGTGGTCAAGGCGGTGGTGGTGAGAACCGCCAAGGAGTGTCGCCGTTCCGACGGCACCCGGATCCGCTTCGACGACAACGCCGCGGTGCTGATCAATCCCCAGAACAACCCCCGCGGGACCAGGATCTTCGGCCCGGTGGCCCGGGAGCTGCGGGACCGCAACTTCATGAAAATCGTCTCGCTGGCGCCGGAGGTGCTCTAGGAGATGGCCCGCAGGCAGGCGCAACCGCAGCCCCACGTGCGCACCCTGGACATCCGGTCCGGGGACACGGTGCTGGTGATCTCCGGGTCCGAACGGGGCAAGCGCGGGGTGGTGGAGCGGACCCTCTCGACTGAGCAGAAGGTGGTGGTGACCGGCGTCAACATCCGCAAGCGCCACCAGCGGGCTGGCGCCAGGCGAGGCGGGACCGCCGCCTTGCAGGGCGGGATCCTCGACTTTCCGGCACCGCTTCACTACAGCAACGTGCAGCTCATCTGCCTCAACTGCGACCAGCCGACCCGGTTGGGCCGGCGCCTCGACGGTGACCACTACGTCCCCTACTGCAAGCGCTGCAAGAAGGACTACCTGAGGCCGCCACGGGCATGAGCAGCACCGCCGCCTTCACCCCGAGGATGCTGGAGAGCTACCGGGAGAACGTGGTCCCCGGGCTGGTCGGCGAGTTCGGCTACCTCAACGTGATGCAGGTGCCCAAGCTGCAAAAGGTGGTGGTCAACATCGGCGTCGGGGAGGCCGGTCAGAACGCCAAGGCGCTCGACGCCGCCGCCAACGACCTCCGCATCATCACCGGCCAGCAGCCGACGGTGCGCAAGGCGCGCCGGTCGGTGGCCGCCTTCAAGCTGCGCGAGGGGATGCCGGTAGGCCTCAAGGTGACCCTGAGGGGCGCGCGCATGTATGAGTTCATGGATCGGCTGATCAGTGTTGCTCTGCCTCGGCTCCGGGACTTTCGGGGGATCGTGGCCCGTTTCGACGGCCGCGGCAATCTGACCCTCGGTCTGACCGAGCAACTGGTCTTCCCCGAGATCGACTACGACAAGATCGACAAGCTGAGGGGCATGGAGATCACCATCGTGACCACTGCCAAGACGGATGCCGAGGGCCGCAGTCTGCTGACTGCCCTGGGCATGCCGTTCCGGCGCTAGGGAGGACCGCAGATGGCCAAGAAGTCCAAGATCATGGCCAGTCGCCGGGCCCCCCGGTTCCTGGTCCAGGCCCGGCATCGCTGCAATCTTTGTGGCCGGCCCCGGGGTTACATGCGCAAGTTCGGCCTCTGCCGGATCTGCTTTAGAATCTACGCCTCCCAGGGGCAGATCCCGGGAATCCGCAAGTCGAGTTGGTGAGAAGACGTGCTGAGTGATCCGATCGCTGACATGCTCACCCGGATCCGCAACGCCAACATGGCGGGGCGGGATCGGGTGGAGATGCCCGCCAGCAAGGTCAAGGCCGAGATCGCCCGGGTGCTCCAGGAGGAGGGCTACATCCTGAGCCACGGCCTGTCCGAGGACGAGGGTCGCCCGACGCTCTGGCTGGAGTTCAAGCGTGCCACTCCGCAGGGGAGGCCGCTGACCGGTCTGCGCCGGGTGAGTCGGCCGGGCCTCCGGGTTTACCGCGGCAGTCAGGAGATCCCCCGGGTCTTCGCCGGCCTTGGGGTCTCGGTGGTCTCGACCTCCAAGGGGATCATGACTGGGCGCGAGGCGCGCCGCCAGGGGCTCGGCGGGGAAGTCCTCGCCGAGGTCTGGTAGGCCGGCCGTGTCCCGGATCGGCCAGGCCCCCATCCCCGTCCCGGAGGGCGTGACCGTGACCGTTCGGGGGAACCTGGTCACGGTGTCCGGTCCCCGAGGCGAGTTGAGCCGCGAGCTGCCGGCGGTGATCACGGTCAGGCAGGAGGGGGGCCAGATCCTGGTCGAGCGGCCCACCGATAGCGCCCCCCACCGCTCCCTGCACGGGCTGAGCCGGACCCTGGTCGCCAACATGGTGACCGGGGTCACCACCGGCTACCGCAAGCATCTGGAGCTCCAGGGGGTCGGCTATCGGGCCAGCATGCAGGGCTCGGACCTCCAGCTGCTGCTGGGGTACTCGCACCCGATCCGGATGACCCCGCCAGCGGGGATCACGATCGAGGTTGCCGATCCCACCCGCGTGGCCGTGATCGGCAACGACAAGCAGCTGGTCGGGCAGACGGCCGCCCTGATAAGAGCGACGCGCAAGCCCGAGCCCTACAAGGGCAAGGGGGTTCGCTACCGGGGTGAGGTGGTGCGCCGTAAGGCCGGCAAGAGCGGCAAGGGGGCCAAGGTCTAGAGATGCGCAGGGTAGTGAGAGAGATCGCGCGCCATCATCGCCACCGCCGGGTTCGCGCCCGGGTGGTCGGGACCGCCCGGCGGCCTCGGCTGTGCGTTTACCGGAGCCTGCGCCACGTCTATGCCCAGGTGGTGGATGACGGCAGCGGCCGGACCCTGGTCGCCGCCAGCACCGCGGAGCGGGAGCTGAACGCCAAGGGATCCAACCGGGCCAGCGCCGTGGTGGTGGGCAGGGTGGTCGGCGAGCGGGCCCTGGCGGCCGGAATCACGCAGGTGGTCTTCGACCGAGGAGGCTACCTGTACCATGGGCGCGTCCAAGCCCTAGCTGACGCGGCCCGCGAGGCCGGTCTGCAGTTCTGAAGGCCTATTGATGAGCATGAACATGTCGCGCGCCGACCGGGATGCGCGCGGTGAGCTGACCGAGCGGGTGGTCAGTCTCAACCGAGTGGCCAAGGTGGTCAAGGGCGGCCGGCGCTTCTCCTTCAGCGCCCTGGTGGTGGTCGGTGACGGCGCCGGCAGGGTCGGGGCCGGGCTGGGCAAGGCAGGAGAGGTCCCCGAGGCGATCCGCAAGGGGGTCGACGACGCCAAGAAGCACATGATCCGAGTGCCGATGGTGGGCCGGACCATCCCCCACGAGGTCCTCCTCAAGGAGGGGGCGGCAAAGGTTCTGCTGCGGCCGGCCTCGCCGGGGACGGGAGTGATCTCTGGAGGCGCCATGCGGGCGGTGGTGGAGCTGGCCGGGATCAAGGACATCCTCACCAAATCGCTGGGGACCGACAACCCGATCAACACCGTTCGGGCCACCATGTCCGCCCTCCGCCAGCTGCGCACCGCCGAAACGGTGGCGGCGCTGAGGGGTAAGACCCTGGCGGAGCTGGGGCTGCGGCCCTCTGAGGTGGCGGCGGGTGCCGATGAGGCCTCCGGTGAGTGAGCCGGCCCAGGGGCTGCGGGTGACCTGGGTGAAGAGCGCGATCGGGTACTCGGACGACCAGAAGCGGACCATCGCCGCCCTGGGCTTGAAGCGGTTGCACCAGACGGTCGAGCACCGGGACTCTCCCTCGGTTCGGGGCATGGTCAAGGCAGTCCGGCACCTGGTGGTGGTGGAGGAGCTCCCGGCCGGCCAGGCCTCCGTGCCCCGCCGCGCGGCGAGGAGTTGGCGCCGGTGAGGCTGGACGACCTGAGGCCGGCGGCGGGTAGTCGGCGCCCGCGCAAGCGAGTCGGCCGGGGCATCTCCGCCGGGGGGGGCAAGACCGCGGGCCGGGGCCAGAAGGGCCAGGGCTCGCGCAGCTCCTGGAGCCTGCCCAGGGGCTTCGAGGGCGGCCAGATGCCCCTGACGCAGCGGGTCCCCAAGCTGCGGGGCTTCCACAACCGATTCCGGGTTGAGTACCAGGTCGTCAATTGTGGCAAGCTGGCGCGCTTCGATGCTGGCTCGGTGGTGGACGGGGAGGGGCTGCGCAAGTCGGGGTTGGTGCGCCATCCCCACCGGCCGATCAAGCTGCTGGCCGGCGGGGGAGTGCCCCCCAAGCTCACTGTCCGGGTGAACCGTGCCAGCCGGGCGGCTGTGGAGCTGATCACCAAGGCGGGGGGCACGGTGGAGCTGCTCGACGGTCGGAGGCCGGCCGAGGTGGCGCAGACGGGCCTGCCCACGGCGAGCTCGGCCAGGGCCGAGGGGACTGAAGCAGTAGGGGCAGCGGGGGTTTCGGAGCCGGAGGCTGAGGCCGAAGGCGGAGGGCAGGAAACCTCGGCATGAACCTGTTCGGGGCCCTCCGTGCCGCCATGCAGGTCCCCGAGCTTCGGCGCAAGCTGCTCATCACCATCGGCCTGCTCTGTGTTTTCCGGGCCCTGGCCACCATCACCATCCCCGGGGTCAATCAGGCGGCCCTGGAGCAGCTCTTCCAGAGCAACGGCCTGCTGGGGCTGGTCAACCTCTTCTCGGGCAGCGGCTTTGCCACGTCGGGCACCAACGCCGGGATCTCAGTTGTGGCCTTGGGGCTGAACCCCTACATCAACGCCACCATCATCATGCAGTTGATGACGGTGATCTCCACCAGGGTGAAGGAGATGTCCCGGGAGGGGGACCTGGGTCGCCGCCGACTGACGCAGTATGCCCGCTACCTCACCGTGGCGCTGGCGATGCTCCAGGGCTTCGGCTACACACGGCTCTTTCAGAGCTACAGCTTCAACGGCCAGACCATTCTCTCCAGTAGCACCCCCTGGACGACCATCGTGGAGATCGTGGTCATCCTGACCGCGGGAACGGTGATCATCATGTGGTTCGGGGAGCTGATCACCGAGTACGGGCTCGGCAACGGGGTCTCGATCATCATCATGGCGGGGATCCTGGGGCAGATCCCCGGGAGCATCCTGGCCTTCACCAACGGTGGCACCGCGCAGACTTTCACCATCTTCATGTTCGCGGTGATCGGGATCGTGGTCGCGGCCGGGATCATCTTCGTGCAGCAGGCCACTCGAAAGATCCCCATTCAGTCGGCCCAGCGCGTGGTGGGACGGCAGGTCTACCAGGGGCGCAGCAGCTTTCTGCCGCTGCGGGTGAATCAGGCCGGGGTGATCCCCATCATCTTCGCCATCTCGATCATGTTCTTCCCCACGATATTCGGCAATTTCTTCACCCCGGCCGCGGGTGCCAAGGCCAGCTTCATCGGCCAACTGGCGACCTGGATCCACACCAACTGGAACCCCTTCGGGCCTATCGTCTGGGTGGACATCGGATACGAGGTGATTTACTTTGCCCTGATCATGGGCTTCACCTTCTTCTACACCTCGGTGACCTTCGACCCGGAGGATGCCGCCGACAACCTGAAGAAGAGTGCCACCTTCATTCCGGGCATCCGCCCCGGTCGGGCCACCGCGCAATACCTGGCCCGAGTGATGAGCCGGATAACCCTGGCGGGGGCCATCTTCTTGGGAGTCATCACGGTGGTGCTGCCGATCGCCACCGCTCTGCTCACCGGGCAGCAGCCGAGTTCGGGCCTGTACCTGGGAGGGACCGCGGTACTGATCGTGGTGGGGGTGTCGCTGGATACCATGAAACAGCTGGAAACCCAGCTCTTGATGCGACAGTACCGGGGGTTCATCCATTGACAGTGGTCAGCGGGGCAGCTCGGGGGGCGCGGCACAATCTCGTCATCGTGGGCCCGGCCGGTTCGGGCAAGGGCACCCAGGCGGCGTTCCTGAAGCGATCCCTCGGGGTGGAGCACCTGGCCACCGGGGACATGCTCCGCGAGGAGCGCGCCCGGGGGACCGAACTGGGGCAGAGGGTGGTCTCGTACCTTGACGCGGGCAAGCTGGTGCCAGACGACGTGATCGTGGCCATGATCCGGCAGCGCCTCGAGGAGACCCCGGCCGGCGCCGGGTTCGTGCTGGACGGATTCCCGCGCACGGTCGCTCAGGCTCGGTCCCTCCAAGAAATGCTGGCCGACCTGGGACGTCCCCTGGACCTGGTGATCGTGCTGGAGGTGCCCACCGACGACCTGGTTGCCCGGCTGGCACGCAGGGCCGTGCTCGAGAAGCGTGGCGACGACACGCCGTCGGCGATCGCTGAGCGGCTGCGGCTCTACCACGAGCAGACCGAGCCGGTGCTGGACTACCTCGGCCAGACCGTCCCCATGGTCAGGTTGGATGGAACCAGGTCGATTGAGCAGACCAACCAGCTGCTACTCGAGGCGATTGGATGATCACCCTGAAACGCCGCCAGGAGGTCGACCTGATGCGCCGGGCGGGCCGGATGCTCGCCGAGGTACTCGACCATCTGGCCTCCCTGGTCCGGCCGGGGATCACCCCGACCGAGATAGACCGCGTCGCCAACCGAGAGATCCGCCGTCGCGACTGCTTTCCTGGCTTCCTGGGCTATGACGGTTTCCCCAAGCATCTCTGTGTCTCGGTCAACCAGCAGGTGGTGCACGGGATCCCCGACGGCAGGCGAGTCGTCGAAGGCGACTTGGTCAGCCTGGACTGCGGGCTCATCTACCAGGGCTGGTGGGCGGATGCCGGGCTCACCGTCGGGTGTGGAGAGGTGGATCCCGAGGCGGCCCGCCTGATGCGGGTGACCCGGGAAGCGTTGGAGCTGGGGGTCAAGGCGGCCGTGCCCGGCAATCACATTGGCGACATCGGCCATGCTGTCCAGACCCATGTGGAGGGCAATGGGTTCTCGGTGGTGCGCGGCTACACCGGTCACGGCATCGGCCGGGACATGCACGAAGACCCCGAGGTTCCCAACCACGGTGCCCCGGGGCGTGGGCTCGAGATCCGGTCCGGGCTCTGCCTTGCCATTGAGCCGATCGTCAACGAGGGGCTGCCCGCCACCGCGGTGGGGCCGGATGGATGGACGGTGGTCACCACCGATGGCAGGCGCTCGTGTTACTTCGAGCACACCATCGCGGTGGGCGATGATGGCCCCGAGATCCTCACCTGCCTGGAGGGGGCCGTCTAGGTGGCCTTCAGCTCCCCCCACATCGGCTATACTTTCCCGCGGGCGAAGCTCGCTCGGTGTTCGCGTGCCCATCACCATGAATGACCCCGGCGGTCTCCGGGGCAGGGTCCTTGAGCCTCTGCCGAACTCGCTCTTCAGGGTGGAGTTGGAGAGTGGGAGCAAGGTGGTGGCCCACGCGGCAGGACGGGCCCGTCTGGCGAGCGTGCGTCTACTACCCGGTGATCGGGTTCTGGTCGAGCTGTCGACCACCGATCCGGGGCGAGGGCGGATTTTGGCCCGTCTGGTCTGATGAGTGGTTCAGCGGCAGGGAGCGTGGCATGAAGGTCCGGGCCTCGGTAAAGAAGATCTGCGACAAGTGCAAGATCGTCCGCCGCGGAGGCACGGTACGGGTCATCTGCGAGAACCCCAAGCACAAGCAGCGGCAAGGTTGAGGCTGGAGGACTGATGGCCCGGATCGCCGGCGTTGATCTCCCTCGGGGCAAGCGGATCGAGGTGGCGCTCACCTACGTCTACGGTATCGGCCTCTCCACCAGCCACAAACTGCTGCGGATTGCCCAGATCGACCAGGACATCAAGACCGATGACCTCACCGAGACCCAGGTGGTGCGGCTCCGGGACGTGATCGCCAAGGAGCTGCCGGGTCGGGTGGAGGGCGACCTGCGCCGCCAGGTGGCGCTCAACATCAAGCGCCTCATGGAGATCGGCACCTACCGGGGGCTCCGCCACCGCCGGGGGTTGCCGGTCAGGGGCCAGCGGACCCGAACCAACGCCAGGTCGAGGCGAGGGCCGCGAAAGACCGTGGGCGTGCGGCGGAAGAAGGGCAAGTGACGGTAGGCCGGCCGCTGGGGCCCGTGGGCCGTCAGGTCAGGAGCTGAATTGGCGAAGAAGAAGAAGGTGGTGCGGACCAGGCGCCGGGAGCGCAAGAACATCGCGGTCGGCCGCGCCCACGTGTTCAGCACCTTCAACAACACCATCGTGACCCTGACCGACCCCGCCGGTAACGTGATCGCTTGGGGCAGTGCTGGCTCTTCGGGGTTCAAGGGCTCACGCAAGAGCACCCCCTTCGCGGCCCAGGTCACCGCAGAGAGTGCTGCCAAGCGGGCGATGGAGCACGGGCTGAAGGCGGTCGAGGTGCTGGTCAAGGGTCCCGGCGCGGGGCGCGAGGCCGCCATCCGATCTCTGCAGGCGGCCGGGCTCGAGGTGAGCTCGATCAGTGACGTCACCCCGGTCCCCCACAACGGCTGCCGTCCTCCCAAGCGGCGTCGGGTCTGAGGAGCAAGTCAAGATGGCGAATCCCCATCCGCCGGTGTGTCGGCTCTGCCGTCGGGAGGGCGTCAAGCTTTTCCTCAAGGGTGACAAGTGCGTCGGCGACCGCTGCACCTTCACCAAGAGGAATGCCACCCCGCCCGGCCAGCACGGGCTCTCCCGGAGGCGGCGGATCAGTGAGTACGGCATCCAGCTGAGGGCGAAGCAGCGGGGCCGCCGGATCTACGGAGTTCTGGAGACCCAGTTCCACAACTACTTCGACGCCGCCGCCACCCGTAAGGGGGTCACCGGTACCGTCCTCCTGCAGATGCTGGAACAGCGCCTGGACAACGTGGTCTACCGGGCCGGCTTCGCTTCTTCACGGCGGGAGGCACGCCAGTTGGTCTCCCACCGCCACTTCAAGGTGGACGGCAGGGCCGTCAACATCCCCTCCTTCCAGGTGAAGGCCGGTCAGGTGATCACGGTGCGGGACCGCAGCCGTGACCTGGAGCCGATTCGGCGTTCACTGGAGGCACGGGGTGGGCAGAACCTTCCCGATTGGCTGACCCTGGCCCCCGAGGAGCGTCGGGTGGACATCACTCGGCCGCCGGAGCGGCAGGAGATGGAAACCAGCATCGACGAGCAGCTCATCGTCGAGTACTACTCCCGATAGCCCAGGGCCGTGGGCTAGCTACCAACGAGGACATTGCCAGTTATGCCAGAGACCGCGATTCAGCCAACCGTCCACGAGGTGGAGACGTCCGCCAATCACGGGCGGTTCGAGATCGAGCCGCTCGAGGCGGGCTACGGAACCACCCTGGGCAACTCGCTTCGCCGCGTGCTGCTCTCGTCGCTCACCGGGGCGGCGGTGACGGCGGTGTCTATCGAGGGGGTGGCCCACGAGTTTTCCAGTCTCAAGTACGTGAAGGAGGACGTGGGCGAGATCCTGCTCAACATCAAGCAGCTCAGCCTGGTCTGCCACAACCCCGACGGGGCCCACCTCTCTCTGGACGTGCAGGGTGGGCGGACGGTGACTGCGGCCGCCATCGCGCCCAATGCCGACGTCGAGATCGCCAACCGTGACCTCTACCTCTGCACCCTGGATGGGGACCAGGCCAAGCTGCGCATGGACCTGACCGTGGAGCTGGGCAAGGGCTACTCTCCCGCCGAGCGCAACAAGAAGGAGGGCCAGCCGATCGGGGTGATTGCGGTCGACGCCATCTTCACCCCGGTAGCCAAGGCCAACTTCATGGTCGAGAAGACCAGGGTCGGTCAGGACACCGACTGGGAGAAGTTGATCCTCGAGGTCTGGACCAACGGAACCATCCCTCCGGTCGAGGCGGTGAGCCGGGCGGCCGAGTACTACATGCGCCACCTGAAGCTGTTCGCGAGTTTCGGCGAGAGCCTGACCGAGACCATCATCGGGGCGACGGTGGGGACGGACCTGAAGAGCCGCTTGGCCGACGTGCCGGTGGAGGAGTTGGAGTTGAGTGTTCGGGCCCTCAACTGCCTCAAGGCCAACGACATAACCAAGCTGGGCGAGCTCCTGGCGCTGCGGGTTGAGGAGTTGCTGGCGCTGCGCAACTTCGGCAGCAAGTCCCTGGACGAGATCAAGCAGAAGTTGGTCCTGCGTGGCTTCGTCCAGGCCGATGAGGTCGACGAGCTCTTTGCGTCGGGAGACCGGTAGCAGGCGATGCGTCATCTCAAGGCCGGCCGCAAGCTGGGGCGCACCTCCGCCCATCGGATCGCGCTGACGCGGAACCTCACGACCGCACTGCTGGAGCATGGGCGGATCGAGACCACGGAGGCCAAGGCCAAGGAACTGCGGCGGTGGGTCGAGCGCATCGTCACGACGGCCAAGAGCGACGACGTGGCGGCCCGGCGCCGGGTGGCGGCCGTCGTCTACCGCGAGGAGGTGGCGGCCAAGCTGTTCAGTCAGTACGCCGAGCGCTACCGCGAGCGCCCGGGCGGCTACACCCGCATCGTCCGCCGGGGCCCCCGACTGGGGGACGGCGCCACGGTGGTGGTGATGGAGATGGTGGACTAGTGGCGGGTCCGGCTGCGGCGGGCTACCGGCTGGTGATCGCCTATGACGGCACCCGCTATCACGGCTGGCAGGCCCAGCCTCAGGTCGCGACCGTCGAGGGTGAGCTGAGCCGGGCGCTGGCCGAGCTGACCCAGGAGCGCCCGGTGATCAGCGCCGCGGGGCGGACGGACGCCGGGGCTCACGCCCATGGCCAGGTGGTCTCCTTCAGCCTCTCGTCCGAGTGGAGCGCCGAGGCGCTGAAGGGGGGATGCAACGCCCGCCTCCCGGAGGATATCGGGGTGCTGGAGGCGGCCATGGTGGGGGTGGATTTCCATGCCCGCTGGCAGGCCTGGCGGCGGACCTATCGCTATCTGTTCCGCGAGTCCGCGGCCCCGGCCCCGGTGGGCCGACAGTACGAGTGGAGGCTAAGCGGTCCCCTGGAGCTGGCCCCGATGGAGCAGGCAGCCAGGCTGCTGGTGGGAAGTCACGATTTCGGGGCCTTCGGCAGGAGCCCTCGGGTGGGAGGGTCGACGGTCCGGACAGTTGATCGAGCTGAGTTAGCTTGGAGTGCGGGCAGGATCACCCTGGAGGTGCGCGCAGACGCCTTCCTCCGGGGGATGATGCGCAACTTCGCAGGAGCCCTGGTGGCGGTGGGCCGGGGACGTGCCCGAGTTGCGGACCTGGCCCAGGCGCTGGCCGGCGCAGAGCTCTACCATGCCCCCTGGCCGATGGCGCCGGCCCACGGGCTGCACCAGTGGCAGGTGGAATACCGCCCCCTTGAGAAGGAGAGGTTGGCAGCATGAGCGCGGTGGCGCAGCGCAGCTTCGTGGCCGTCGAGCATCCGGGAGGGGACGATTGGCTGCTGGTGGACGCCCGCGGCGAGACGCTGGGCCGACTGGCGGTGAACCTGGCCCGAGTGCTGCGGGGCAAGCATCGTCCCACCTACACTCCCCACGCCCTCTGCGGCGATCAGGTGGTGGTGATCAACGCCGCCGAGATTGTGGTGACCGGAGCCAAGCGCACCGACAAGATCTACGACCGCTACAGCGGCTACCCGGGAGGGCGTCGGGAGCGGACCTACCAGGAACTGGTTGACCGCGATCCCACGGCGCCGCTACGGGAGGCTGTGCGGGGCATGCTCCAGCACAACAATCTGGGCGACCGGCAGCTCCGCAGGCTGAAGATCTACCCTGGTGCGGAGCATCCCCACGAGGCCCAGCAGCCGGTGGGCGTCAGGTTCGGCGACCATGGAGAGGTAGTCAGGCTGTGAGCGATCAGGACCCGACCCGCTATGCCTACGGCACCGGTCGACGGAAGACCGCGGTGGCGCGGGTGCGGATCTACCCTGGGGAGGGCACGGCCGTGATCAATGACCGGGAGCCACTCCGGCACTTTGGCCGCCGCGAACTGGAGGAGGCCGCTCTCCGCCCGCTCAAGGTGGCGGGGATGGCAGACCGCTTCAGGGTGTCGGTCAAGGTCGTGGGCGGCGGAGTATCAGGTCAGGCGGGCGCGGTGGCCCACGGGCTGGCCCGGGCGCTCTGTTCCTGGGATGCAGAACTGAGAGGACCGCTGAAGGCGGCGGGCCTGATGACCAGGGATCCTCGCATGAAGGAGAGGAAGAAGCCTGGACTGAAGCGAGCTCGCAAGGCTCCTCAGTACACCAAGCGCTGAAACCACTCTCACACCGACCCGTTCCACTACCAGTCCCATCGCGTTGGTGGGATTCGAATTCAGCTGGGGATTGAGATGGCCAAGGACTTGCGCGGGCGAGGCTTCCTGGCTGTTACGGACCTCAGCCAGCCGGAGACGCTGGGGCTGCTGGAGACGGCCTCCTGGCTGAAGCGCGGCTTGGCCTTGGGCGCTCGACGTGCCAGGCGCTCGGTGGCGACCATCCTCCTGCGGGTGAACAACGGCTCCAGGGTCTGCTTCAAGTCCGAGGTGCATCGGTTCAGGGGACCACCCGATGGCCCTGTTCGACCGGGAGATGGACATGAGCCGCCGAGAGGTGGTTTCTGCCAGGTGGCCAGCTCGGTCCTGGCCCAGTCGGCGCCGCTGCTGGCGGTGTTCCGTCCCGCGGACCAAGGGCCATGACCTCGCTGCCGGCGATGGCGGCGGCGGGCGTTGCGGTTGCGGGGCTCAACCTCGGCGAGGCGGCCCGGGTCCTGCTCCAGACGGTGGGCTGGCGGACCGTTCTCGACGTGCTGATCATCTCCTTCCTGGTGTACCGACTGCTGGTGCTGATCCGGGGTACCCAGGCGGTCCAGTTGCTCTTGGGTGTGCTCATGATCGGGGTGCTTGGCGCCGTCGCCATAATCCTCAACCTGCCGGCGCTCAAGTTCGTCTTCGTCAACGGGGGCGAGGTGATCCTGATCGCGGCGGTGATCCTCTTCCAACCCGAGCTCCGCCGGGCCCTGGACCAGATGGGCAGTCTGGGCCGGATCCGTCCCGGCCTCCTCGCCCCGGAGACCGCGGAGCTCAGGCGTGACGTCGATGAGCTGGTCCGGGCCACGATGCGCCTGGCCGAGGGCTCCACCGGAGCCTTGATCGTCATCCACGGGGACATCGGGCTGGAGGAGATCGCGGCGACCGGGGTGCGGATGGACGCCATCCTCAGCGCGGAGACCCTGGTCACGGTCTTCACCTATCGATCTCCACTCCACGACGGCGCCGCCCTAGTGCGGTCGGGGCGGATCGTGGCGGCCGGTTGCGTGTTGCCCCTGGCGGAACAGACTGGAAGCGAGGGCAGGGTGGGAACCCGCCACCGTGCCGCCATCGGTCTGAGCCAGGCGACCGACGCTGCGGTGATCATCGTCTCGGAGGAGACGGGGCAGGTCAGCCTGGCCCTGGGGGGCGAGTTGCAGCGTCAACTGGACGCGGACGCTCTGACCAACCGGCTGGGCGCCTTTTACCGCCTTCCTCTCTATGAGCGTCACCGGCGCAGTCTCCGGCTTCTCTCCAGGGGACCGAGGGGGGCTCCGACGGTCACCCGGGCGGAGAGGCGATGATCAGGCGCCTGCCGGGGTGGATCACCGCCAACTTCAGGCTCAAGTTGATCGCTGTGCTGGTGGCCTGTGGCATGTGGGTGGGAGTGGTCTACGCCAGCGATCCTCCGGCGATCGGCACCTTCAGCGTCCGCGTCCAGAGCGGTGGGGTGCTGGGTGCGGGATTGGTCTTGCCGCGACCGATCGGCACGGTCAGCGTCAAGGTGGCGGGGATGGCCAACAACGTCCACAGCTCCGAGGTTCAGGGGCACCTCAGCGCTGCGGCCAACCTCAGCAAGATCACCAGGCCGGGTGTGTACGAGGTGCCAATCAGCGTCCAGAACTCCGACAGCAACGTGTGGATCTGGTCCGCCCCCGAGAAGGTCCGAGTAGTCATGGACCGGGAGGCCAGCCGCTCAGTGCCGGTTCATCTGACCGTGAGTGCGGCACCGCCGGCGGGCTACCTCGTCAACGTGGCCGACAGCACGATCACCCCGGCCAGCGTGATGGTCCACGGCCCTGCCAGCGCCCTGGCCAACGTGCAGGCCGAGGTCACGGTGAACCTCTCCGCGGTGAGGACCTCCCTCTCCATTCCTGGGTTGGTGCAGCTGACCAACACCGACGGGCTCGGCGCGGAGCTCATCGCCGACCCCTCGGTGGTCAGCGTGGCGGTGGACATCTCCTCCCAGACCACCGAGGAGGTGCTTCCGGTGAGAGTGATCTTTGGCGGGAGCGGTGAACCTCCCGCCGGCTACAACGTCACCGGCATCCAGCTGGTTCCCTTCAGCGTGACAGTCAGCGGCCCCGCCTCCGTGCTCACCCAGCTCACCTCTGTCAGCACCGAGCCGATCGACGTGTCCCACCTCACCGCGAGTGAGACCGTCAGCGTCGAGCTGGTCACGCCCGTGGGCACCAGCCTGTCGGTTGGCGTGATCAGCGTTGCGATCACCGTGGTGCCGGTGGCCACGGCCACCCCCACGCCGACCCCGAGCCCCAGCCCCACGCCGTGAGCAGACCCGCCCCGGCCTCAATGTCGAAGGTGGCCTTTACAATGCGCGAGCTGCGGCAGCGGGCCTGGAGGTAGGGCGCAAGGTCATGTGCGGGATCATCGGGTACCTGGGGACGCGGCCCGCGGCGCCACTGCTGCTGGAGAGCCTGCAACGGCTCGAGTACCGGGGCTACGACTCGGCCGGGTTGGTGGTGGTGGCCCCAGATGGCACCGCCCGGTCGGTGAAGTCCCCGGGGAAGGTGGCCGCCCTCCTGGCCAAGGTTGATGGTACCGAGATGGCCGGTCGGGTGGGGATGGGGCACACCCGCTGGGCCACCCACGGCCGGCCCTCGTATGCCAACGCCCATCCCCATATCGACTGCACCGGCCGCTTCTACGTGATCCACAACGGGATCATCGAGAACTTCGCCGAGTTGAAGCGGGAGCTCGAGGGCAGCGGGCACCAGTTCGTCTCCGACACGGACACCGAGGTCCTGCCCCACCTGATCGAGGAGTGCTACGACGGCGACCTGGTTGCCGCCACCCGCAAGGCGCTGGGGCGCTTGACCGGCGCCTACGCCGTGGTGGTGCTGAGCTCCACCGATCCCGACACCCTGATTGGGGCCCGGCTCAACGCCCCGCTGGTGGTCGGGATAGGAGCTGACGAATGGTTCCTCAGCTCGGACCTGACCGCGATCATCCCCTACACCAAGCAGGCGCTGGTGTTGGCCGAGGGGGAGATGGTGGTGCTGAGCCCGGTCGGTCCGGTGGTGACCTCGGTGGTGGATGGGACGGAGCCCGCTCCCCGGGTGGTGCGGGTGGACTGGGACGTGATCCAGGCGGAGCGGGGCGGTTTCCCCAACTTCATGGCCAAGGAGATCAACGAGCAGCCGGCGGCGCTGGAGAACGCACTTCGCGGACGGCTGCTCGGGGACGGAAAGGTGGAGTTCGCCGACTGGGCGGCCGACGACGAGGAGCTGCGCCAGTTCGAGCGGGTCCAGATCGTGGGGGCGGGCACGGCGTACATCGCGGGACTGCTCACCAAGTATGCGATCGAGGATGTGGCCGGGATTCCGGTGGCGGTGGACTTCGCGTCCGAATGGCGCTACCGCCCCCAGCCACCGGGTGGTAGGACCCTGGCGGTGGCCATCTCGCAATCGGGGGAGACCGCGGACACCCTGGCGGCCGCCCGGCTGGCGCGTTCCCAGGGCAGTCACCTCCTGGCCCTGACCAACGTGGTCGGGAGCACTCTTTCGCTGGAGGCCGACGCGGTCATCAACACCCACGCCGGCCCGGAGGTCTGTGTGGTGGCGACCAAGACCTTTGTCAACCAGGTCGCCTGCGGCTTGCTGCTGGCCCTGCGTCTGGCCCAGGCGAGGGGAGCGGCGGGGGAGGGGGATCGTCGCGAGCTGGCCAATGCCCTGCACCAGGTGGCCGCGGCCCAACGCCAGATTCTGGCCCGCGAGGAGCTAATCGCCCCGTTCGGCGAGTGGCTGTCGGAGTACCGCTCCGCGCTCTACATCGGTCGGGGCTACAACTACCCGGTGGTGATGGAGGCGGCGTTGAAGTTGAAGGAGGTCTCGTACATCCACGCCGAGGCCTACCCGGCGGGCGAGCTTAAGCACGGCCCGATCGCGCTCCTGGATGGGGAGACCCCGGTGGTGGCCTTCGCCACGGAGTCGGCCACCAGGGAGAAGATCCGCAGCAACGTGCAGGAATCGAGGGCGCGCGAGAGCCCGGTGCTGGCGATCGTCAACGACGGGGACTCCAGTCTCGACGATGTCGTCGAGCGCCTGATCCGGGTCCCCCGGCTGCCCGAGCCGGTGGCGCCCCTGGCGAATGTCCTGGTGGGTCAGCTCCTGGCATACCATGCAGCCATGAAGCGCGGCTTGGAGGTCGACAGGCCCCGGAACCTGGCCAAGTCCGTCACCGTCGAGTGACCCCTGCGGCCGGCTCGGGCGTGAACCCACCCCTGGCGGTTGGGGTTGACGTGAGCTCGGTGGAGCGAGTCCGAGCGCTGCTTCGGCGCCACCCCGAGTTCGCGGTCAAGTACTTCACGGCCGGCGAGGTTGAGTACTGCCGCGGGCGTCCCGAGCGGCTGGCCGCCCGCTGGGCGGCCAAGGAGGCGGTTCGCAAGGTGTTCGGCTCCATGGGTTGGCCGATTCCCCTCTACAGCCGGATCGCTGTGGTGAGGCTTCCGGGGGGGGCGCCCCGGGCCCTGGTCGGCGGCGAGCCGGTGGAGGGGCTGGCGATCGCCCTCACCCACGACGCCGGCCTGGGGATCGCCGTCGCCGCGCTCTCGGGTCGGGGGCCCCAGAGCCGGTGGCTGTGGGGAAGGTTGCCCGAGGACCTGGAGCTGCCATCCCGTCCCAGCGACGGCCACAAGGGCACATTCGGCACGGTGGTGGTGGTGGCCGGCAGCCCCGCCTTCCCTGGGGCCGCCGTGCTCTGCAGCCTGGGAGCTCTCCGAGGGGGAGCGGGCAAGGTCAAGGCGCTGGTCGCCGGGCCCGAGACCGGCTCGCTGCCCCCGGAGGTGATCCGGGTGCCGGTTGCAGCCTCGGGCTCGGCACTGGGGCCGGAGGCCCTGGGTCAGGCACAGCTTGCGCTGCGGTCCGCCCAGGCGGTGGTCTGCGGACCTGGGCTGGGCCAGGATGGCCCCGTGGCGGGCCTGCTGGAGGGGCTGTTTGCGGCTGCCGGCGCTGCCGCTTGGAGCCTGGTGCTGGATGCTGACGCGCTCAATGTCTGCTCGGCCTGGCCGGAGGTTCGTCGCCGAATCCCGCGGGGCAGCGTGCTGACCCCCCATCCCCTGGAAGCGGCTCGGCTGGCCGGGATGGAGCTGTCCGAGGTCGAGTCCGATCGTCAAGGCTTCAGCGCGCGGATGGCCGAGCAGATGGGGGTGGTGCTGGTCCTGAAGGGAGCTGGGACGGTGGTGGCGGCACCCGATGGGAGGACCTGGACCGACGATCACCACACCTCCGTCCTGGCGACCGGCGGCACTGGCGACGTTCTCGCAGGGCTGATCGGGTCGCTGTTGGCCCAGGGGTTGGAACCCTATCAGGCGGCGCGGACCGGAGTCTTTCTCCACGGCGAGGCGGGGACCCGGCTGGGTTTCCTCCGCGGCCGCGCGGGGATCCTGGCCAGTGAGGTCGCGGGCGCCCTGGTCGAGGTCCAGGAGGCCGTGCGGCGGCAGCAGGAGGCGACCACCGCCAGAGCGGAACGGCCGTGACCGAGACGGCCAGCGGCTCCCCCACGGCCATGAGGTCGGCCCGGCGCCCGACCTGGATCGAGCTGGACCTGGGAGCCCTGGGACGGAACGTGGCCGCGGTGGTGCAGGAACTCGGTGGGGTCCCCCTCATGGCAGTGGTCAAAGCCAACGCCTACGGCCACGGGGCTGTGCCGGTGGCCAGGACGGCCCTCCAGAGTGGGGCCAGCCGGCTGGCCACGGCCACCGTCGGAGAGGCGCTGGAGCTGCGCCAAGCAGGAATCAATGCCCCGATCGTGGTCCTGGGCTACACGCCGCCGGACCAGGTGGCGGCAGCCGTGAGCGCCCGGTTGGCGATAACGGTCTTCGACCCCCAGTTCCTGGACGCGCTGGACCGGGCCGGTCAGCACCAGGGGAGGTTGGCCACCGCCCACGTCAAGGTGGACACCGGGATGAGCCGGCTGGGGCTGGCTCCGGAGACCCTGGCGGACTTCGTTCGGCGCGCCGCCGATTTCAGCCACGTCGATCTGGAGGGCTGCTTCACCCACTTCCGCAAGGGGGAGGACCGTGCCGTGACCCTGGAGCAGCTGGACCGCTTCGAGTCGGCGCTAGCCGCCGCCGAAGCCGCCGGGCACCGGTTCCGAGTGCGCCACGCCGCCAACAGCGCCGCCTGGCGCACGGTGCCGGAGTCGCGTCTGGACCTGGTCCGCTCCGGGATCGAGCTCCTGGGCCTGCGCACACCGGACGGGAGGCAGCGGGAGCCGATCCTCAGCCTCCGTGCCACCGTGGCCCAGGTGCGCACCATCGCGCCAGGTACAGCGGTGGGCTACGGAGAGGGCTTCCGGGCGCCGCGGCGGATGAGGGTCGCGACCATCACGGTGGGCTACGGGGACGGGTTCCGGCGCTCGCCCCGGAACTGGGGAGGTGTCCTCATCCGGGGCCGGGAGCGGCCCCTGGTCGGGGCGGTGTCCATGGACCTCAGCACCGTTGACGTGGGTGAGCTGCCCGAGGTGGTGGCGGGTGATGTCGCCACCTTGATCGGGTCGGACGGAGGGGCCCGGCTCAGTGCCGAGGAGGTGGCGGACCGGCTGGGGACGGTCAACTACGAGGTCACCACCGCCCTGCAGGCGCGGCTTCCCCGAGAGGTGTTGGGGGACGGTGCCTGCGGAGATCTTGAATAGAATTGACCGATGTTCCACGCCTGTTTGGACCGGAGCGGTCCGCGACCGGTCTCGCGCCCAGCGCTCGGCTGCGTGACCGTGGGCTCCACCTCTTGCCTGATGGCGCCAGCCCCATCCGCGAGGTCCCCCCGCTGATCTCGACAGCAGTTCGTGGTGGGGGTGGGCGCGTAGCTCACCTGGCGGGTCTGGCGGCGTACCACCCCGAGAGCGGTCCGGTACCCAGCGCTCCTGGGGGAGGCAGGCTGGTGCCGACCGCGGTGGTGTCGAGCTGACGGGGGCGCCGGTCCGCGGAGCCGCGATCGCGCTCCGGAGCGCCAGCTGGGACGGGGACGACCCCATCTCTGCGCGGGGGGAGACGGCCGTTCTCGACGCTCTGATGGAACTGTCCCGAACTGTCCGCTCCGATGCGGTGGTGGTGGGGGTGGGCGACGATGCGGCAGCTTGGCGCGTCTCCGCAGGGGCGCTGGCGGTGGTCTCGACCGACACCCTGGTCGAGGATGTCGACTTCCGGAGGAGCTACCAGTCCCCCTACCAGGTCGGCTGGAAGGCGTGGAGGGCTGCGGTATCCGACCTGGCGGCGATGGGGGCCGATGCTGGGGGCGGGCTGCTCGCCGCGCTGGTCCCGGCCCGGACCTCGTTGACCGCTCTGCGGGCGATTGAGCTGGGCCTGGTGGAGGCGGCCGCTGAGGATGGGGCGGTGGTGCTGGGCGGCGACCTCAGCGGGACCGCAGGCCCTCTGGCCCTGACCGTGACCGTGCTGGGCGAGCTCGGCGACCGGGACCCAGTGCAGTTGGGAGGAGGGTCCCCCGGTGACGCGGTGCTGGTCACCGGGAGCTTGGGACTCGCCGCCGCCGCCCTGGAGCTGCTGGAGCGGGGCTGCCGGGATGTGCCGCCGGCGTGGCGACAGCGCCTGCTCCAGCCCGGCGCCCGGCTCGAGGCGGGACGGGCGCTCCGGCGGCTGGGCGCGTCGGCGATGACCGACATCAGCGACGGCCTGCTCCTTGACGCCGCTCGGATCGGAGCGGCCAGCCGGGTGGGGATGGAGATCTGGCTCGACCGGCTTCCGCTCGGCGCGGGGCTGCAGCCGGACTCCGCCGGCCGCTCGCTGGCACTCAACGGAGGGGAGGACTACGAGCTGCTGGCGGCCATCTCCCCGATCCGACTGGGCTCGGCGCTCGCGGGTTGGGGGGATCAGCTGCCACCGATCTCCGAGATCGGGCGGCTTACCGAGGAGCCGGGAGTCCGGCTGCTCTCGCGGCCGGGAGGGGAGCCGGTGGCGCTGCCGGAACGGGATGGATTCCGCCACTTCTGAGCCGACCCGGCGGGTGTCGCTGCGCACCCGTTCCGAGGAGGACACCCGCGAGATCGGGCGACGGATCGGGGAGGCCCTGCGCCCGGGGGACTGCCTGGCGTTGCGGGGGCCCATGGGGGCGGGCAAGACCGTCACGGCCCAGGGGATCGTGGCCGGCGCGGGAGGCGGGCAGGACGTCCGCAGCCCCACCTTTCTCCTCCACTCCGTATACCCGGGGAGGGTCACCGTTCACCACCTTGACCTGTTCCGGCTGGAGCCCGGGGTGGACCTGCGCACACTGGGGATAGATGAGGCGCTCGGGGATGGTGCAGTGGTGGTGGAGTGGCCGGACCGGGCGGATCGGACCTGGTTCAACGGTGAGGTGGAGCTGGCCATCGTCTCCCGCTCCGAGCGGGAGCTGAGGCTGACGCTTCCTGCGGGCCTGGCAGGAGACCTCTGACGTGGCCAGGGACCTGACCCTGGTGATCGACGGCTCAGTTCGCGAGCAGCCTGTCGTGGTGCTGGTGGGTGCCGACGGCGCGCTTCGGGGGTTGCCCGAGCCAGCTCCGTCCGAGGTGGGGCTGCTCGCCGCCGTGGTGGTCGCGCTCGGGGCCGAGCGGGACCGTGTGGGCGCGCTGGTGGCGGTGCGGGGCCCGGGCTCCTACATGGGGGTGAGGACTGGGCTGGCGTCCGCCCTGGGGGTCGCCCAGGCACTCTCCCTGCCGCTCTCCCTGGTGGGGAGCCTGGAGGTCGTGGCGGCGCAGGCCGAGCCCGGCCAGGAGATGGCGCTGGCGCTGGCGGATGCCGGTCGGGGTGGCACGCTCGGGCAGCTCATGAGTCCGGAGACTGCCGGTCCGGGCCCGGCCCGCTGGCGGGCGGCCGGCCCGGTGCAGCTCCTGGGAAGGGATGGGGGATGGCCGGGGGAGTGGCTGCCGGCCAAGGCGGTGATTGGCTCGCCAGGCCAGGGACGCCAACTTCCCCCAGGGCTTGGCCGGTTGCTCGCGAGCCGGGACCGGCGCCAGGCGCTGGCCCGGATCGTGAGCCTGGGGCCCGCCCGGGTCACGGGCTACGATCTGCTCAGCGCGGATTACCCGGAATCGGTAGGGGCCGAGTGATGGTCATGCTGGGAGAGCGGCTCGAGCTGAGCCCGATGCGCGACGCCGACATCGCCGATGTGCGCCGCATCGAGCTCGCGGTCTTCCCCACCCCGTGGCCGGGGAGTGCCTACCAGCGCGAGCTCACCTACAACCACGCCGCCCACTACCTGTGCCTGCGACGTTCCGGGGAGATCGTCGGGTACGGCGGGCTCTGGGCGGTGGGCGAGGAGTCGCACGTGACCACCATTGGGGTGGCGGCGGAGCAGCAAGGCAAGGGCCTGGGCCGGGTCATGTTCGCCGCTCTGGTCAACCGCTCGTACGCGCTTCGGGCCAACTTCATCAGCCTTGAGGTGAGACCGACGAACGAGCCCGCCATCCACCTCTACGACACCTTCGGCTTCAAGGTGATCGGACGGCGCCGCGGCTACTACACGGACAACGGCGAGGATGCCCTGGTGATGTGGTCCGACCTGATCCAGGCGCCCGCCTTCAAGCGACGCTTCCTGCGGATCCTGGACCGGGTCGATGCCGAGGGGATGGGCGTACGGCCGGAAGAGGGGTTCCCGTCGCGGTGAGGATGCTGGCCGTGGAGACCTCCTGCGATGAGACGGCTGCGGCGCTGGTGGGGGACGACTTCAGTGTGGAGAGCTCGGTGGTGGCCTCCCAGGCTCAGGCCCACGCCGCGTTCGGGGGGGTGGTTCCGGAACTGGCCGCCAGGATGCACCTGGAGTGGATCGGGGCGGTCGTGGCGGAGGCGATGCTTCCCCTTGGCGGCGACTGGTCGCGGCTGGACGGGATCGCGGTGACCAGGGGTCCGGGTCTCATCGGCTGCCTGGCGGTGGGCTCCGCCTACGCCCAGAGCCTGGCGGCAGCGAGGGGCCTGCCGGTGGTGGGGGTCAACCACATGAGCGGCCATGTGCTGGCGGCCCGGATCACCGACCCCGCCCTCGAGCCTCCGTTCGTGGCCCTGGTGGTGAGCGGGGGCCACACCGATCTCATCCACTACCAGGCCCACGACCGGGTGCTGCTGATGGGGGCCACCCGCGACGATGCGGTGGGAGAGGCCTTCGACAAGGTCGCCCGCACCCTGGGCCTGGGGTACCCGGGAGGTCCGGCGATCGACCACGTGGCGGCGTCGGGGAACCCCCTGCGCTACCGGCTACCCCGACCGGTGCTGCCGGATTTCTCCTTCTCCTTCAGCGGGCTGAAGACGGCCGTCCTCTATCTGGTGCGGGATCTGGGCCAGCTGGACCCGGAGAGGGTAGCCGACATCGCCGCTAGCTTCCGCCTCGCCGCCGTGGAGACGCTCTGCACCCAGCTCGAGGCCGCGGTGGAGAGGACCGGTTGCGGGCAGGTGGTCCTCGCCGGCGGGGTGGCCAGCAACCGGCTCCTCCGGGCCCAGGTCCGGAGCCGGCTGGAGGGGATGGCCAAGGTCACCATCCCCGCTCCCGAGCTCTGCACCGACAACGCCGCGATGATCGGGGCCGCCGGGTGGACCCGACGGTCGGTGCATGGCTTCGACCGGGTTCCCTTCGATGTCGAGCCGGGCCTGCGCGCCTACGCCTGAGCTATCGGGGCCGACCCGCCCCGAGGGGAGGCCGGCGTCGCAGCCTCAGACCGAGAAGTCCCAGAAGGCCCCGGTTCGCGGATAGCGGCGTCGGCAGGAGGGGCAAAGCGCCACCTCCAGGGTCCACTCCAGGGCAGCCCGGCAGGAGGGGCACTGCAGGCGCCGGGCCAGCCCGGCCAGCTCCGGAGTCAGCGTGGCCAGAGGTTGGGGAAGGTGCGCCGGCTGGGGCTCGCGTCGCTCCGCCATCAGGAACTGGCTGGGGCCCCACCAGCCCCGGCCAAGCCGCTGGGCGGCCAGCTCCATGGAGTAGACCAAAGGCCGCAGAGCCCGCACCGCCAGGGGGGGCAGCGACTGGTCCCAGCGCCGGAAGTTGTTGACGCTGGCGACCGTCTGGGTCTCGAAGCCGGCCCTGCGCAGGCAGGCTCGGATCTGCTCCATCTGGTACGTGTAGAAGGGATACTCGGTCGAGCCGGTGACCATCGGTTGGGGGCCGGAGAGCTCCCGGTAGCGGCCCCGGGCCGCGGCCCGGAGCCGTCCCAGGATGTGATGCTTGATGGGCACGTCCAGCAGCCAGTGGCGCTCCACGGTCCGGGCCATCTCGGTGAGGCAGCGGTCCACGTCGGTGAGGTGGTGGAGCACCCGGACCACCATGGCGGCCTCCACGGCCGAGTCCGCCAGCGGCAACCGGCCCAGGTCGGCGCGCAGGAGATGGACCCGGCCAGCGCTGATCTCAGGGGCCAGGTACTCGCCGGCCCGGGTGAGGTTGGCCACCGAGTAGTCCACCAGGAGGGCGCGGTCGGTCACCTCCAGGTAACGGGCGGCGTTCCTGCCGAAGCCGGCGCCGAAGTCGGCGAACCAGCGGGTCCGGCCGAGGCGGGGCAGCAGCCGGTGCAGGATCCGGGCCTCCACCCACCGCTCGTAATCCCGGTTGGCCCAGAAGGCGGGGTAGTCGAAGCCGCTGTCGTAATCGACGATGCGCTCATCGGGCTCGCTCGAGGGAGGCGGAGACAGGGACATTGGTGCCCCGATCCTAGCCCCCGGAGGTTCCCCGAGTCGGCATTGCTCAGGGCGACTCAGTGGACTTGCAGTTCGGGCCGCCGCGGGCATAGACTGTTAGCACTCACAAGGGTTGAGTGCTAACAGTGCAGGAGGTAGGGAATGGCCCTGAAGCTACGGCCACTGGCTGACCGCGTGGTGGTGAAGCCGCTCGAGCGCGAAGAGACCACCAAGAGCGGAATCGTGCTACCGGACACGGCCAAGGAGAAACCCCAGGAGGGCCTGGTCGAGGCGGTCGGGAATGGCAAGTACAACGAGCAGACCGGGCAGAGGGTGGCAATGGATGTGGCGGTCGGCGATCGCATCATCTACGCCAAGTACTCGGGATCGGAGATCAAGATCGATGAGCAGGACTACCTCATCCTCTCGGAGCGGGACATCCTCGCAGTGGTCACAGCCAAGCACAAGGCCTGAACAGTTGAGCTGAGGGCTCGCGGGACCAGATGAGGGGTTGCCGCGAGCCCAGCCCCCAACGCCTAGGAGAGATGATCAAGTGCCAGCCAAGCAACTGAAGTTCGATGAGCAGGCTCGCATGGCCATCCTACGGGGCACCGCGCAGGTGGCCACCGCAGTTCGGCCGACCCTGGGTCCGAGGGGGCGCTCGGTGGTGATTGACCGCAAGTACGGGAGCCCCCAGGTGACCGCCGATGGGGCCACCATCGTGAGGGACATCGAGCTCCCCGACCACTTCGAGAACATGGGCGCGCAGCTCCTGGCCGAGGCTGCCCGCCGGGCCAACGACCTGGCCGGGGATGGCACCACCACAGCCGCGCTCCTGGCCGAGGCCATGGTCGTCGAGGGGATGCGCAACCTGGCCGCGGGGGCATCGCCGATCGGGCTCAAGCGAGGCATTGACAAGGCCACCGGGATGGCGCTGGCCGAGCTGGACCGGCTCAGCAGGCCCCTGGCGGGGCGCGATGACGTCGCCCATGTCGCCACCATCTCCAGCGGCAGCGCGGAGATAGGGGAGATGATCGCCGACGCCATGGAGCGGGTCACCTCGGACGGGGTGATCACGGTGGAGGAGTCCTCCGGGATCGAGACCGAGGTCAAGGTGGTCGACGGAATGCAGTTCGACCGCGGCTATGTCTCCTCGTACCTGGTCACCGACCAGAAGGCGATGGAGGCGGTACTGGAGGATCCCCTCATCCTGGTGACGGCGCGCAAGCTCTCGGCGCTCGCCGACATCGTCCCCCCGATGGAACTCGCGGTCCAGGGAGGTCGTCCGCTGTTGGTGATCGCCGAGGATGTCGACGGGGAGGCGCTCTCTGTCCTGGTGGTGAATCGGCTGCGAGGCACCATCATCGCCTGCGCCGTCAAGGCTCCCGGCTTCGGCGACCGCCGCACCGCCACCCTTCAGGACATCGCAGTTCTGACTGGGGCCGAGGTCATCTCCGAGGAGCTGGGCCTGACCATAGAGGGGCTCACCCTGGCCCAGCTGGGCTCGGCGCGGCGAGTCGTGGTGACCAAGGACGACACCACCATCGTCGAGGGGAAGGGCAGCCAGGAGCGGGTCAGCGAGCGGGTGCGCGAGATCGAGCAGCAGGTGGAGCAGACCGACTCGGACTGGGACCGGGAGAAGCTTCAGGAGCGCAAGGCCAGGCTCGTCGGCGGTGTGGCGGTGATCCGCGTGGGGGCTCCCACCGAGACCGCCCTCAAGGAGCGCAAGGAGCGGGTCGAGGACGCCCTGGGTGCGACCCGGGCGGCGGTCGAGGAGGGGATCCTTCCGGGCGGAGGTAAGAGCCTGCTGCTGGCGGCAGCCAAGATCTCCAAGCTCGATGGTGACGTCGATGAGCAGACCGGTGCCGAGATCGTGCGGCGAGCCCTGGAGGTCCCGGTCCGCCAGCTGGCCGCCAATGCCGGATTGGACGGCTCGGTGGCGCTGGAGGCGGTCCGGGCGATGGGCCCGACCGAGGGGCTGGACGTGCAGACCTTGGAGTACGGGGATCTGGTCAAGGCCGGCATCATCGATCCCACCAAGGTGGTCAAGACCAGCCTCCAGAGTGCCGCTTCGGTGGCCGGGCTGCTGCTGACGACGCAGGCCTTGGTGGCCGACATCCCGGTGTCCGAGTCGGCGCTTCCGATGGGTGGGGGCGGCGACGGCATGGGCGGGATGGGTGGCATGGGCGGGATGGGTGGCATGGGCGGGATGGAGGACATGGACTTCTGACCGTCGCTCAGGCGGAGAATGTCCCGGTGCCCAGGCCCTCCCGGATCACGCTGGCGGTCTGCCAGTACGCGCCCCAGGTGGGGGAACTGGAGTCGAACGCGGCCCTGGGCAGCGAGTGGATCGGGAGGGCGGCCGCGGCCGGCGCCAACCTCATCGTGCTGCCGGAGCTGGCCGCCTCGGGCTACGTGTTCGCCAGCTCCGAGGAGGCCGAGCGGTCCTCCCAGCCGGCCGCGGGGGGTCCGACCCTGACGAGGTGGATCGAGGCCTGCCACCGGGACGGGGTCTGGGTGGTGGCGGGGTTCGCCGAGAGCACCCCCCGGGGGCGGTTCAACTCAGCCGCGCTGCTGGGCCCGGACGGGGTGGTCGGGGTCTATCGCAAGGCCCACCTCTTCTTTGACGAGAAGAGCTATTTCGAGCCTGGGGAGGGGGGCTTCCCGGTCTTCGATCTGCCCCTGGGACGAGTGGGGCTGCTGATCTGCTACGACGTCTGGTTCCCGGAGGCGGCCCGGGTGCTGGCCCTGGCTGGTGCCGACATCGTCTGCATTCCCACCAACTGGGTGGCCAACTTTCGCCGCCAGGTGCTCGACGAGCGGGGATGGACCATGGGCAACTACGCCTGTGTGGCGATCGCCACGCAGAACCAGGTCTTCGTGGCCGCGGCCGACCGGATCGGGACCGAGAGGGGCATCGAGTTCGTGGGCTGCAGCTGCATCGTGGGCCCGGATGGATGGATGCTCACCGGCCCCGCGGCGCGCTCCGACGAGGCGCTCCTAGTGGCCGACCTGGATCTGGGCCGCGCCGTCGCCGCCCGGCAGCGAACGCCAAGGAACCATACCCTGCTCGACCGCCGGCCAGAGCTCTACGGGTCGCTGAGCGCGATCTCGCCGGCGGCCCAGGATTGACCGAGCTGGCCAGATTGGGGCCAACCGCTGGTCCCGGCGCGGCCCCGGAGGCCGCAGGTGTGCTGAGCGGGCTCAACCCCGCCCAGCTGGAGGCGGTGCTGGCTCCTGACCGCCCGGTCCTGGTCCTGGCCGGGGCGGGCTCCGGGAAGACCAGGGTCCTGACCCACCGGATCGTCCACCTCCTGGCTCAGCACCGGGCCAGCCCGGGCCGGGTGATGGCGGTGACCTTCACCAACAAGGCGGCCCGGGAGATGCGGGAGCGGATCACCACCTTGCTGGGGGCCGAGCCTTACGGCATGTGGCTGGGCACCTTCCACGCCTGCAGCGCCCGCATCCTGCGGGAGCGCGGGGAGTTGATCGGAGTGCCCCGCAACTTTGTCATCTACGACGAGGTGGACCAGCTGGCGCTGATCAAGGAGGCCATGCGCCTGGCTGGGGTGGACGAGAAGCGGACCAGCCCCTCGACGGTCTCCGCCGAGATCTCCCGGGCCAAGAATGATCTCAAGGGGCCCGGCCCCTATGCGGACGGCGCCGTGGGGTACGTGGAGTCCCAGGTGGCCTCGGTCTATCCCCGCTACCAGGGCCTCCTAGAAGGTGCGGGGGCCCTCGACTTCGACGACCTGCTCTTCCGGGCGGTGGAGCTGCTCCAGGGATCGGAGGAGGCCCGCGAGCGCTACCGCCTTCGCTTCGATCACGTGCTGGTCGACGAGTACCAGGACACCAACCGGGCCCAGTACCTGCTGCTCCGGAGCCTGGTCGAGGAGCACCGCCGGATCACGGTGGTGGGCGACCCCGACCAGTCGGTCTACAGCTGGCGTGGCGCCGACCTCCGCAACATCCTGGAGTTCCAGCGTGACTACCCCGACGCCCTGGTGATCCCGCTGGAGCAGAACTACCGGAGCACCAAGGCCATTCTCGGGGCCGCCCAGTCGGTGATCCGGGAGAACTCAGAGCGGCTCGACAAGGGGCTCTGGACCGAGGGTCCGGATGGGACGCCGGTGGTGGTGGCCCAGCTCTACGACGAGCGGGAGGAGGCCAACGCGGTGGCCCAGGAGGCGAGGCGACTGGTGGACTCAGGGGAGTGCGACTTCGGCGAGATCGCGGTCGTGTACCGCACCAACGCCCAGTCCCGGGCACTCGAGGACACCCTGCTCAGGGCGGGGATCCCCTACCGGCTGGTGGGGGGAGTCCGCTTCTACCAGCGGCGGGAGGTGAAGGACGTGCTCGCCTACCTGCGCCTCCTCGACCATCCCCAGGACCGGCTCGCCTTCGAGCGTGCCATCAGGGTCCCCAAGCGGGGGATAGGCGCCCAGTCCCTCAGTCAGCTGATGGGGGCCACCCAGGAGGCGGGGGTCTCTCACTGGGAGCTCCTCCAGGACCCTCAGGCGGTCGGCGTCCGGGGAGCCGCCGCCAACTCTTTGCGGCGCTTCCGGGAAATGATCCTCGAGGTCTCGGAGTGGGGCCGCCCGTGGCCCCTGGTGACGGTGCTGGACCGGCTCCTGGACCGGAGCGGGTACCGCCAGTTCGTCCGGGATGGCAGCCTGGAGGGAGAGGAACGGTGGGCCAATGTCATGGAGCTTCGGGGACTGGCCGCGGAGCAGGGGGAGCTGGCCTCGGCGGAGGCCCTGCCACTGTTCCTGGAGCAGGTGGCACTGGCCGGCGAGGTGGACCAGATGGAGGAGTCCACCAGGGCGGTCACCCTGATCACCCTGCACCAGGTCAAGGGGCTGGAGTTCCCGGTCGTCTTCATCACCGGGGTTGAGGAGGGGCTGTTACCCCACAGCCGCTCCCTGGACACCCTCGGCGAGATCGAAGAGGAGCGCCGGCTCCTCTATGTGGGCATGACTAGGGCCAAGCGACGGCTCTACCTCAGCCACTGCTTCCGTCGCCACGTCTACGGCAGTCCCAGTCCGGCGATCCCGTCTCGGTTCCTGGCCCCGCTAGGGCAGCAGTCTGAGGTGGAGAGCTGGCACGTCGGAGCCGCCGGGCCGCAGCCGGGCTACGTTCCCCCGGTGGCTGCGAGGGGCCAGCCTCTGCCACTGCGCCGGGCCCGGGAGGTGGTCTTCGAGCATGCCACCGCCCCGGGGCCGGAGGTGGTCAAGCAGAGCCGCTTCCAGGCTGGGGACAGGGTGGAGCACGCCCGCTTTGGCCGGGGCCTGATCCGCGCCAGTGAGATGGGACCGGGTGGGGAGGAGGTCGTCATCGAGTTCGCGACTTCGGGAGTGCGGCGCTTCGCGGTGAGCGACGCGATTCTGCGCCGGGTCGACGGCTAGGCCCCGATGGCGCCGGCCGCGATCCCCAGCCAGGCCCGGCGCCGAGCCGCCGAGATCCGAGAGGAGCTGGCGCACCACAGCTATCTCTACTACGTGCTCGACGCGCCGGAGATCTCCGACGCCGAGTTCGACGCCCTCTTCCGGGAGCTGGAGGAGCTGGAGGCCACCTACCCCAGGCTCCAGACCAAGGACTCGCCCACCCGCTCGGTGGGCGCTCACGTGGCCACTCCCTTTCGCAAGGTCCGCCACCTGGTGCCGATGTACTCGCTCCAGAACGCGTTCTCGCTGGAGGAGGTCGACGGCTTCCAGGCCCGTCTGCGCCGGTCCCTGGGGCTGGAACCACGGCTGGTGGCCGAGCTCAAGATCGACGGCCTGGCGGTGAGCCTGACCTATGAGGGTGGGGAGCTGACCCTGGGGGCGACCCGGGGCGATGGCCAGGAGGGCGAGGATGTGACCGCAAATCTTCGGACCCTGGACGACATTCCCCAGGGTCTCAAGGGGCCGACCGGGCACCCCATCCCGGCCAGGTTCGAGGTGAGGGGCGAGGTCTACATGCCGCGGCGGGTCCTGGCCGAGCTCAACGTGGCGCGGCAGTCGGAGGGCCAGCCGGCCTACGCCAACTGTCGCAATGCCGCGGCCGGGTGCCTGCGTCAGCTGGTCTGGGAGATCACCATGCAGCGTGGCCTTGCAGCCTACTTC
>JBEKRL010000017.1:0-30402 GCA_049518775.1 Candidatus Dormibacteria bacterium
CCGAGCTCGACCGCTGGGAGGCCCGCAGGCTGGCCGCCCGCAGCTTTCGGGAGTACGCCAGGACCTCGCTCGATTTCCTCTACGCCCACCACCTTCCCCGGACCCGAGTGGTCTCCGAGATGCAGACGTTCGGGGTCGAGGCCAATCTTGATCCCCTCAATTTGACCGGCCACGGCGGGATCCTGGTGACGATCCACTACGGCAGCTGGGACGTCCCCGGCGCATTCGCGCTGGCCCACAGAATTGATCTCACCGGGGTCATGGCCGATGAGGGCAACCCCACCTTGGCCAACCTGGTGATCTGGGCCCGGGCGGAGATCGGGTTCCGGGTGGTCCTGGCATCCCGGTCGCCGAGGACCCTGCTCCGGACGCTGCGCTCGGGAAAGTGGGTCGCCCTGGTCGCGGACATCCCCGGTGAGACCCCGTCGGTGGTGGTCCCGTTCCTGGGGCATCTGGCCCGGTTCTCGACCGCGCCGGCCGCGCTGGCCGCCCGGACCGGGGCGCCCTTGGTGCCCGCCACCTGTGTCCGGCGCCCGGGAGGCGGATACCTGGTCGAGGTGCATCCGCCGGTCTGGATCGAACCCGGTACGGACCCCGCGACCGCGCTCGGTCAGATAATCCCGGTCTTCGAGGCGGCGGTTCGGCGCTGGCCGGAGCAGTGGTACCCCTTCAACCGGGACCGGTTCATTGACCTCCCCGCCCTCTGAGCCGGGCGACGCCGAGCGGCTGCGGCTGGCCTGGTTCGGCCACGCCGTGGGAGCCCGAGCGGATGGGCTCACCTCCTACTCGTCGGATGTCGTGAGCGGCCTGTTGTCTGAGGGCGCCGAGGTCTGGTTCCACCACGCCACCAGGGACGGATCGGGCGTCCCCGTGGACGAGGCCCACCGGATCGGCTGGCCCACCTGGCGCTTCAAAACGGTCACGATGCCCGGTCCGGGTTTTCGCCGCCAGATGTCGAACTGGCTAGCCCGGACAAGTCCGGAGGTGGTTCACTCCTCACTCAGCTTCACCCTCGCGGACGGCTGGCTGGGGCGAGAGGCCCGGAGGAGAGGTGCAGCCACGGTGGCCACCTTCCACCTCCCCTTCGGAAGAAGGGGGACCGGCCGGGCGCTGGTGATGCGCGAGCTCCATCGCTTCTGGGCGCCGCGGCTGCGCGGCTATCAGCGGGTGATCGTCTTCGCCGACGAACACCGCCTCCAGCTGAGTGAGGTGGGGGTTGACCAGGATCGGATCGTGGTCGTCCCCAACGCCGTCGACACCAAGCGCTTCAGCCCTGGACCGTCGAAGCTCCGACAGGGCCGGCTGGCCGGGGCTCGATTGGTGGTGGGGTACGCTGGTCGGCTGGACCCGGAGAAGGGCGTGCGCGAACTCCTGGCCGGCTTCCAGGCGGCCCGGCTGGGTCCTCATACCCGGCTCATCGTGGCCGGCAGCGGGGTGCTTCAAGACCGGGTCCGGGAGGCCCAGCGGGACCCTCGCGTGCTCTACCTGGGACAGCTGCTGACCACCGACCAGCGGGTGGACTTCTGGAGGGCGGTGGACCTCTTCTGCCTTCCCTCCAGTGCCGAGGGGTTGTCGATCGCACTGCTGGAGGCCATGGCCAGCGGCAGTGCGGTGGCCGCAACTCCGGCAGGCGGGGCGGAGCTGGTCGGTGAGATCGCCGCCAGGCTGGACCCGCGGGCTCTCGTCCGGTCGATCACTGAGATCCTGGAGCGGGCGGAGCGAGACCCGCAGGAATTGGCCCGGAGAGGACGCCTGGCACGTCAAGAGGCGGAGCGTCATCATGAGATGTCGGCCATGCTGGCCCGGCTGATGACGATCTACCGCGATTGCCTTGGGCAATATCCTTAGCTTCGGGCGACGTGGTCGGCTGGGAGTGGGCCGGATCGCCCCGGTGTGGGCGAGATGGTCCTCGGTGGTCCGGGTGGCCGCAGTGGAGGGAGAGGTGCACGAGATGACCAGGGCGGACAGCGCGCGTCCGGCCCTCCCTGGCCAGGAAGGCGCGTTGGGGGATCGCCCAGGGCCCTCCCCCAACGGCTCTGAGGCGGTGCCCTAGTGGGGCCGGTGGCTCAGACGGCGCTGGTGGTCGACAGCGGGGCGTGCCTGCCGCCCTCCCTGGGTGATGCTCCCTGGGTGAATGTCATCCCGATGTCAATCCAGGTCGATGGGTTGTCACTTCGGGATGGCGTTGACATCACCAGCGACGAGCTCTACGCGAGGCTGGGGGGACCCGGCCTGCTCCCCACCAGCAGCTCCCCTTCGCCGGGAGAGTACCTGAAGGTCTTCCGGGCCATCGCCGTCCGCCAGATCCTCTGCCTCGCCATTCCTGAGCGCTTTTCGATGATGGCACGGTCGGCCCGTTTGGCCGCCGACATGCTCCGCGCCGAAGCCCCCGAGAAGCAGGTGGTGATCCTGGACATCGGGACCGCCGCCGGTGGCTACACCCTGGTGGCCGAGGCGGCTGCGGCGGCCTGTGCCGCTGGCCTGGGCCTCGAAGAGGCGGTCTCCCACACCCGCGAGGTGGCAGCCAGCGCCCGGGTGATCGCCGCCCTGGAGACCATGCGCTACCTGGTCCGCAGCGGTCGGGTCCCGGCGTTGGCGGGCTTCAGCGGGGACATCCTCCACGTCCGCCCGCTGTTTGCCTTCACCGGCGGGGACGTGCAGCGTCTGGGCCTCGTTCGGGGCACCCGGCGGGCGCTCCGGGCTGTCGCTGAGCACCTCCGCGAAAGGACGCTCGCAGCCGGTCCCCTCCGCCTCGCGGTGTTCTGCGGTGACTCACCGGCGACAGTGCCGGAGCTCACCGCCCAGCTCAAGGAGCGCTTCGGCGAACTGGACGTCCAGCGACTCAGCCTCACTCCGGTGATCGCGCTGCACACCGGCCCGGGCCTGATCGGCGCCGCTGCCGTGGCCGACCTGCCCCTGCCCAGCTGATGGCCGTCGCAGCGCTCCCGCCGGTGGCGCAGCCGCTCGGCGTGGTGCTGATCGGGACCGCCGCCTACCTGGCCGGCTCGATCCCGGCAGGGTGGATCGTGGGCAGACTGGCCGGGGTCGACCTGCGCCAGGTCGGCACCGGCCAGATTGGCACCAGCAATCTCTTCCACAGCGTGGGCCTGCTGGCGGCGGCGTTGGTGGGACCGCTGCAGTTCTGCCAGGGGCTGCTCCCGGTACTGGCGGCGGTGTGGCTCCGGGGCCCCGCCTGGGAGGTGGCCGGGGTCGGCCTCTGCGCCGTGATCGGCAACGGCTGGCCGATCTATCTCCAGTACAACGGGGGAAGGGGGGTGGCCAGCGCCACCGGCGCGGTGGCACTCTGGTGGTGGCAGGGCTTCGTCTTCATCCTGGCCCTGATCATCCTGGGAGGAGCCCTGCGCAAGAGCCCCCTCGGGGTCCTGCTGGCTTTCGCGGGGCTGCCGGTCGTCCTATGGCTCACCGGGGCCCCCGGCCCCTATGCCGTCACGGCGTTGGGGATCCTGATCTGCCTGGTGCTGCGGCGCTTCGAGGGATACCGGGTGGTCCGGCGGCCGCCCGAGTCCGGAGCTGACAGTTGGGTCAGCCGGCTGCTCTACGATCGGGCCCCCGCGGAGCCGGGCACCCGATCCCAGCCGGTAGACTCCCAACGATGAGCGACGGATCGTCCCGCCTTGAGCGGGATTCCATGGGTGAGCTGGAAGTCCCCGCCGAGGCCTACTTCGGGGCCAGCACTCAGCGGGCGGTGACCAACTTTCCCATCAGCCGGCTCCGCCTGCCCCGGCGGATGATCGCCGCCCTGGGCGACATCAAGCGGGAGGCGGCCAGGGTCAACGCTGAGCTGGGGCTGCTCCCCACCGACCTCAGCGACGCCATCGCCGGGGCGGCCGACGAGGTCAGCCAGGGGCGCTTCGACCAGGATTTCGTGGTCGACATCTTCCAAACGGGCAGCGGCACCTCCTCCAACATGAACGCCAATGAGGTGATCGCCAATCGGGCCCTGGAGCTGCTCGGTCTGCGGCGGGGAGATCGCGGCCGGGTCCACCCCAACGACCACGTCAACCGGGGCCAGTCCAGCAATGACGTCTTCCCCACTGCCATTCACCTAGCGGCGCTGGCCACCCTGCGGGACGAGCTCGAGCCCGGGCTGCGTCAGCTGGAGGCCAGCCTGGCTCGCCAGCGCCAACGGCTCTGGGGGGTGATCAAGACCGGCCGCACCCATCTTCAGGACGCCACCCCGATCCGAATGGGGCAGGAGTTCGAGGGCTACCGGGGCCAGGTGGAGCGGGCCCTGGCGCGGCTGGAGCTGGCGCGGCAGCAGCTACGGGAGGTCGCCCTGGGGGGGACCGCTGTGGGGACTGGCATCGGCACCCATCCTGAGTTCGCCGGCAAGGTGATCGCCAGGCTGGCCCCGATCTACGACGCCGGCCTGCGGGAGTCCGAGAACCATTTCCAGGCGCAGAGTTCGCTGGACGCGGTGGTCTTCGCCTCGGGGGCGGTGCGGGCTGCGGCGATCGCCCTTCACAAGGTTGCCAGCGACCTCCGGCTGCTCAGTTTCGGCCCCCGCGCCGGGGTGGCCGAGCTCAGCCTGCCCGAGGTCCAGCCCGGCTCCTCGATCATGCCCGGCAAGGTCAACCCCGTGATCTGCGAGTCGGCCCTGATGGTGGTCGCCCAGGTGCTCGGCGACGACGCCACCGTCAGCTTCTGCGGCTCCACGGGCTCCATCCTGGAGCTGAACGTGATGCTTCCGGTGGCTGCCCACAACCTGCTCGAGGAGATGGAATTGCTCGGCCGCGCCGCTGGCAACCTGGCCCGGCAGGCGGTCGATGGGCTCACCGCGACCGACCGGGGCCCGGAGCTGCTGGAGCGAGGTCTGGCGATCTGCACCGCGCTGGTGCCGGCGATCGGGTACGACGCCGCCGCCGCGATCGCTCACCAAGCCCACGCCAGCGGCCGGACCGTCCGAGAGGTCGCCCTGGAGTCCTCTGGGATCCCCCCTGCGGAACTCGACCGCCTGCTTGACCCGGAGCGGCTGGTCATGCCCGGGCTGGAACTCTCCGGCGGAGGGTGAGCGGCTCAGCTGGGCTCGAACAGGGTGGTGGTGTACCAATCCCCGTTCAGCCGCTGGCAATTGATCTCCTCGGGCAGCCCGAGGGGGCCGTGGTCCAGGGGCTCGCAGTTGTAGCTCTTGCTTCCCGAGGTCTGGTAGCAGACCTCGAGAGAGATGGCAACCGTGGCTCGGGCCCCATTCTCGGTGATCGCGGAGAGACCCGGGGCCTGGATGGTGGCGTGGTCGCGCGCGAGCACCTTCAGCATGGAACTGGCACGCGGCCGCTGGGCCGGGGCCAGATAGATCTCCACCTGCTGGAGGTTAAGGCGCTCCAGGCCGTCGAAATACCCGGCCACGGCCGCCTCCGGGGTGGCGTGGGAGGGCTTGGGTAGTGGGTGAGTGCTGAGCACCCGGAGCCCGATCAGCAGTGCCAGCAAGGCCACGATCGTCAGGGTCACCTGGCGCTGGGAGCGCCGTGACATGGGTCGGAACACCGGCAGGCTGGGTTCCTCTGCTGCCTCCGTCTCCGGGCGGTCTGCGGGTTGGCTCACCGGGCGCTCCTGGCGATCGCAACCGCCACCGGTCGAGGAACACCTGGGAAGCCGCCCCGAAACCAAATCCTCAGGGCTGGCGTTTGATGAGCAGGGCACGGCGCGCGCACGGTGCCTCCCCACCCGGCCGGGTCACCTCCCTCAATGGCTGACCCCAGGTCCCGCGCCGTGCCCAAACTCAATCCATGGCTGATCTCACACCTCGGAGGAGCCCCGGAACCAGCCCGCCCAGCCGCCCCCGGACGCGGCGCCGGAGCCTGGGATCCGGCACTTCCAACTGGCGCCGGATCGGGGCCGTGGTGGCGCTCGCGGCGGCTGCCGCGGTCGTGACCCTGGCGGTCCCCTTCACCGGACTGGCGAGGGCCTACGGAGCGCTTCCCCCCGCCGCCAACCTGGGAGGCGACACCCTGGTCTACGGTCAGGGTGGGCAGGAGATCGCCGACCTCCACCCATCGGGCAGCAGCCGGATCCCCGTCGACTACGACCAGATCGCGCCGGTGATGCGCCAGGCCGTGGTGGCGGTCGAGGACCGGAGTTTCTGGACCGCCCCCAGCTTCGATCTGGCCCGGATCGCCAGGGCGGCCTTCTACGACGTGGTTCACCACAGCGCGGCCGAAGGCGCGAGCACCATCCCCGAGCAGCTGGCCAAGATCCTCTACCTCCACGACAACAAGTCGCTCACCTACAAGGTCAAGGAGATTCTCTTCGGTCAGGAGTTGACCGCCAGACTCTCGCGTCCCGCCATCCTCGAGGACTATCTCAACGATGTCTACTTCGGTGCGGGCGCCACCGGAATCGAGGCCGCCTCCCTCACTTATTTCGGGGTCCACGCCAGCCAGCTGAACGCCGATCAGGCCTCGCTCCTGGCCGGGCTGCTGCCCGAGCCGACCTACCTTGACCCGTTCGACAACCTGGCGGCAGCCCGGCAGCGCCAGCGGCTGGTGGTCGCCGCCATGAGGCGGCAGGGTGACCTCACCGCCGCGCAGGCCCACGCCATCAACGTCACCGCCCCCAAGCTGACCACCTCGGGGGAGAGCTCGCTGGATCTCGCCCCCTACTTCATCGACGAGGTGGAGGCGTGGCTCCAGTCGCGGTACGGATCCAGCTACCAGACCATGGGGCTGGGGGTCCAGACCAGCCTCAACGTCGCCCTCAACAACGAGGCCCAGCAGCTGGTCACCGAGACCGTCCAGGAGGACGCTGCCATGCACATGAGCGATGGGGCGCTGGTCGCGGAAGACCCGCAGAACGGGGCGGTCCTGGCCTGGGTGGGGGGCGCCGGCTCGAGTGTGGCGGGCGGCCAGATCGACATGGCCGCCAAGCTCAGGCAGCCGGGCTCCGAGTTCAAACTCTTCAACTACTCCACGGCCATCGCTGACCACGTGGTTACCATGACCACCCCGGTCCTCGACGCCCCGCTGACCCTTCCCACCGGAGGACCCGACGGCGGCCCCTACGTGATCACCGACTACGAGGGCCGCTACGCGGGGGTGGTGCAGGCCCAGGTCGCCCTGGGCAACTCGCTCAACATCCCCGCGGTCCGGATCGAGCTCAAGACCGGGATCCCGGCGATCCTGGCCACCGCCCGCAACATGGGGATCTCCACGCTGGGTCGGAGCGACTCCGACTACGGGCCCAGCCTCACCCTCGGCGCCTATGCGGTTCCCCTCTGGGAGATGACCCAGGCCGGCGGCGCCTTCGCCACTGAGGGAGTGCTCCATCCAATCACCTATGTGCTCGAGGTCAGGAATGACGCCGGGGCGGTGATCTACAAGGCCGACCCGACGGCGCGCCGCGTGCTCTCACCCCAGGTTACCTACATCATGAACACGATCCTCTCCCGGAACAGCAATCGGCTGCTCGCCTTCGGGTCGGACACCCCTCTGCTGGTCTCCGGCCATACCGTGGCGATCAAGACCGGTACCTCCAGCAACTACCTGGACAACACGGCGGTCGGTTGGACCCCAACTCTGGTCGTGGGCGACTGGGTGGGGAACGCCGATGACTCCCCGATGTACGGGGGTGGCCTCAATGGCATCAGCGGGGCCGCCAGCCTCTGGCACGACTTCATCACCTACGCCCTCTCGGGAGTCGCCAACAGCTGGTACCAGGAGCCGTCCGGCCTCTACACATCGGTGGTCGACGGAGAGGCCGACTACTACCTCACCGGGACCGCGCCGACCACCTCGGTGATCGGCGGTGGAGGCGTCTCGCCCTCACCCAGCCCCACCGTCAGCCCCTCACCCAGCCCCATCCCCTCACCGACCCCTAGCCCCGTCCCCACCACCTCGGTGAGCCCCGAGCCCAGCCCCTGATCTCAGGCCGAGCTGGCGGCCGCCTCGGCCCGGGCCAGGACCAGTTCCCGGTTTGGTTTGATCTGTTGCATCGGCCCCTGGCTGGCCAGGGCGTCTCCCACGGCCGCCGTGAGGTGGTAGGCGCGGAAGGGCCTGCGTAGGTAGGCGAAGCCGCCCGCCTGCATGCTGACCCGGAGGTCAAGGTGGGGCTGGCGAGCGCTGGTGAAGATGACCGGAGTCCAGCTCCAGCGGGAGCTGGCCAGGAGCCTACGGCAGACCTCGAAGGCGCTCATCTCCGCCAGGTTGAGGTCGAGGATCGCACAGGAATAGGCCCGCAGCCGCGCTTGGGCCAGAGCCGTGCGGGGAGAGTCAGCCTCGACTACCTCGAACCCCAATCGACGCAGGATCGCCGCGGTCGCGGTCCGGCTCGCCTCGTCCCGGTCCGCCACCAGAATCGCGCGATCAGAGAGCTGCTTGGCGCGGGGCCCCTTTGAGACTGGCGAGGCTGCCATCCAAGCCAGTCTAGGCGCGCCCAATCGCCTGCTTGCTGACCTTACTGCACCGGTCCGGCAAAAGCCTGTAACGCTTGCGGAACCATCCGCGACGACCCTGTCGCGCGCGTCATCGCCCCCGGCCGGAGCCGGCCGGGGGACTGCCATCCTGGATGGCGCACACCAACGACTCGTCGCTGGGTCCGATCGCGGTCCCGGCTGCCCTGCTGGCCATGGCGCTGCTGGCCATGACGGCCCACCTGGACGGGGGCCGCCTCAAGGCGGCGTCAGCGCAGTTCCTCCCCACCGACCACCACGGGTGGCTCGGAGCGACACTGCTCAGCAGCCCGTTCCCGGGCGCGGCACCGGCGGCCGCAGCCGCGGCCGCGCTCCTCATCCTCAGCGCGGTCCTCCGACTTCAGGGCCGCTCTCTCCTCAGCTCGGGCACCCTGGGCCGTGCCCGCCGAGCCGCTGGGCGGGACCTTCGTGCGCTCCGCCGCAGGCCGCGGTGGCGTCCGGGACCAGCCCCGGCGCCCCAGGTCCGGATCGGAGCGCACCACCGCCGGCTTCTATGGCTGCCCGGCGACGAACACCTGCTGGTTCTGGGCCCGACGGGTTCGGGCAAGTCCTCCGCCCTGGCGATCCCAGCCATCCTTGAGTGGCCGGGCCCGGTGGTGGTGACTGATCCCAAGGGCGAGCTGGTGCGTACCACCCTTCCTCACCGACTCCGGATCGGACAGGCGGCGGTGTTCGCCCCGCTCATGGAGCCGACCTCCAAGTGGAATCCGGTGGCCTCGATCCAGAGCTCTGAGGACGCGCTGCGGGTAGCGACCCTCCTCATGGGCCGGACGCCCGACCGCGAGCCGTTCTGGCACGATCTGGCCCGGCAGCTGCTCCACGGGATGCTGGTGGAGGCCGCCAGCGCCAGACTTCCGCTGGCGGGCGTTCTGGAGCAGCTCCAGACGCTGCCGGCCGAGGAGCTGGCCGAGGCGGCGGGGCACCCGGTGGGAAGGCGGCTCATCCAAGGGGCCCTGAGCGGAGGAGATCGCACCGCGATGGGGGTCGTCGCCACCTTGGTCGCGCAGCTGGGCGCGTACGGCACGGAGCAGGTGGCATCGGCCACCGGCAGCAGTGACTTCGACCCCGCCGCGATCGCGGGCGGCGAGCTCCGCACCCTCTACTGCGTGGTCGCGCCTCACGATGCCCCGGTGTTGCGAGGCGTGGTCTCCGCGCTCATCTCCTGTTGCTGGCGCAGCCTCTTCGCGGCACCGCCGGCAGTGCCGGCGCTGTTCGTGCTCGACGAGTTCACCCAGCTGACCAGCCTGCCCGAGCTCCCAGCCCTGGTCCAGCTAGGCCGCTCGCAGGGAGTCCGCATGGTGCTGATGGCCCAGGACCTGGGCTCGATCTCCGCGACCTACGGCGGCGAGGCTGCGTCCGCCATCTGGTCCAACTGCCGCACCAAGCTGCTGCTCCCGGGGATCTCCGAGGTGGAGCTGTTGGAGCGGGTCAGCAAGCTGGCCGGTACCGCCACCCTGCACCGCCGGACCGAGGCCTGGAGCAGGGAGCCGGTCTCGGCACAACCGCTTCTGCAGCCCGACGACGTGCGCCGCCTCAAGTCCTGGCAGGCGCTGGTGATCCACGGCGCTGACCAGCCGGCGGTGATCCGGCAGCGCCGCTGGTTCTCCGACCCGGAGCTAGTCCGGAAGGTCGCCGCCGCGGGCCCGCCAGCCGCGGCGCCGGTGCCCTCCCGTGGCCGTCCCCTGCGGGACTGGACCGACCCTCAGGTGACACCGGCCGGCGCAGCCTACCCCCTTCGGTGGAACCCGGCGGACGGAGAAGCCTGAGAGTTGGAAGTTGGCTCCGTACCTGGCTGGGAGCGACGCGTGGAACTGCTGACGACCTTCACCAGTGGACTCGACAACGTGATCCACACCGTGACTGGGCTCGCTCTGGGTGCCGTGGCTGTCCTCTGCCTCAGCTTCGCGGCGATCCGCTACATGACCGCCCTAGACAACAGTCAGCGCCGTGCGGCCGCGGTCCAGGGGCTGGTGACAGTCCTGCTGGGGGTACTGCTGCTGGTCAACGAAGGGGCGGTTCTGAGCTTCGTGGAGGGGCTCTCCGGAAGCAACACCGCCTGTGCTACCAGCAGCTGCTCCGGCAACACCCACTAGGCGCTGCTACCAGTCCCCCGCGCGCTGCTCGTCGCCAGTGCCTCTCTGGCGCTGGCGACCTTGCTCTCGACGTTGGCCGTCCTCGCCCCTCTTCGGCCAACCACAACCGCGGCGCGGCAACTGGCCTCGACTTCCAGTCCCGGCCCCGCCGGCACCAGCGGCGCCGAAGAGACCGAGGCCGGAAGCACCAGCCAGCAATGCGGCGGCATCACCGATCCGCTCTGCTACGTGATTGACGCCTTCATCAGCGGCCCGGTGGCGATCATGGGCAGCCTCGACGGCAGCCCCGACCCTACTCACATCGACCCGGGGACCGGGGCGGTCAGCGCCGGGCCCTGGCGCTTGATCACCACCCTGGTGGGCAGCAACCCGGCAGTGGACGACTACGACGGCGCCTGGGGGGAGCCCGCTCACGAGTGTGGCGCCGCCGGATGCATCGCCTGGGTCCAGCAGCTCAATTCGATCCTGGTTCCACTCTCGCTCAGCTTGCTGGTCCTGGCCTTCGCCGTGCAGGTGGTCCTCTTCATGGTCGGCCAGCAGCTGAACCTCAGAGCCGGGATCGTGCCCTGCCTGATCGCCGCCGGGGTGATCGGGGCGGGCCTGCCGGTGCACCTCGCCGGCCGGGTCATCGACGCCGGCACCTGGGCCTCCCAAGCGCTGTTGGAGGCCAGTTTTGAGCACCTGGGGGCGGCGCACTCGCAGCCCGTGGACCTGATGACCGTGCTGGCGGTCACCGCCTACTGTCCGGAGGACAGCCCGATCCTGCACCCGTCCATCCACCTCTCCATGCCCGGGCCATCTCCCCGTCAGCAGCTGCTGGTGGACCCCTGGATGGACCTCCACTTCACCCAGTCCCATTGCATCGGAACCGAGGATCCCGACTTCACCAAGGAGGTGCTGGACCGCAGCGAGAACTTCTTCGGGCCGCCGCTCCACGACGCCAACTGCGACCGTGGCGACGCCGACCCCGGCCAACCCCTCTGCACCGACACCGACGACCAGGTCAACGACAACGGCGACCAGGACTGCCTCGAGGGGGATGGCAGCCCTGATCTCGGCTCCGAGCAGCTGAACCTGCTCCCGCTCCCCGGGGAGCCCCGGGCTGGCAACGGGCAGAGCCCTTCCGACTGCCGCTACGCCGACATCTACTGGGGTACCGCCCCCAGTTTCGCCGATGTCTGGGCCGGGGTGGGTCCCCACGGACGGAACGGCTACGACGTCCCCGACGGCATCCAGGGGATGCTGGCCTTCACCGTCCTGACCGTTCTGGCCCTCTGGCTCGCGCTCACCTACCTGGCCCGCTACATCACCCTGGCGCTGCTGGCGGGCTGCTCCAGCCTGGCCTTCCTGCTCCTGGCCCTGCCCGGCGGCAGAGCCGCCTTCTCGCGTTACTGGCGCACGGTGGCGGAACTCTCCGCGGTTGTGGTCCTCCAGACCCTGGTCTTCCTGGTCTTCGTGGCGATCGTCTCCACCGCGTCAGGGCTGGCGCCGAGCCCGGCCGCGGCCCACCTGGGCGGCTGTCCTCTCATCTCCAGCTCTGCAGGCGCCAGATGCGCTGCCGGAGCGTCGGGCTTGCTCGCGGAGGTCGGCAGCGGGGACCCTGGGGATCAGTTCGCCAAGTGCCTGCTGGCGATCGTCACGGTCTGGCTGATGCTCGAGATCCCCCACCGGATCGGGCGGAGCGAGCTGGCCACCTACAGCGGCCTGCGCACGCTCGCCGCCACCTCCTCGGGAGTGGTCATCGGGGGTGCGCTGATGGTCCGCGGCCAGCTCCAACCGCAGGCGGCGAGGTTCGGGTCCCGGATCATCCCGGCGGGCCGCTCGCTGCTGGCGCTGCCCGGTGAGCGCGACCGGCGGCTGGCCAGCGCGCTGGAACAGGCTGACCTCACCGGCTCAGCCCGATGGCCCCAGGCAAGTGGCCGGGAGGCCCGAGACGAGTTCATCGGCAGAGCCCTGATGGAGGGACAAGCGGACCCTGGTGAGCTGGACCGGCTGTTGGGCCTGAGCCAGGGCCAGGTCGCCGGGCTCCGGGATCGCTCAGGCCGGGATCGCTCCGTCATGTCCGAGCTCGGGCGCAGCTACGTTGCAGCTGGCGGTGCACGAGTCCACGAGCTAGACGCCGCCTACCTCAACGCCCTCCGTCGGGGTCGCCTCCGTCCCGCCGCGACCCCCCCAACGGACGGAGCCATGAGCAACTGATGCAGGCCGAGATCCCCCAGTCGATATTCGGGACCCCAATGCGATGGGGGCGGTTCACCACTCCCCAACTGGGCTGGTTGGTGGTGGGCGCCGCTCTGCCGTACCTCCTGCTCAGGCTGCGGCTGGAACCCAGCCTCGCCCTTCTGGCATCCCTGCCCTGGCTGATCTCGGCCGTCACGCTCGCCTTTGGACGTCACGAGGGTCGGCACCTCGACGCCTGGGTCGGTGACTGGGTCGCCTTCAGATTCCAGCCCCACCAGCTCCACCATCCTGGCTTGGAGGAGCACGGGGGCATCGGCCCCGGTTACTTCGAGGTCGACATCGAGAGGGCATTGCCCCCGCCCCGGAGCCCGGCACCAGCAGGAGCACTCCCCTGGGAGAAACCGTGAGTGCGCTCCACCTGGCAGGCCCGCGGGGCTCCACTCTCCAGCTGGTCGACATCCGCTACCTGGACGACCAGGTGGCCCACCTCCCCAACGGCGGCCAGCGAGCGGCCCTGTGGATCGAGCCGATCAACCTCGCCCTCTGCGCGGAGGCGGAGAGGGAGCAAGTCTGGCGTCGCTACCGCCAGACCCTGACCCAGCTCGCCGGTCCGGTCTCGATCTACTCCACCTCTCGCCCCCACCCCGGCAACACCGAGGACGCCTCGCTGGGCCTCCGCGACGGCCCGGCGCGGGGGCTGGCCAGGACTGACCACGAATTCCGCCAGCAGCTGATCCGGGGCCGGTTGGTTCAGATCCAGCGCCATCTGCTGGTGGTCTGGGGTGGGGGCCCGGGAAACGCTCTGACCAGCCTCGTCGGCCACCTGAGGCGGAGCCCGGGCGCAGGCAGCACCGGTCCGGTGACGGATGGGGGGACCCAGGTCGACCTGGAACGCCGCTGCGAGGTCATGGTGGCCAGCCTGGCCCGCCTTGGAGTCAGGGCCAGACGGCTAACCGACGGGGAGTGGCTCGATCTCCTCCAGGAGTTCGGAGAGGGAAGGAGCGGGAGGGAGCCGGCGACCTTCGCCAGCTGGCTGGCCCCCGGCTCAATCGAAGTCCGGCCGCGGGACCTTCGCCTGGGGCAGAGGTTGAGCCGGAGCCTCTTCGTCTGCTCCTATCCCAGGCGGGTCGCAATCGGGTGGCTCTCGCCCTTGCTTCGGGGCCTGGAGTGCGAGGTCCGGGTCGCCCAGCACGTAGTGCCAGTGCCCAAGCTGCTCAGCCTCAGCCGACTGCGGCGCAAGATCAGGGGTTTCGAAACCAGCCTCGTGGTCGACGAACTGCGTGGACAGCGACCCGACCGGGGGACGGAGACGGCGCTGGGCGACGCGCTCACCCTGGAGGAGCAGGTACTGCTGGAGGAGGAGCGACTCCTCCAGCTTCAGCTCTTCGTCACCCTGGTTGCCGCGACCGAGCCGGAGCTTGACCACTGCTGGCAGCAGTTGCTCACCACCATGGCCGAGCTGGGCTGTGGTGTCGCGCCCCTCACCCACCGTCAGGTTGATGGCTGGCGGGCGACTGTCCCCAGCGGAATCATTCCGTTCGATTGGGGCCGGGAGATCACCGCCAGTGCGCTGGCCGCCGGCTTCCCCTTCCTGCGCAGCAACCTGGCCGCTGGCTCGGGCGTCCTCCTTGGCCCAAGCCTGATCTCCCGTGAGCTGGTGGTGGTGGATCCGTTCGACCCCGGCAACCCCAATTTCAACTTGGTCATCCTGGGGACCTCCGGCGGGGGCAAGTCATACACGGCCAAGCTGCTGGCAGCCCGCCTGCTGCTGCGCGGCTGTCAGCTCCGTTGCGTCGATCCGGTCGGAGAGTACCGGGCCCTGGCGGAGCTCTTCGGCGGCCGCTGCCGGGAGATCGGCCCAGGGCGGAGGTCAGGGCTGTGCGCGCTGGGGCCGACTCTCCCCCCGGGAGCCACCCGCCCGTCGGTGTTTGAGCGAGCGGCCGGTGCGGTGGCGGTCCTGGAACCGCTGGCAGCGGGTCGGTCTCGCGGTTGGTCCCTACCGGACGATGAGGCCCAGGCTCTCGAGGAGGCGCTGGTGCGGCTGTTTCGGACCAGCGCCGTCCCCAGGCTGTCGGACCTGCTCCAGGAGTTGGAGGCGCCGGAGTTGAGGCCGCTGGCGCGACGCCTGGGCCGGTTCACCCAGGGGATGCTGGGCGGGATCTTCGATGGGCCGGCGGAGCCCCTGCTGGGCGACCCGGCCACCGTCTTCTCTCTGGCGAGCTGGGCCGGAGACCGCGAGGAGCTTCTCGGTCCGACGATGCAGATGATCCTGGGCCAGTTGGAGTCAGAGATATCCCGCTCGCCCGGCATCCCCCGATTGGTGCTGGTGGACGAGGCCGAGGTCCTGCTCTCCCGGCCCCGGAGTGCGGCGGCTCTGGAGGCGCTCAGCCGACGGGTCCGCAAGCTCGGAGCTGGGCTGGTGGTGGTCTCTCAGGTGGTCGAGGACTTCCTCAACTCAGCGGTCGGGAACGTGATCATCCGCAACTGCCACACCAAGCTGCTCCTGCGCCAGGAGGAGGTCGCAATCCCGGCCATCCGTGAGGCCTTCGGACTTTCCGAGGTGGAATGCGATCTGCTCCGAGACGCCGATCCCGGCGCGGGAATCGCCATCGTGGGCAGAGAGCGGGCGGCCTTCCGCGGGGCCGCCCCCGGCCCGCTCCACCGAGCGCTCTGCAGCGACGCCCGGCCCCGCGCCTGACCGTGCCGGCACGACGCCTGGTGACATTGGCCGCAGCTGGCTGTGCCGTTCCCCTGCTGGTGGTCCTCAGCCTGGTCGGACTGCTCTCCGCGGGCGCGGTGGCAGTCGGCCTCGGCTCGATGGGGGGTCTCCTGCCGGTGCCGGGAGGGTTCATGCTGGCGGTGGGCAAGGACCTCACCGAGGGGAGCCCGGGCTTCCCCAGCTGGGCTCTTCCCTGCGGGCCGGAGCCGGGTGACCTGGCGGTCGACCCCTCGGCCTGCACGGGTTCCCCGTCACCCTTCCCGGCCGACTACGACGGTTTCTCCACCGGCCAATGCACCTGGTACGTGGCGACGAGGAGGCGAGTGATCTGGCGGACCAGCTCGGGCGAGCTGGGTGGGAACGCGGGTCAGTGGCTCCAACTGGCGGCTGAGGCGGGGTACGCGGTGGGTCCCCAGCCCGCGCTGGGTGCCATCGCGGTCTATGCCGATCCCGGGGCCGGGCACGTGGCCCTGGTGGTGGGCGTGGATGCCACCGGCGACTACACGGTCGCTGAGGCCAACTGGGTCTTCCTCGGACCGCGCGCACCCTACGTGGACCTGAGAGGCGTGCCCACCGGAGGCACCGGGAGCAGCTACGAGCGCCTCGCCGGGTTCATCTACGGCCCGGCCGGCGCGTCACCGGCCCCCGCCGCCCTCCTATCCTGAAATCATGGAGTCGGGGCGCCCCTGGGCGGCGCCAGCCGTCAAGCCCACGGGCGTCGCTCGAACCCTGAGTCTGGTGGCGGCGTCCCACGGCGCCCAACACATCTACACGGGTCTGCTCCCCCTCACCTACCCTGCGGTGCTGATCGCGTTTCACCTGTCGGTCGGGTCATTGGGACTGGCCATGGGGGCGGTTGGTGTGGCCGGTGGACTCAGCCAGATCAGCGCCGGGGCGGTTTCCCAGCGCGTCCGGGCTCGGTGGGTGCTGGGTTCCCAGAACCTGGTGCTGGGCCTCTGTGCCCTGCTCGGCTCCTGGGCTCCCGTCTACGCGGCCTTCGCGGGCGCCCAGGGAGTGGCGCAGCTGGCCTCGAGCCAACAGCACCCGCTGGGCAGCTCGATCGCGGCCAGGGCCTATCCCGAGCGCCGGGGGATGGCGCTGAGCACCCACAACATCGGAGGCAGCATCGGTTCCTTGCTGGTGCCGCTGCCGGCGGCCGTGATGATCTCGCGCCTGGGTTGGCGGCCGACCCTCTTGCTCCTCTCGATCCCTCTCTTCGTCATGGGGCTCATCGTCCTGCTCACCTTCCCCGCGCTCAGCAAGGAGCCGCGGTCGGTCCGCCCCGCCGGAGTCCGGCGCGTTCATCTGCCCCGCCTCAGCCGCACCCAGTTCATCGACCCCAAGGCCGCCGGGTTCGGGGCCGCCGCGGCCACGGTCGCAGCCGGTGGCCGCGGGCTCACGGTTCTGAGCACGTTCGTGCCGCTGTTCCTGAGAGACCGGGTGGGCCTTTCCGAGATCGGGGTGGGGCGGTCTTCAACCTGCTCCTACTGGGCGCGGTGGCCGGACCGCTGCTTGGAGGCCGACTCTCTGACCGGATCGGACGGTTGCCGGTGCTCTGGGCCGTCTACGGACTGTCCGCCCCGCTGGTGATCTGCTTCGGACTCTCCGCCAGCTTCCCCCTCTGGACAACGGTCGCCCTGGCGATGGCGGTGGGCCTGGTCGCCTACGCAGAGAACCCCCTGTTGCAGGCACTGGTCAGCGACGCTGTCACCGCCGCGGCGCAGTCAGCCGTCTTTGGCTTCTACTTCGCCATCGTCTTCGGGGTGGGCTCGCTCTGGCTGGTGCTGTTGGGCTGGGCAATCCAGCACCTCGGCTTCAGTGCCGCCTTCGCGATCATGGCGGGCAGCTACCTGGGAGCGGCCCTGCTGCTGGTTCCCTGCCACCGGCAGGGGCGGGTGCCCTCCCGTGCCTGACCTGGGAGGCGCCCCCACGGATCGGATTCGGGCTCTCGACGCCGTCACGTCGGACACCCGCTCCCTGCTGCGCCGGGCAGTGAGAATTCGCGAGCAGACCTCCAACCTGGAGGACCCCGAGCTGGCAGCGCTGGGCGCCGAGCTGGTCGAGCTTGCCGAGCGGCTGCTGGCCCGCCTGGAGGATCGGCGTGCCGAGGAACGTCGGCGAGCGCGCCGTCAGCTGCGCGGGGGTCGCGAGGAGACTGACGACCTTTGACCGGCGCTCGCGCTCGGCTCCGATGCCGGCAATCACCGCCGAGTCGGATTCCCAAGCCCACCCCATCGCTGGTGGTGCTGCCACCAGGGGCGCCCGAGTTCACCGAGCGCGCGCCGGGTGTGAATCCCTCCTGGCCCTCACCGCCCTGATCCTGGTCCACCAGAGGTCCGCTCGCCCGGACAGTGCCAGGTCGAGGAGGCTCACGCCCGGTCACCAGCGGGCCTCACGGCCGGAGCCGGCCTGGCGCCGCCAGGCGGCAGAGCGCAGGACCCCACCGGCTTGCCCGAGTCCGACAGGGTCAGGCGGGAGGGCCGCCGCCCAGCGTGCAGGGTCCACTCGATCACCCGGGGATGTGGGACCATTCCGGGGCAGCGATCAGGTCGGTCGGACCTCCCGCTCAATGTGCCTGAGCCAGCGCTGGCTGGGTCCACGCGGACCAGAGAGGTGTCTCATGAACATCGACGACGTGCGCCGGGTGCTGATCATCGGCAGCGGCACGATGGGCCTGCAGATCGGGTTGCAGTGCGCAACCCACGGCTATCAGGTCGTGCTGTACGACGTCGAGCCAGCCGCGCTGGAGCGGGGAATGCAGCGCCTCCTCGCGTACGCGGACGAGCTCGTCGCAGCCAGGGTCATCGCTCCTGCACAGCGGGAGCGAGCGCTGGCCAACATCACCAAGACCACGGACCCTGCGCTTGCGGCATCCGACGTGGATCTATTGAGCGAATCGGTGCCGGAGGACCCGGCGCTGAAGGGACACGTGCTGAGGCAGTTCAATTCGTTGTGCCCGCCCAGAGCGGTCTTCAGCACCAACTCGTCGTCGTTGCTTCCCTCCATGTTTGCCGAGGAGACCGGTCGGCCCGATCGCTTTGCCGCTCTCCACTTCCACACCCCGGTGTGGTCGTCGAACGTGGTGGACGTCATGCCGCATCCCGGCACCTCGCCCGAGACAACCGAGCTACTGCTCGCCTTCGCGCGGCGCATCGGCCAGATCCCTATCCACCTGCGCAAGGAGAGCCCGGGCTACGTCTTCAACGCAATGTACAACGCGCTCAACCGCGAGGCGCTCACCTTGATCGCGAATGGGATCACCTCGGTCGAGGATCTCGACCGCGCCTGGATGGGCGTCATGAAGATGCCGATCGGACCATGCGGGATGTTGGATGGAGTCGGCCTGGACACCGTATGGCACATCACCGACTACTGGGCGCGCACCAGCGGCGACGCTCAGACGCGGAAGAATGCTGACTTCGTCAAGGCGTACGTCGACCGGGGATGGTGCGGCATCAAGAGCGGCCAGGGCTTCTACCGGTACCCGAACCCGGCCTGGGCTGCGCCAGGCTTCGTCGAGGCCGAGCCTCGGGAGTAGGGGTGGCGCGCCGGGGCAGGACGGCATGCCGTTTCGCGAACGGTGGCCTACGTAGGGCGGCTGCTGCGTTCCCAATCGGCGACACCCTTGAGGTCCGGCCGCCGTCGGGCGATCTCCGCCACCAGGGCGTCAGCCGCCTCCCGGTCTAGCCGTAGTTGGAAGCCCTCGGGAGGATGGCGGACCAGTGACTGGGCCGCATTGGAGTGCCCGGAGCGCAGCCGCTCCACCTCAACCCCGGTAGTCTCCAGGGTGAACACCACGATCCGGTGCCCAGGGACGCGTACGTTCAACCCCCGCAGCGAGGGCCAGGCGGCGGTGAGGTCGCAGTCGCGGGATACCCTCCGAACCCCTCGTGGCCCGACGAACACCTCGTTATGACCCTGGCCCAGGAATGAGGAGATCGCGACGACGCCAGCTGTGAATATGAAGAGCACCAAGGGGCTCCAGTCATGGAGGAGCAGCCCCAGCAGCAATCCCGGCACCAGCAGGACAGCTCCGATCACGCCGCCAGCACCGAGGGCAGAACGCTGGCGGTGGGCGAGGGAGGGTCGAATGGTGATCTCGCCGTCATGCGCCCGCGAGCCTGGCTCAGTCATCCCCATCCCGCCACACCCCGGCCATGCTCAACGGTGAGCTGCTCGCGCTTGCCCCAGCAGCCAGCCAGCCGCCAGAACGGCGGCGGCGAGCGCTGGAATCACGAAGGGGCGATCGCCCCGGCCCCTGGCGCTGCGGGGCGCCAGCCGGTCCACAGCCACCAGAACCAAGCTGAGACCTGCTCCAGCGTAGCCCCAGCGGCGGCCGGCTTCGGTGGTGTCGACCGCCACCGCCAGGGCTCCCCCGCCCAGGAGCAGGTGGCTGAGCGCGCGTGACCGGCGCACTCCCAGCAGGGCGGGCAGGCTGCGGCGCCCGGCAAGACGGTCCCTCTCTATGTCCGGCCCTCCATTGGCGAGGTGGAGCCCCAGGCCAATTCCAGTGCCAAGGCCTACCACCGCGCCCGGCTGAGACAGCCGGGCGCCGATCGTGGCTGGCCCCAGCAATGGGACCGTGCTCAGCCCCAGCGCGAAGGGCACGAAGGACGCCGGCGTCCGGCTGAGTCCCAGGCTGTAGGACCAGCCACACGCCAGCCCAACAGCCGTCAGTCGGAGCGCCCGGACCCCAGCGACCCGAGCAACCAGGAGCGAGGTGGCTCCGCAGCTGAACCCGAGCAACCAGGCCTGCCAGCGAGGGACCAGGCCGGCGGCGATTGGCTTGTAGTCCTGGAACGACCGGTCCCACGGTGCGTCGAAGGCATCGTTGAGGACCCCTGTGCTCATCTGCGCCAGCGCCATGGCAACGCCCGCGACGACCAGCCGCGCCCGCCACGCTGGTGGCCCCGGGTCGGTCGCCTTCGCCTGCGGGGCGGCACTCCACCCGGCCAGGACCGTGACCGACGTGCACACCACCGAAGGCCCCAGATGGAACAAGGCCAGGTACCCCCGCCAGGCGAGCGCTCGGCCGGGGTTTGGGATGCTCACGCCCTAATGGTCGCTGCAACCCCGCGCCGCCTGCAGCCAGCCCGGGCGCCACTCGGCTCCTTGGGGCTCTGGCCGCCAGCCGGCCACTTCCACACCGGCCTCTCGGGGGAGCTCACCTACCTACCTTCGATCTGCTGGGCGTGGAAGCCAACGCGGCCTCCGGCACCGCCGTGCAGCGGCCTCAGGGAGCGCAGGTGGAGCTCGAGATCCGGGGAGCCGCGGCCTGGCAGCGCACTGGGCCGGTCTGAGTCGGGGGCGGCGCCGCCCGACCTGACCGGGCTGCCATCTGGTTGAGGACCATGGTCTCGACAGCATCTCTCGCCCGGGCAGTGATCTGCTCCGATCCCAGGCTCTGGCGGCGGCTCGCCGCCAGCCTCGGCGCTGGTCCTGGCACCCTGGCTCGCGCGGGAAGGCTGCGATCCCAACGTGCTCGGGGCTGCCGGTGGCCGGGCTGGTCCGATCCTCCAGGGGGCGACGGCCGGCTCCAACGATCGGACCCGGGCTGGTTCGGGCGTCCGATCCCGCTCAGCCCGCCGTTGGGGTCGATCCTAGCCGCAGCTGACGGCCTCACCTCGCCGAGGATCGGCCCGGCCCATCGGATTGGGGACCCCGTAACACCCTGGGCAGATGGACCGGGCCCCCAAGCTCGTGGACCCTCCGGGCCTGGATCTGGGGTCCGGCGGTGATGGGCCTGGTCGGGCCTCGGCTGGCCCAAAGTGGGTGCGCCGGCCGTCGGGGAGTGATCGTGGCGCCGTCTGCCGACATGTCGCGGCCCCTTCCCGTCCCCGGGTTCCGCCGTTTCGAGTCCAGACGGCCGGCGGACCATCCAGCCCCAAGCTGAACCCCAGCTGGCTCCCCCTGCAAGTTGACCTCGGGACCCCGCATGGGTTACCTTCCAATCTCAACACGCGCGCGCTTATGTGGGAGGACGTATGCGCGGAGTCCGCTTTGCCGGGCGCGTCTGGCTCGCTGTCGGCGTCGCTGCGGTGCTCTGGGTTTCCTCGATGTTTGGAGCCGGCCTGGAGGCCACTGCCCAACGGTCGAGTGACACCATCAATCAGCAGGCTCTGACCGCTCTTCTCGACCAGCTCGAGGCTCAGGGAGAGGTGGCCGACGTCAGCCAGGTGAGGGCGCTCCTGACCAAGATCGACGCCAACCAGAGCTACCTCAGCTCGCTGAACCAGCAGCTCAGCGAGGATCAGACCACTCAACAGGTCCTCCAGGTCCAGCTCGCCGGCGATCGCAGCGCGTTGATCAGCCTGGTGAGCACCGCGTACGTCGATGGGAGCGGGGCAGAGGAGGTGGCCGCGGCCCTGGCCTCGCCCAACATGACCCAGTTCTTCGACAGCTCCACGCTGCCGGCTGCGATCAGCTCCCAGGTGGCCCAGCTGGTGGCCTCGATCGAGCGTGACCAAGCCGCGGTCACCAAGACCCAAGACCAGTTGCTGGCCGGCGAGGCGACGGCTGACTCCGTGGAGAGCCAGCTCGGGGAGCAGTCCGGTGAGCTACTCGCCGAGCTGGTCCACCCGGCAGCGACCGTGACCACCGGGGACTGGGCCTTCTCCTTCGGGACCTGCACCTACTGGGCAGCTAGCCAGTGGCGGGCCAACGGGTGGGACGTCAACTGGGGCGGGGACGCGTACCAGTGGTGGGCCAACGCCGCCGCCGCCGGCCAGGCAGAGGGGAGCACCCCCGTGGTGGGGGCGATCGTCGTCTGGCCGCCGGATTCCGGCGGGGCCTCGGGCGAGGGCCACGTGGCCTATGTGACCGCAGTCTCAGTCCCGGGCGCTGGCTCCCCCAACAACTTCGAGATTTCCGAGATGAATTTCTACGGGGTGAGCGGGGGGGGCTTTGACCGGGTCGACTACCGGGTGGTGCCGGACTCCGGCTCCGGCATCGACGGCTTCATCTATCCCCCGGGGACGACCGGCTGACGTGGCCCAGATCACCTGGCCCTCATACACGCCCAGGACGGCACTCGCCCTGCGCCACGAGGTCCAGGTCCCGACCCGCGGCTTGCCCGTTCTGGCGAGCCGGCTGAGATGGATCGTGGTCGCCGGCGCGCTTCTGGTCAGCGCTCCCGTGGTCGGGGCGCTGTCCACCGGAGGGGCCGTCGGGCCTGCCTCGCCGGCCCCCGCCACCATCGCCCAGGTCGCCAGCCAGGCCCGCAGCATCCTCTCGGTCACCAACTACCAGGTGACACTGCCGCTCCAGGAGTCAGTGGTGCTGCCTCCTCCTCCCCCGGCCATCTCCCTACCCTACGGGTCCGCGTTCTGGGCGGCCGTTCCTGAGCCTGCGGTCGGCACGGTCGAGCAGATCATCTGGACGGCCGCCCAGAGCGACGGCGTCTCCTACACCTGGTTGCTGGGAGTGGCTCAGTGCGAGTCCGGGCTCGACCCCACCGCGGTCAACGCGACATCCGGGGCAAGTGGGCTCTTCCAGTTCCTGCCGGCCACCTTTTACGGCCACGGCGGCACCGACATCTGGAGTGCGGTGCAGCAGGCGGACATCGCCGCCAAGATGTTCTCCCTGGGCGAGTCGGGCGAGTGGGTGTGCACATAGGCTGAGAGCTCTGGGGCGCCGCTCCCGGACGATGCTGAACCGCGTCCCGACGGAACTCCTCGCGGGGCGGCCAGCGCGGGTCCCCTGCCCCCTGAGTCAGCCCGGACGCCTCGGTAGACTCTGGTGGTGACCTCGCGCCACGGGTCGGCGGATCTCCACGCATTGCGCAGTTGGATCGCTGACCGCCAGCCCCTCTGGTGTCAGGCGCTGGAGGAGCTCGTGCGCTGCGAGTCCCCCAGCGGTGACCAGCGGGGCATCGAGGCTTGCGCCGTGGTCGCCCGGCGGTGGTTCGAGAGGGAGGCCGCCGTGGGCCCGGGACAGCTGGTCCATGAGGGAGGCGTGCCTTCACTGCTGCTTCGCGCCGAGGGCTCCGCCGACGCTCCCGTGCTGCTCCTGGGTCACCTGGATACGGTCTGGGAGGCCGGCGATTTCCTGCCCCTGTTCGAGGCCTCGGCGGGGCGGGCTCAGGGCCCCGGCGTCTTCGACATGAAGGGCGGAGTGATCGTGGCACTGGCGGCGCTCGCGGCCCTCCGCGGGTGGGCTCCGCTCCCCGGTTCCCTGACCGTGCTCCTCACCGGAGACGAGGAGGTGGGCAGCAAGGCCTCGAGGGCGCTCATAGAGGACGTGGCCCGCGGCCACTCGGCGGTCCTCGTGCTGGAGCCTCCGCTGGGGGAGGCGATCAAGGTCGCCCGCAAGGGCGGAGGGGGATACCGGCTCACCGTCCACGGGCGGGCCGCCCACGCAGGGCTGGAGCCGGAGAATGGTGTCAACGCCGTGGTGGAACTCTCGGCGCTGATCTCCCAGGTGACACGGATGGCCAGGCCGGAGGTGGGCACCACCGTTTCGCCGACGGTCGTCCGCGGCGGCACTCGGACCAATGTCATCCCGGCGAAGGCGTACCTCGACGTTGACGTGCGCTTCACCACCGCCGCCGAGGCGGTCCGGATCGCGGCCGCGATGGGCGGTCTGCGAACCGACCACCCCGAGGCACGGCTGGAGATCGACGGCGGCACCAACCGCCCGCCCCTGGAGGCGGCCGCCTCGGCCGGGCTCTTCACCCTCGCCGAGGCGGTCGCGGACGAGCTGCACTGGGCAGGGCTGGAGGGGGCCTCGGTCGGCGGTGGGAGTGACGGGAATCTCACGGCGGCGCTGGGGATCCCCACGCTGGACGGCATGGGCATCGTCGGCGGCAGTGCCCACGCCGCTGGCGAGTGGGCGTCCCTGGAGTCAATCCCGGACCGCGCCGCGCTGCTGGCCGGCTGCCTGATCGAGATCTGGGCGGGTGGCCTCTCGTGAGGGTGGACCTCCCCAAGCTGCAGGTGGAGCGGGCCCGCCTGAGGATCGTCGAATTGCCCTTGGTCGCCCCCTTCACCACCAGCTTTGGCACCCAGACTGTCCGGCGGGCCCTGTTGGTCGAGCTGACCGGGGACGGCGTCTTCGGGATCGGCGAGTGCACGGCCGGCATCGAGCCCACCTATTCCTCCGAGACCTGCTCGGGTGCTCTCGACGTTCTGCGCAACTGCATCCTGCCCGCGATCGTGCGCGGCCCAGCCGCCCGGGTCTCCGGGCACGCGGAGCGCTGGGCCTGGGTGAGAGGGCACAACATGGCCAAGGCCGCCGCCGAGATGGCGCTCCTGGACCAGGCCGGGCGAGCCAGCAACGTGGCCCTGGCGGAGCTCCTTGGCGGGCTCAAGCAGAGGATCCCCTGCGGCGTAAGCATCGGCATCCAGCCCTCCCTGCCCGCAACCCTGACCGCTATCGAGGGGTACTTGGCGGAGGGGTACCAGCGGATCAAGCTCAAGTGCAAGCCCGGATACGATCTGGAGCTGGCGAGGACCGTACGCAGGCATTTCCCCGACACCCCGGTGATGCTCGACGCCAACAGCGCCTACAGACTCGAGGATGTGGCCCGGCTGAAGGCCCTCGATGAGTTCGGTCTGATGATGATCGAGCAGCCGCTGGGCCCTGACGATCTCATCGACCACGCCGCCCTGCAGTCCCAGATCGAGACCTCGATCTGCCTTGACGAGAGCGTGGAGTCGCTCACCGACCTCAGGGCTGCGGTGGCGCTGGGTTCAGGCCGGATCCTCAACATCAAGGCAGGTCGGGTCGGAGGCCTGCTGCCAGCGGCTCGGCTCCACGACGCTTGCGTCGAGTCGGGCTGGCCGGCCTGGTGCGGCGGGATGCTCGAGACGGGGATAGGCCGAGCCGCCAACCTGGCGCTGGCGTCGCTGCCAGGGTTCACCCTCCCCGGCGACACCTCCGCAAGCAGCCGGTACTTCCATCGGGATCTCCTGGAACAGCCTTTCGAGCTGGCGCCGGACGGAACCATGGCGGTGCCAACCGCTCCCGGGCTCGGGGTCACGTTGGACCGGCGGCGCCTGGAGGAGGTCACGGTGCACCTGGAGGAACTGGAGTAGCCAGGGGAGGCCGGGACGTGCCTCGAGGGCACAACCCCGGCAGACTCGGGTTACGATCGCTGATCAAGTGGGAAAGACAGGCAAGTTGAATACTCTGGTGGTGGTCGGTGAGGCGAGCCTCGCTCGCCGGGCCACTGAGCTCGTCCCCTCCTTCCAGGTGGTTGGCTCGGAAGACGACCTCGAGCTGGCCGACCCCTCCACCGGCCTGGTCCGGATCGGGGCGATGCTGGAGGGGGGTCGGACGCTGACCGCCATTCTCTGCAGCGGGGGACCCGGCTTCACCCTACTCTCCCAGATTCGCCACTTCCCACCCAACCGCTGCTACGTCTTCCCGGGAGAGTCGCCGTGGCCACTGCCGACCCTGCAGTGCCTGGTGGAGGCGGCCGGCATGACCCTGCTGCAGAATCTGGAGAGCCTCCCGGTGGCGCTCGGGGGAAGGACGGTCGAGGGAGTTCGGCGGCCCGGCCGGGAGGAGATCCCCACCGGTTCGGCAATGGAGGCGGAGGAGTCGGTCAGCCGGCTCAAGGCCGCGCAACTGCGGGGAGCCCAGCCCCCCGAGGGCGCGTCGGCACCCCCCGCTCACGACGACTTCGGTTGGGCTGACGCCCCCACTGTGCAGGTACCGCCCGAGCCGGTCTCGCTGGCTGGAGAGTTCGAGGATGACCAGACCGCACCGAGGGTGATCGACGTCTCGGAAACACCTCCGCCGAAGTCGGCCTCGGCCTACCTGCCCACCGATCTCCTTCGGGCTTTGCGGCCACGGGGAGGCGGCGGATAGATGCCCAGCCTGCCCAAGCGAAGTAAGTCGCCCGACCCCAGGATGATCGAGCGCGTCCGCAGTGAGGTGCGCCGGGCCCTGGCCGTGCTCGACGATGCCGCGATGAGCGGCAACCTGGCCCGGCTGGGACAGGCCTACTGTGGAGATGCCCTCACCGAGCTCAGGGCCCGGTTCACTGCCTACCAGGCGGCCGGTATCCAGGTCAACCCGTTCCGGGAGTCGCTGAATCTGGAGATCTCCGAGTTCTCCGGGCGGAGCTTGGCAACGGTTCGACTTCGCTACCGAGACCGCACCAGCTTCCTCACCACCGAGGCCGCCCCCAGCACCGCCAATGAGCCGGTCCAGCTTCGGATGGTCATCGACTGCCAGGGCGAGCCCTGGCGCGTGACCTCGATCGCAGAAGAGTGAGGCCACCTCGGGACCCTGTCGGAGGCCGTGGTAGGCTGAGTCAGATGGAGGCCAGACCCTTGGATGGTCGGGGGCGGAAGGACCCATCGCGCTCAGGCCGGTAGCCATGATTCCCAACAGCACGCCCGATTCCTCCGAGCCAACGCCACCCCCCGCTGACGACTCCCCCGCCGCCGTACCGGGGGACGAGCGGGAGGAACGAGAGGAGATGGAGATCAGTGACGACCCCGATCCGGAGCTGGCCCCGGAGAGCGCCGAATCCGAGGAGATCGAGATCCCGGTCGTCCGCGTGACGCCCCGCCCGTCTCCGCCCCGCCCCTGGGGCGGCAGCCGAGGTGCGGTGTCGGCTGAGGACCTGACTCCGGAGGAGCTGACTCCGGAGATGCGCTGGCCGCCGGGGAGCTGGGTGAAGGTCAACGACGTTGTCCGGCACAGCACCGGAGAGCCGATCGAGGGACTCGCCGTCGGTGATGTTGGTCAGGTGATCGCGGCGCTCTCCCAGACGCTAGTGGTGATCTTCCCCACCAGGGACAACCGCCGCGAGGTGATCCACATTGACTCGATCGAGGCCGTCGAGGTTCCGGCTCGCAGCAAGCCTTAGATCTCAGGTAGCGCTGGCCCGGTGATGAGTTCCTCGCCTTCTGGCAAGAGGTATCGGTCCGCGGCCAACCCCACCGACCGGCTCCTCCTTCATGGGCTCCACTTCTGCGGCCACCACGGGGAGTCTCAGGCAGAGCGGCGAGCGGGAGGTGAGTTCACCGTCGATCTGGACGTTGAGACCGACACGGCTGCGGCCGGCAGGAGTGACGACCTCCGGGACACCGTCAACTACGTGGACCTGCACGAGGTGGTGCGCGGGCTCGTCGAGGAGCGCGAGTTCCATCTGCTCGAGACACTGGCAGCCCGGATCGCCGAGGAGCTCCTCCGGATCCCGGGGGTGGAGAGGGTCCACCTGCGGGTGGGAAAGTCTCCCCAGCTTCCGGGCCAGAGCACCGGTTTCGCGGTGGAGATCACCCGACCCTCCTGATCACGGCCCCGCGCCCACCCTCAGGGGGACTCCAGTTAGGCCTGATGTCGCCGGACCCATCCAACTCCCGCCTGCGCTTCGCGGACAACCTGGACGGAGAGGAGGTGGTCGCGCTTGGCCTTCCGGCTGCCCGCCTGCTCCTGGCTGGCGGAGGGGCAGCCGGCGTTTGGGCGCTGACCGAGCTGCCGGTCCCGGAACCGCTCCGACTCGGAGCCGCCGGCCTGCTGGCGCTGATCACCGCCAGCCTGGCGTGGGGCCGGGTGCAGGGGGTGTCGCTGGCCCGCTGGTCCTGGTTGGCCGCGGGGTACGCCAGCCGCCGCCTGACAGTCGACGGAGGCCGCCGGGGGAACTGGTTCAGGGCGGAGGCGGACCCAACCCGGGCGAGATCGGACCCGCTCACCCGGCGCCGCCCCCCGTGCGTAGCCTTCGCGTCGCTGTCGGGCGGCTCGGACTGCTCAGCGATCCTGCAGGCGGTCGCTCTGCGACTGAGCGCTCGGCCCATGGTCGCCGGACGCTGCCGACACGGCCTGCTGTCGACCACCGACTGGGCCGTGCCCGCCGCCTTGGCAGGCCCGGAAAGGGGGCTGCGGCTCTGCGACTGGGGCCGGACGACTCTGCCACCTCCACCCTGCCCGGGGATGTCGGCCCTGGTGCTGGTCTGGGACGGCGAGAATCCCGACCCTCCTCGCCTGGCGGATCGGATCGCACCGCTTCGCCGTGCCTATCCCGCCGCCCAGCTGATGGTGTCCCTCACGCGAGCCGGGCCGGCGGCCGGGCTGGCCGAGCTGGCCGCCGGGGCCGGTGCCAGGCTGGTGGGAGCAGTCCCCACCGACGGAGGGCTCGGCCAGCTCCAACAGCTGGCCCGGGAGACCGGAGTTGGGCCGTCTGAAGAAGGGGTCCGCGCAGTTGCACTGGCGGTCGCGGCCGCGGCCGGATGCGGTTGAACACGGTCAACGACGGTGAGGCATTCGGGAGGCCCTGGCTGGTGGAGGCGCCCGACATCCTCGACCTGGTCGCACCCGAGCGGGCCAAGCTGACCGGCACTCTGGCGGCCTGGCTGGATGCGCTGCGCCTGCCGGCAAAGCTGCTGGTCTGCTCACGGCGGGACCTGGCGGCGCCGGTTTCGACCGGGGCAGGCGGGACCGGATTCGCCGCCGAACTTCAGTCCGAGCTCGAAGCGGCGTTCGGGCCGGGAAGCGTCGGCCGGCCGGTGTTCCGGCGGCAGGTGTTCCTGTCGATCGCCGGTGGGGATTGTCGGGAGGAGCACCGCCTGGCCGGAGACCCACCGATCATGGCCAGCGCCTCCTTCCAGCCGGTCCGGCAACCTCCCGCCCTGGCCGAGGGCCCCTGGCGAGAGCTCCCTTCTGCCCTCCTCGCAGGCGGACGGTGGATGGTTTCGCTCTGGCTGGAGCGGCTGCCCGGGGTCGAGCTTGAGCCTGGTTGGCTCTGGATCCTGGTCGGGCTGGGCTGCGAATTCGATCTGCTGCTGGAGATATGGCCCCGGTCCGAGGGCGAAGCGGATCGCAGCCTCCAGCGTCGGATGCGCGGCCTGAGAGCCCGCCAGCTGGTGGCCGGCGGCCGAGGGGACGTCGACGACCCTGGGGTCGAGGCGGCGATGGATTCGGCCTCCCAGTTGCGCCGGGTGCTGGCAACCTCCCAGGGACGGCTGTTCGACCTCGCTGTCAGCGTGACCGTGGCGGCAGGAACAGCCAGGGGAGCCGGCGAGCTCGCCGCGGAGCTGGGCTCGCGGACCGCGCAGCTCCGAGGACGGCTGGTTCGAGCCTGGTGCGATCAGGCTCCGGCCCGGATGAGAACTGCTTTGAGATCGGGCCGAGGGCACAGCCGCACGCGGGTCGTCCACACCGCGGAGCTGGCCTCCTGCTGGCCCTGGCTCGACGGCTGGAACGGCCGGGTGTCGGGCGCCGCCCGGATCGGCAGCCACCTGCGGACCGGGGCTCCCGTGTGGCTGGCGCTGTTTGACCAGGGGTCCCTGCCCAATGCCAACCTGGGGGTGGTGGCGGCTTCGGGGAGCGGCAAGTCCTACCTGGGCGGACTCCTGGGACTGGAGGCGATCCGCCTGGGCGTCCGGACGGTCGTGATCGACCCCGAGAACGAGCACCGGCGCTGGTGCGAAGCCGCGGGAGGTCAGTACCTGGAGATCGGGGGGTCGCTGGCGACGAGCTTCAACCTCCTGGAGATGGCCGAGCCGGCGGCGGCCCCCAGTGCGGTGGCCGAGCTGTTCTCGCTCCTCTGGGGACCCTTGTCCCCAGCCGAGATCGGCTGCGTCACCGAGGCCGTCACGGGGACGTTGCACGAGGCGGGTGATCAGCCCGCAGTGATCTCAGACTGCCTGCCGCGACTGCGACGCACTGAGGTCGGCGAGTCTCTGGCGGGCCGGCTGCTGCCGTGGCTCGACGGCCCCGCCGGAGCGCTCTTCAACCACCCTGGAAGGGGCCCCACGGTGGGGACCGTGGCCGGGGTCGGCCTCCGCGACCTCCCGGCGGCCTGGGTTCCCGCGGCCACGCTGCTGATCTCTCACTGGCTATGGTCCTGGATCCGAACCGAGCCGGGCCCCAAGCAGGCAATCGTGGATGAGGCCGGACTGCTTGCGGACAACGCTCCCCTGCAGCGCCTCATGGCCCACCTGGCACGGCGCATCCGCAAGTACCAGGGCTCGCTGCTGCTGCTCACTCAGTCCGCCGGCGACCTTCTGGGCAGCGCCGCCGGGGAGGTGATG
>JBEKRL010000018.1:0-29981 GCA_049518775.1 Candidatus Dormibacteria bacterium
GCCGCGGCCAGGCGCACTCGCAGCCCGGCCATTAGGGGGCTGACCTCCGAGACGGAATGCCGGCCCCCCTCACCCGGCCGACTCCGACCGCCGGACCCTCAGGCGGATGGGCACCCCTCGGAAGCCGTACGCGGCTCGGAACTGGTTCTCCAGGTAGCGGGCATAGCTGAAGTGCATCAGCTGGGGGTCGTTGACGAAGAGGGCGAAGGTAGGCACGCGGCTCCTCGCCTGGACCGCGTAGTAGATGCGGAGCCGCCGGCCGGCCTTGCCGCTGGGGGGGGGCCGCCGGTCGACCGCCTCCCGGATGAACTGGTTCAGGGCGGGGGTGGAGATGTGCAGCGCACGCGCTTGCGCCAGTTCGAACGCGGTGGGTAGGACCTTGCGGATCCCCCGTCCGGTCAGCGCGCTGGTGAAGAGAAACGGGGTGCCTGGGGCCCAGTCATAGGCGGCCTCCAGCTCCTTGACCAGCCTGCGGTCCCTGCGGGCGTCCTCATCGAGGAGGTCCCATTTGTTGACCGCGACCAGCGTCGCGGCCCCGGCATCGCGGGCACGACCGGCGACGTGGCGATCCTGAGCCCTGAGAGGCGTACTGGCGTCGACCACCAAGATGGCGACGTCGGCACGGTCGACCACCCTAAGCGCGCGCAGCAAGCTGTAGTAGTCGGCGTCCTGGCTAGCACCCGGCCGTCGGATGCCGGCCGTGTCGACCAGGAGGACCTGGCCTTGGTCGGTCTGGACCAGGGTGTCGACCGGGTCGCGGGTCGTGCCCGCGACGATGCTGACCAGGGCCCGGTCCTCCCCGACGATCCGATTCAGGAGGGAGGACTTGCCCACGTTGGGGCGCCCCACGATGGCGGCCCGCAGGATGGGCGACTCCGCCTCAGGATCGCCCTCCCCCGCCTCCGGCAGCCGGGCGACGATCTGGTCCAGCAGCTCCCCGGTCCCGGTCCCGGAGAGGGCCGAGATCGGAACCGGGTCGCCAAGTCCCAACTCCAAGAACTCGTGGCCGAGCAGCCGGTCTTCCCGACCCTCGCACTTGTTGCTGACCAGGAGGACGGGCTGCCGGGCGCGACGCAGCTCGTCGGCCACCTCGTGGTCGACAGTGGTCAGCCCGGCCCGAGCATCGCAGATGAAGCAGATCAGGTCGGCCTCCCGGAGCGCGACCCGCGCCTGCGCCTGAGTGTTGGCAGGCAGGTCGCCCTGGGGGCTCTCCTTCAGCACTCGATCCAGACCGGCGGTGTCCACCACGGTGAAGGCGCGGCCCCCCCACTCGACACTGCCGTAGATGCGGTCCCGGGTAAGGCCGGGCTGGTCGGAGACGATGGCCCGACGTTCCCCGGTGAGCCGGTTGAACAGGGTCGATTTGCCTACGTTGGGCCTGCCCACCAAGGCCACGATGCCCACCACCGGAACTGGCCGGGCCTCCTCCTGCGCCTCCATGGCGCGACGGCGAGCCCGGGCCGGGCGTGGGTCTCCACCGCCCTGCGGCTCCGGCACCGTCTATCGCCGCAGGTCGGTGCCCGTCATCTCCTCGGGCGCGGCAATGCCCATGGCTGCCAAGAGGGTCGGCGCTACGTCTCGGAGCCCTCCCTCAGCCAGGGAGCGACAGCTGGCGTCGTAGGAGAGGATCAGAGGAACCGGATTGGTGGTGTGAGCGGTGAGCTTGGAGCCGTCTCTGGGATCAACCTTGGACTCGGCGTTGCCGTGGTCGGCCGTCATCATGAAGAGGTAGCCGGCCTGTGCGCTGGCCTCGGCCAGCCGTCCCAGGCAGCTGTCCAGGAACTCCACCGCGATCACCGTCGCTTCCAGGTCCCCGGTGTGTCCGACCATGTCGGCGTTGGCAAAGTTCACCGCGATGAGCGCAGCCTGGGCGCGGCGGAGCTGTCCCAGCACCGCCTCCGTGATCGGCGCGGCACGCATCTCTGGAGCCAGATCGTAGGTCGCGACCTTGGACGACGGTACCAACAGCCGTTCCTCTCCGGGGAACGCCTCCTCACGCCCTCCGTTGAGGAAGTAGGTCACGTGAGCGTACTTCTCGGTCTCGGCCACATGGAACTGGGAAAGCCCGGCCTTCGACACCACCTCGGCCAGGGTGTTCCCGACCAGTGGCTTGGGAAAGGCCACCTCGGCATCGAGGCTGTCGTCGAACCTGGTGAAGGTGGAGAGAGAGAGGTTCTGGGGCAGGCGTCCCCGGTCGAAGCTGTCAAACTCCCGGTCCGCCAGAGCATGGCAGAGCTCACGGGCCCGGTCCGGTCGGAAATTGAAGTGGATGAGGACGTCGCCGTCCTCCAAGCCGCCGGGGGACCCTCCCTCCGGGACAATCGCGGCGGGAGGGATGAACTCGTCGGTCACGCCCTGGGCATACTGGCTGTCGAGATAGGCCAGGGCATTCCCGACGCGCGTGGCACCCCGCCCCAGGATGGTGTCGAAGGCCAGTTGAAGCCGGTCCCAGCGCTGGTCTCGATCCATCCCGAAGTAGCGCCCGCCGACCGAGGCCACCTGGCCCACTCCCAGCTTCGATAGCTCGTCGATCAGCTCGCTCAGGAACTGGCGCCCGGCGGTGGGTGGAGTATCCCTCCCATCCATGAAGGCGTGAATCGACACCCGGTCCAGCCCCCGGCGGCGGCAGAGCTCGCAGATCGCCACCAGGTGGGCTTGGGAGCTGTGCACCCCTCCCGGAGAGACCAGCCCCATGAGGTGAAGCCGGGTGCCCCGCTCCTTGGCCCGCTCCACCGCAGCCACCAGCACCGGGTTGGAGTAGAAGCTGCCATCAGCAACGGCCAGATCGATCCGAGTCAGATCCTGGAACACCACCCTTCCCGAACCGATCGTGAGGTGGCCGACCTCGGAGTTTCCCTGCTGACCTTCGGGGAGCCCGACCGCCAGCCCGCTGGCCGCGAGCGTTGTGTGAGGTGACTCTCGGAGCAGTCGGTCGAAGCAGGGGGTGCGGGCCAGGGCGATGGCGTTGCCGCTGGTCTCGGCCCTCCAGCCCCATCCGTCGCAGATGCAGAGGACGGCAGGCCGCGTGGTTGGGTTGCTCAATCGGATCCATCTCCATGCATGGGCCCACCTCCAGAATAGGGAACGAGAGCGCGCCCGGCCGCGAGGGCCCGGGCCGGGCGCACCCGATCTCGCGAGAGCAGCCTTAGACCGCCGCCCGCTTCGCTCACCGTTGAGGTGTCGCTCAGTTCGCTCTGGACCCCGCCGCGGCGATCACAGCGCAAAACTCCACTGGGTCCAGGCTGGCGCCTCCGACGAGGCCTCCATCCACCTCCGGGGGCCCGAAGAGCTCGGCAGCCGAGCTGGCCTTGACGCTGCCTCCGTAGAGGACACGCACCTTCTCGCCGGTTCCCGGGGCGACGCTGGCGACGACCTGGCGAATCTCACGCGCCGCGCTGGCGGCATCCTCGGCCGTGGCGCTGCGCCCCGTCCCGATCGCCCAGACCGGCTCATAGGCGATGGTGCAGCGCAGCACCTCAGCGGCCCCGAGCCCCTCCAGCCCGGCCCTCGTCTGCCCGGTCACCACCGCGGCGGCCTGCCCTGACTCTCGCTCCTCCAGGGTCTCCCCCACGGCCAAGATCGGCAGCAGCCCGGCCGCCAGCACCGCCTCAAGCTTGCGGCGCACCATCTGGTCAGTCTCTCCGAAGACGTGACGCCGTTCGCTGTGCCCCACCAGCACGTACCGACACGCCGACCTCAGCATCTCCGCGGAGACCTCGCCGGTGAAGGCTCCCGCGGGCTCCCAGTAACAGTCCTGTGCCCCTACGTCGATCTGGGGCTCCTCTAGCAGGAGTTGTTGTACCGGCCACAGCGAGATGAACGGTGGCAGCAGGATCACCTCGGCCAGGCAGTCCTCGTGCAGTCCGCGACGAACCGCTGCCGCCAGCTCCAGCGCCTCAGGCACAGTCGTGTTCATCTTCCAGTTGCCGGCCACCAGGGGGCGCCGATCTGGACTGGTCATGTGGCCCCTGCTCCAGCGCTCGGAGGCGCATCTGGCAGCACCGCGACCCCGGGCAGTTCCCGTCCCTCCAGGAACTCCAAGGTGGCGCCGCCGCCGGTACTGACATGGGTGAACTTGTCCTCCAGACCGAGACTGTGGATGGCCGCCTGGAGGTCACCTCCCCCAGTCACGCTCAGGGCCGAGCTGGCGGCGACAGCCATCGCCAGTTGCCGCGTTCCGCCCGCAAAGAGTGGCTTTTCGTAAAGACCAAGGGGACCGTTCCAGACGATTGTGCCCGCCGCCTGCACCAGCTTCTCCCAACGCCCCAGGGTCGCCGGACCCAGGTCCAGGATCATGTCGTCGGCCCCGACCTCCCCGACTGCCTTCACCGCGACCTCGGAGGCCTGCGCATCCGGAGATGGCGCCACCACCACGTCGACGGGCAGCTGGAGATCGACCCCCCGCGTGGCGGCCAGGCCTACCAGCTCGCGGGCCTGGCTGAGAAAATCGTCCTCGACCAGCGAGCGGCCCACCTCGAGCCCACCTGACTTGAGGAAGGTGGCCGCCATCGCCCCGCCCAGGCAGAGTGCGTCTACCCGCTCCAGGAGGTGCCCCAGGAGCCCCAGCTTGGTGCTGAGCTTGCTGCCTCCGATGATCGCCACCAGTGGCCTTCGCGGATCCTCGAGGATCGCGCTCAGATGGACTATCTCAGACGCCATGAGCCTGCCGGCAGCAGCCGGCAGGAGGTGGGCCACGCCCTCGGTCGAGGCGTGGGCCCGGTGGGCCGTCCCGAAGGCGTCGTTGACATAGATCTCGGCGAGGGCGGCCAGCTGCCGGGCGAAACCGGCGTCGTTGGCCTCCTCCTCGGGATGGAAGCGCAGATTCTCGAGCATCAGCAGCTGCCCCGGTCGCAGCGCCCTTGCTCTCGCCTCCACCTCAGGACCGACGCAGTCCCCTACCCATTCCACCGGCACCCCCAGCAGCTGCCCCAGCCGGTCGGCGAGAGGCCGCGTGCTGAGAGCGGGGTTCACCTTGCCCTTGGGCCGCCCGAAGTGCGTCGCAATGACAATCGCCGCCCCCCGCGCGAGCAGCTCCCGGATGGTTGGCAAGGCCGCCAGCAGGCGGCTCTCGTCTCGGATCGTTCCATCCGGATTGAGTGGAACGTTGAAATCGACCCGGAGCAGGACCCGCTTTCCGCTGGGATCGATGTCATCGAGGCCGGCCTTGCCACCGGCTCGGGCGGCAGCCACGTCAGCTGCCGGCCCCGGGAAGGGTCGCCGCCACCAGCTTGCACAGGTCGACCACGCGGCAGGAGTAACCCCATTCGTTGTCGTACCAGGCCAGGACCTTGAGGTGGCGAGAGCCGGCCACCATGGTCAGGGGAGCGTCCACGATTGCGGAGTTGGAATTGCCGCGGAAATCGATGGAGACCAGGGGCTCGTCGGTGACGCTGAGGATACCCTTGAGCTCCCCCTCTGCCGCCACTCGGAGTGCCCCGTTCACGGACTCCACGTCGGTGTCGCGCTCGGTGATCGCGGTCAGGTCGACCAGCGACACGTTGGGAGTTGGCACCCTGATCGCGAAGCCCTGGAAACGCCCCTCCAACTCGGGAAGAACCTTGGCCACCGCCTGGGCCGCTCCGCTGCTGGTGGGCACCAACGAAAGCGCTGCCGCCCGGGCCCGACGGGGGTCGCTGTGGGGGGCGTCCAGCAGCCGCTGATCCCCGGTGTAGGCATGGATCGTCGTCATCAGCCCGGTCTCGATCCCGAAGCTGGCGTGGATCACCTTGGCGACCGGGGCCAGGCAGTTGGTGGTGCAGGACGCGTTCGAGATCACGTGGTGGTGACTGGGATCGTAGACGGCCTCGTTCACTCCCATGCAGATGGTGACGTCCTCACCCTTGGCGGGAGCAGTGATGACGACCTTGCGCGCGCCGCCCTTATCGATGTGCAGCCGGGCCTTCTCCGCGCGGTTGAAGTGACCCGAGGACTCCACCACCAGCTCCACTCCGAGATCGGCCCAGGGGACATCCCCAGGCGCGGCCCCGTCGCTGAAGACGCGCAGCGCCTTGCCGTCCACCACCAGCTCGGTGTCGTGCCGCTCCACCGTTCCCGGGTAGTCACCCAGGATCGAGTCGTGGCGGAGCAGGTGGGCCAGCATCTCAGTACCGGTGATGTCGTTCGCCGCCACCACTTCGAAGGCGTCGTTGCCCCGGGCCGCCCGCAAGAAGTTCCGTCCAATTCGCCCGAATCCGTTAATCCCCACGCGGACCGCCATTCCTGTCTACCTCCAACACCATGGCCGCTGCGAATGGGCGGGCACCAGCTGAGCCTACCCCTAATGGCAAGTATAGAGAGGGGGTCTGACAGCCCCGGAACCGAGATTCCACCGGGCCCGACTAGGCCCTTTCGGACAAATCCCGGTGCCAGATGAGGTTGTCCACCCCGGCCGCGCGCAGCTGGCCCCCCACCGCTTCAGCGAGCGCCACCGAGCGGTGGAAACCACCCGTGCAGCCAAATCCCACCCGCAGCACCCGGCGCGATCTCGCCACCAGCGCGGGAAGGAGATGGCGCGACAGGGATACCGCGCCATCTACCAGGGCCAGGGCGAGGGGCTGGGAGAGGACGAACTCCCGGACCCGGGGGTCGAGCCCCGAAACCATGCGCAGGCCCGGCTCCCAGTAGGGGTTGCGCAGGGCTCTGGCATCAAGGCACCAGCCCAGGTCCAGGGGGACTCCCCGAGGGTAGGCGAAGGACTCCAGGACCACCGCTGGCTGAGCGGCCGGATCCGGTTGCAGGTAAGGCAGCAGTTGGTGCACGCGAGCCACGACCAGGAACGCGCTCAGCTGGCTGGTGTCCAGAACCAGCTGGGCTCGCAGCAGCCACGGGAAGAGCCGCTGCCGGCTCAGTTCCAGTTCGCGGCCGGCGGCCCCCATCTCCACTGGCAGCTCGCGCTCGGACCAGGGCGGTTGGAGCCGACCCAGGCAGGTGAGATCGTGGGCTTCCAGCGCCACCACCAGCGGGCCCGGCTCGCCCGGGAGAGTCGGGGGCGGGGGCTGCGCCCCACCCTCCCAGCCGCTGGCCTTGACGCCGGCCCTGACCAGCGCCGCGACCACCAGCTGGACCCCGCTGCCCGGCGGCCCAACCACCACCAGTGTCGGGGGCGATTCATTCAGCGGGACATCTCTCACAGGATCTCCTTGATGGCGGCGGCAAGGGCATTGTTGATACCCGGGACCGCGGTCAGCTCCTCCACCGAGGCACTGCGAATCGCGGCCACCGACCCGAAGCGGCGGAGCAGCTCACGCCTTCGCTTGGGGCCTAGCCCACCGATCTCGTCCAGTCGAGACCGTACCCCGCTCCTCCCCCGCCGGGCCCGATGGTGGGTGATGGCAAAGCGATGGGCCTCATCCCTCACCCGCTGGACCAGGAAGAGCGCGGGGCTGCCTGGTGGGAGATGGATGGGGTCTGCGGATCCCACCGCCCAGAGCTCCTCGAAGCGCTTGGCCAGCCCCAGGTGGGGAATGGCGCCGAAGCCCAGAGACGTCAGCGCGCGGTGGGCGGCGGCCAGCTGGCCCTGTCCCCCGTCCACGATCATCAGATCGGGCCGGATGCCGAAGCTTCCCTCCCCCTCGGGGCTTCGTTTGAGGTGTCCCAGACGCCTTGTGAGCACCTCCTCCAAACTGGCGAAGTCGTTGGGGCCTTCCACCGATCTGATCCCGAAGATCCGATAGTCGGAGGGCTTGGGCCGGGCATCCTCGAAGACCACCATCGACCCCACACTCTCCTGCCCCATGGTGTTGCTGATGTCATAGCACTCGATCCTCCGGGGGAGCTCAGCCAGTCCCAACCGCTGGCGGAGATCCTCAAGCACCTCGGCGGCCCGGCCGGAGTCAAAGTCCTGGGCGATCTTGGCCTGGCCCAGCGCCGCCTCCGCGGTCTCCTCCGCCCGCTGGAGCAGGCTCCGGAACCGGCCCCGCTGGGGAATCACCACCTCCACCTTGGCGCCCCTTCGAGAGGAGAGGAACTCCTCCAGCAGTTCCGGGGCGAGTGGCCGGCGGGGAAGGTAGAGGGCCCGAGGCACGTGGGTGGCGTTGCCATAGTGCTGGGCCACGAAGCTGCTGACGATCTCCTCCTCCCCGATTCCCCCCAGCCCCTCCAAGGAGTGACGTTCCATGCCCTGGAGCCGTCCCTCCCGGACCAGCAACACGGCGGCCATCCCCTGGCCCCCGTCGACCGCCAGACCCACCACATCCACGTCGGAGCCGAGCCTGGGGGTTGTGATCTGCTCATGCGCCAGCTTGTCAACGGTGTGAAGACGGTCCCGGAGCGAAGCCGCACGTTCGAAGTCCAGAGCCTGACTGGCCCGGTCCATCTCCGCACGCAGCCGCTGGGTCACCGCTCCGGTCCGTCCCTCCATGAAGGCGGCCGTGTCGTCCAGGAGGGCGGCGTAAGCTCCGGGCCGTATCAGCCCCGCGCAGGGCCCGGCGCATATTCCCAGGTGGTAGTCCAGGCAGACCCGGCCCCGGCGAAAGATCCCGTCGGTGCATCCCCTGAAGGGCAGGACGGTGCGGACCTCACGCACTGACCGGCGCAGCGACTTGGCGTCGGTGTAGGGGCCGAAGTAGCGGGCCCGGTCGTTGCCCAACCGCCTGGTGAAATTGGGGCGGGGAAAGGCCGCCAGCCGCCCCGAGACATCCGCGGGAGCTTGCCCCCGGCTCCTGGCCGTGGGCTCGGGGATCCGTAAGTACAGGTAGTTCTTGTCGTCCCGCAGGCGCACGTTGAAGCGCGGGTGGTAGCGCTTGATCAGTGTGTTCTCCAGGATCAATGCCTGCTGCTCGCTGCCAGCGGCGATGACCTCGAAGTCGAAGACCGAATCCACCAACCGCTGGATCCGCGGGGGCTGGGCGCCCCAGCTCACGAAGTAGCTGCGCAGCCGGTCTCGCAGGTTGGCGGACTTGCCCACGTAAATCACCTGGGCCGAAGGCCCGCGAAAGAGGTACACACCGGCAGTGGTCGGGGCGGCCCTCAGCCTCGCCTTGAGCAGGGCCGGGCTCTGACGTAGCCGCGGCGCGGCACCCCGGCCCGAGACCGCCGCCTCGGGCGCTGGGAACTCCGCGTCCGCCAGCGGCGAAAGATCTGCGTCAGGATCCATGACTAGCGTTCTTCCGCGGGTGCGGCGGTCTCACCCACCGCCGGGACGGGCTCGGGCGGCCCAATCCTCCCCACCCCCAGGACGCCAGAAACCCGCCGCCTGCGCTCTCTGGAGCGGGGCGGGCCGGCGACGTCTGGCGGCGCCAGGGCCTGGCTCAAACCGCGACCTCTCGCTGGACCGGGTCGGCAACGGTCGGAGTGCTCACGGCTAGGCGCGGCGCCAGGTAGGCGCCGGTCGCCGAGCCCGCCGTGGCCGCCAGCTCCTCCGGGGTGCCCTCGGCGACGATCCCGCCCCCGGCCCCTCCCCCTCCCGGGCCCAGGTCGATCAGCCAGTCCGCCGACTTCAGCACGTCCAGGTTGTGCTCGATCACCACTACCGTGTTGCCCTGGTCCACCAGCCGGTGGATCACCCCCAGAAGCCGGGCGACATCGGCGAAGTGGAGCCCGGTGGTGGGCTCGTCCAGGATGTAGAGGGTCCGGCCGGTGCTGCGCCGTGAGAGCTCGGTCGCCAGCTTGACGCGCTGGGCCTCACCTCCGCTCAACTGGGTTGCTGGCTGGCCCAGATGAACATAGCCCAGGCCCACGTCCACCAGGGTCTGGAGCTTGCGAGCGATGCCTGGCTGGTTGCGGAACAGGTTGAGTGCCTCCTCGACCGAGAGCCTCAGCACATCGGCGATGGAGTGGCCCCTGAAGCGGACCTCAAGCACCTCCTGGGTGTAGCGCCGGCCCTTGCAGACCTCGCAGGTGACATAGATGTCGGGCAGGAAATGCATCTCGATCTTGATCAGGCCGTCACCCTCGCAGGCCTCGCACCGCCCTCCCCTGACGTTGAACGAAAAGCGCCCCGGCTTGTAGCCCCGAACCCTGGCCTCGGGCAGCTGGGCGAACAGTTCGCGGATCGGGGTGAATAGCCCGGTGTAGGTGGCCGGGTTGCTCCGGGGAGTCCTCCCGATCGGGGCCTGGTCGACGTCCACAACCTTGTCGATCAGGTCCAGCCCGTCGATGCCGGAGTGCTCGGCGGGCCGCTGCTTGGCGCCGTAGAAGTGCTGCGCACAGCGGCGGTAGAGGATGTCGTTGACCAGGGTGCTCTTGCCAGATCCACTCACCCCGGAGATCCCCACGAAGCAACCCAGGGGGAAGGCCACGTCGATGTTGCGGAGGTTATTGGCTCGAGCCCCCCTCACCACTAGGCGCTCGTGCGACTGGCGGCGGTGCTGGGGAACCTCAATCCTGCGCTCCCCGCGCAGGAACTGGGCGGTGAGTGAGTCGGGGCTGGCAAGCACCTCATCCACAGTTCCGGCGATCACCACCTCGCCGCCGTACTCCCCGGCACCGGGACCCATGTCGACCACGAAGTCGGCGCTGCGGATCGTCGCCTCATCGTGCTCAACCACGATCACGGTGTTGCCCAGCTCGCGGAGCCGGAAGAGGGTGCGGAGGAGCTTGTCGTTGTCCCGTTGGTGCAGCCCGATGCTGGGTTCGTCGAGGATGTAGAGGACCCCGGTGAGCCGGCTCCCGATCTGGGTCGCCAGCCGGATCCGCTGGGCCTCCCCGCCCGAGAGGGAGGCGGCGGGCCGGTCCAGGGTGAGGTACTGCAGCCCAACGTCGTAGAGGAAGCCGACCCGCTCGCGAATCTCCTTGACGATGCGCCGGGCGATCAACTCCTCACGCTCGGAGAGCTCCCAGCCGGACACCGTCTCCAGCACCTCATCCACCGGCTGGGAGCAGAGGTCCATGATCCCGATCCCGCCCACGGTCACGGCCAGGAACTCCGGACGCAGCCGCTTGCCCTTGCAGGTGGGACAGGGGCTCTGCATCATCAGCCGCTCGATCCCCTCCTTCACGGCCGTCGACTCGGTCTCCCGGTAGCGCCGTTCCAGGTTGGGGATGATCCCCTCGAACCTGGCCTGGTAACGATGGACCCGTCCGGCTCGGGTTCGGAACCGCATCTCGACCTTGTCGCCAGCCGGCAGCCCGTAGAGGATGAGGTCGCGCTGGCGAGCACCGAGCCGCCGCCAGGGCAGCTCCACCGGGATCTGGTGCTCGCGCGCCACGGCCAGGACGAGCTCCTCCATCCACTGCTGGGCCGGGCCCCAGGTCCAGCCCGAGGCCACCCCTTCCGTCAGCGACCGCTCAGGGTCGGAGATCAGGGCATCGGGGTCGACCTCGAGGCGGGCTCCGAGTCCGGTGCAGTCAGGGCAGGCGCCGTGGGGATTGTTGAAGGAGAAGTTGCGGGGCTGGGGCTCCTCCATGGAGAGCCCGTCGTAGACGCAGGCGAACTGCTCGGAGAAGAGCATGTCCGCCACCCTGGAGCCCGGGTCGGCGGGGGCGACCAGCACCGTCCCTCCCGAGAGCGTCGAGGCCTGCTCGCAGGACTCTCGGAGCCGGGAGAGGGAGCCCGCATCCATCACCAGCCGATCCACGACGATCTCGACATCGTGCTTGTAACGCTTGTCCAGACTGGGGACCTCGTCGAGTGCGTAGACCCTCCCGTCCATCCGCACCCGGACGTAGCCGTGGCGCCGGGCCAGCTCGAGCACCGCCTGGTGCTCGCCCTTGCGCCCCTGAACCATGGGGGCCAGCACCAGCACCCGACTCCCCTCGGGCAGCGCCGCCACCTGGTCGGCGATCTGCTCCACGGTCTGCCTGGAGACCTCCCGGCCGCACTTGGGGCAATGGGGGTGGCCGACCCGGGCGTAGAGGAGACGCAGGTAGTCGTAGACCTCGGTGACGGTGCCCACCGTGGACCTGGGGTTGCGACCGGCCCCCTTCTGGTCGATGGAGATCGCCGGGGAGAGCCCGTCGATGTGGTCGACATCGGGCTTCTCCATCTGGCCCAGAAACTGGCGAGCGTAGGCCGAGAGCGACTCCACGTAGCGCCGCTGGCCCTCGGCGTAGATCGTGTCGAAGGCAAGCGAGGACTTCCCCGAGCCGCTGAGCCCGGTGACCACAGTGAGCTGGTCGCGGGGGATGTCCAAATCCACGTCCCGCAGGTTGTGCTCCCTGGCCCCCCGGATCGAGATGTAAGCCTGTCCCATCCCTGCGTAGCGTACCCAGTCCCCGCAGCCGGGCCCGGCCGAGCTGCCACACTGCTCGGCGATGCCGGTCGCCGGGGCACCGCCGAATGGGGATGGCCAACTGGCCCGATTGGGGGTGGCTCAGCTGGCGCAACTACTCCGAGAGCGCCAGCTCTCCCCTGTGGAGCTGTTGGATCACTGTCTGGACCGGATCGAGACCCTGGACCCCAGCATCAATTCATTTGTCCTGGTGCTCGCTGAGGAGGCACGGGCCGCGGCCCGTGCCTCCGAGCAAAGGCTCGCGGGCGGCCTGCACGGAATCCTGGAGGGGGTCCCGATCGCCGTCAAGGACAACCGAGCGGTCGCCGGGCACCCGGTCTCCCAGGGGTCCCGCTGCGATTCCGGTCGGCACGCCCCCGCGGATGCCGAGGTGGTGGCCCGGCTGAGGCGGGCGGGTGCGGTCGTGGTGGGCAAGACCAGCCTTCCCGAGTTCGGCGCGGTTCCGGTCACCGAGAGCCTGCGCTTCGGCCCGACCCGCAACCCCTGGTCTCCGGGGCACACTCCGGGCGGCTCCAGCGGGGGCTCGGCGGCGGCCGTGGCGGCCGGGCTGGTGCCGGCCGCGGAGGGCAACGACGGCGGCGGAAGCCTGCGCATACCTGGGTCCTGCTGCGGTCTCTTCGCGCTCAAGCCCACGCGGGGCCGAATCCCCCTGGGGCCCGAAGGTGACGGCGGGCTGGCCGGCCTGGTGTGCGATGGGTTCCTGACCAGGTCCGTGGCCGACACCGCCCTCCTCCTCGATGCGGTGTCGGGACCGGCCCCTGGCGACCCCTACCTGCTGCCCCTGCCGCGGATCCCGTTCTCGGCCTCGAGGGCCCTGGCTCCCCCGCGGCTGCGGGTGGGCTGGACCAGCGTGCCCCCGTTCGACGTGCCGGTGCACCCAGCCTGCTCCGAGGCGGTATCCCAGGCGGCGGGCTTGCTCCTGCAGCTGGGCCACGACGCGGAGGAGATGGAGCTCCCCTGGCCGCAGGAGCAGCTGGCCCGGGACTTCCGGCTGGTCTGGGCGTCCGGCCTTCGCCTCTCGCTGCTGGCCGCTGAGGCGGCCGGCGGCGACGCCTCCCTGGCCGAGCCCCACGTGCAGGCGCTGGCCCGCCTGGCGGCGGGGACGACGGCCAAGGACTACCTGACGGCCCGGGAGCGACTGCAGGTGATCGGGAGGTCGGCCGCCGGACTCTGGGAGCGCTACGACGTCCTGCTCACCCCCACCCTGGCCCAGCCACCGCTCCGTGTCGGACAGCTCTTCCAGGGCACCGAGCCAGATCCCCTCGAGACGGCCAACCGGTCCGACCGCTTCAGCCCCTTCACCCCGCTCGCCAACGTGACCGGTCGGCCGGCAGCCCAGCTCCCCATGCACCAGCACCGGGGCCTACCCATCGGGGTTCAGCTCATCGGCAAGCCAGCTGGAGAAGCCTGCCTCCTCCAGCTCTCCCAGGAGATGCAGGAGGCCACTGGCTGGCTCAACGGCTTCCCCAAGGGCTTCTGATCGCCGCCCGCACCGTCAGACCAGCTTCGACTCCAGGAAGATGTCGGTCCCGGAGAGGGCCTTGGAGACCGGGCAACCCAGCTTCACCAGGTGGGCCTGCTCCTCGAATTCCTTCTGGTCGATCCCCGGCACCTCCCCCACCGTGATGAGCTGGATGGTGCTGATCCGGAAGCCCCCAGGAACCTTGTCCAGGCCGACCTCGGCGGCGGTCTCGAGGCGAGCCGGGGGATGGCCCGCCTTGGTCAGAGCGCCGGCCAGAGCCAGGTTGAAGCAGGCAGCGTGGGCTGCCCCCAAAAGCTCCTCAGGGTTGGTTCCCGGGTCCGCCCCGAAGCGGGAGTTGAGCGAGTACTCGGCGCTCAGGGCACCGCTCTCGGCCCGGATGTTGCCGCCGCCACCATGGGAATCTGGAGCCCAGCTGGCTCGGGCTGTCCTAACGACCATTCCTGTCTCTCCTGTCTCGCGCCAACCCGCCCTCTCGTCGGCTAGTTTGAACGCTTCGCGGCCACCTCGGGGACGCCGAAGGGACCGGCTCTTGCCTCGCCCGCCTCAGGGGCCGGTCCTGACCCTCCTGGGCCGCCGCCGGGAGGCCGGACCGGAGTCGCCGGAGGCGTCCTCCCCCGGGCCGATGTCGGTCTGGATCCGGCGGAGCTCGACCAGCCGGTCCCGCATCGAAGCCGCGCGCTCGAACTCCAGGTTCGCGGCAGCCTTGCGCATCGCCTTCTCCACCTCGAGGGTCAACCGGAGCAGCTGGTCTGGCGGCAGCCCCACCGCCTCCTGGAACTCCGCCGCCGCCTCCTGGACCTCCGCGCGCACCATCTCCTGCTCCCGGACCGCCTTGACGATGCTGGCCGGAGTGATTCGGTGCTCACGGTTGTAGGTGTCCTGGGTGCCCCGCCGGCGTTCCGTCTCGGCGATTGCCTGGCGCATTGCCTCGGAGGTCCGGTCCGCATACATGACGACCCGCCCGTTCACGTTGCGGGCGGCCCGTCCCGCGGTCTGAATCAGGGAGCGGAAGCTCCGCAGGTAGCCCTCCTTGTCGGCGTCGAGGATGGCGATGAAGCTGACCTCGGGAAGGTCCAGCCCCTCGCGAAGGAGGTTGATGCCCACGACCGCGTCGTAGACCCCCAGGCGGAGGTCTCGGATGATCTCCACCCGCTCCAGGGTGTCGACGTCGGAGTGCAGGTACTGGACTCTGACCCCAGCCTCCCGGAGATAGTCGGTGAGGTCCTCGGCCATCCGCTTGGTGAGGGTGGTTACCAGGGTGCGCTCCTTGGCGTCGGCGGTCCGGCGGATCTCGACCAGGAGATCATCGACCTGTCCCTTGGAGGGCCGTACCACTATCGGGGGGTCGAGCAGGCCAGTGGGCCGGACCAGCTGCTCGGCAACCTGGGTGGCCCGCCCTAGCTCGTAGGGGCCGGGGGTCGCCGAGACGTAGATCACCTGGCCCACCGCCTCCTCCCACTCGGCGAAGGTGAGGGGACGGTTGTCGAGGGCGGACGGAAGTCGGAAGCCGTACTCCACGAGGGGGATCTTTCTCGACCGGTCGCCTCCGTACATGGCCCCAATCTGGGGCACGGCCACATGGGACTCGTCGACCACCACCAGGGTGTCTGCGGGCAGGAAATCCATTAGGGTGAAGGGCCGCTCCCCCTCCCGGCGGCCACTGAGGTGGCGGGAGTAGTTCTCCACCCCGGCGCAGCTGCCAGTCTCCCGCAACATCTCCAGGTCGAACATGGTCCGCTGGCGCAGGCGTTGGGCCTCCAGGAGCCGCTCCTGACGGTCCAGCTCGGCAGAGCGCCACTGCAACTCCTCCTCGATGCCCTGGAGGGCCCGCTCGAGCTTGTCCCGGGGGGTGACGTAGTGGGACGCCGGGAAGATCGCCAGCTCCTCTCGCTCCCTCATGAGCTCTCCGGTCAGGGGATCGAAGTCGATGATCCGCTCGACCTCGTTGCCGAAGAACTCGATCCTGCTGGCCACCTCTTCGTAGGCGGGCTGGATGTCGATGACATCGCCCCGGACCCGGAATCGGCTGCGCCCAAAGTCAAGGTCGTTGCGGGCGTACTGGAGGTCGGTGAACTTCCGGAGCAGGATCTCCCGTCGCCAGCTGGCACCCTTCTCCAGGCGGACCGACTCCCCCAGATAGTCCTCCGGGGAGCCGATGCCATAGATACAGGAGACGGAGGCGACCACGATCACGTCGCGCCGGGTCAGCAGCGCCTGGGTGGCGGCGTTGCGCAGCCGGTCGATCTCCTCGTTCCGGGAGGAATCCTTCTCGATGTACGTGTCGGTCCGGGCGATGTAGGCTTCCGGCTGGTAGTAGTCGTAGTACGAGACGAAGTACTCGACGGCGTTATCCGGGAAGAACGCCTTGAACTCGGCCCACAGCTGAGCCGCCAGGGTCTTGTTTGGACTCAGGACCAGCGTCGGGCGCTGGACTTCCGCGATTAGGTTGGAGATGGTGAAGGTCTTGCCGCTGCCCGTGACCCCGAGGAGGACCTGGTGGAGGTCGCCCCGCTCCAACCCCGAGCGGAGCTGGGAGATGGCGGCAGGCTGGTCACCCGTGGGCTGGAAGGGGGCCTGGAGCCGGAAGCTTGTCATGGCTGGAGTATCGCAGCCGGGCGACGGCTCCCAGACATCCCCAAGGAGGCGTCCGTGACCCTGGTGACGTGCGCCGGGACCGGCGTCGAGTACGGGGACCGGGTGGTCTTCTCGGGGCTCGAGCTGAGCATTGAGCCGGGGGACCGGATCGGCCTCGTCGGCAGCAACGGCCAGGGCAAGTCGTCCCTGCTCATGCTCCTGGCCGGCACCCAACTCGCCGCCCAGGGGCGGGTGGACCGGCAGGCGCGACTGCTGGTCGCCTACCTGCCCCAGGAGTCGCCCGAACCGGTTGCCGAGACCGTCCTGGGGGAAGCCATGGCCAGCCGCACCGACCTGGCACGGCTCCGGGACGAGCTCGCCCATCTGGAAAGGCAGCTCTCGGCCGCGGGGCCGGAGGCGGACGCTCATCTCAGCCGCTACGGCGAGGCCCAGTCGGCCTATGAGGGGCTGGGCGGCTACGATCTGGAGGCGCGGGCCAGGGCGGTTCTGGGAGGGCTGGGGCTGGGTGAGGGGGACCAGTCGCGCTCCCCTCGGGAGTTGAGCGTCGGCCAGGTGCGCCGCTTGGAGCTGGCCAAGCTCCTGCTCCAGGATGCCGACCTGTTGCTGCTTGACGAGCCCACCAACCACCTCGACCTGGCCGCCATCGAGTGGCTCGAGAGCCACCTGCTCCAGAGTTCTCGCACCCTCTGCCTGGTCGCCCATGACCGCCGACTGCTCGATCGGGTCTGCAACCGGATCGTGGAGTTGGAGGCGGGGCGGGTGGAGCTGTACGACGGCGGCTACCTCAGCTACCTGCGCCAGCGACAGGAGCGCCGGCTGCGCTGGCGCCGCAGCTGGGAGGCACAGCAGGCCCACATCTCCCACCAGGAGGACTACATCCGCCGCTACAAGGCCGGACAGCGGGCCCGCCAGGCCCGAGGCCGGCAGACCCTGCTGGATCGCCTGGAGCGCGTCCCCGAGCCGACCGAGTTGCAGCGCATGCGCCTCACCCTGCACGCGGCTCCCAGCTCCCAGGTGGTGGTCCGCACCGTGGGACTGGTCTGCGGCCGGGACGGGACCGAGTTCTTCTCGGTCCCCGACCTGGCGGTGGCTCGCGGCGACCGGATCGCGATCATGGGACCCAACGGTTCCGGCAAGACCACCCTCCTCCACACCATCGCCGGCCAGCTGCCGGCCGCCCGCGGCCGAGTGGTCCCGGGGGCGAGGGCGCGGATCCGCGAGTACCACCAGGACTTCGCCGACCTGGACCCCGACCTCTCGGTGCTGAGGAACCTCCTCGAGGACCACCCGGGCACCCTCCCCGAGCGGGCCCGGACGGTACTGGGGGCAATGCTCTTCAGCGGGGAGCGGGCGCTGAGCCGGGTGAGCGAGCTATCCGGAGGGGAGAAGGCCCGGGCGGCGCTCTCGCAGCTGGGGATGGACGACGCCAACTGCCTGCTCTTGGACGAGCCCACCAACCACCTGGACATTCCCTCGCAGGAGGTCCTCGAGGAGGCCCTGGCCAGCTACCCGGGGGCGGTGATCCTGGTCTCCCACGACCGCTACTTCGTGGACACGGTGGCCAGCACCGTGTACGAGGTGGAGGCGGGCCGTCTGGTGCAGCAGCGGACGGCAGCCGCCGCACCCACCCCGGTCCCGGCCCGGCGTCCCCGGGCCCCCTCCGCCCCGGGCCCCGCGCGCGGGCACCCTGCGGCGGCGCCATCCCGCCGAGAGCTCGAGCTGCGGATCGGAGCCCTGGAGCGGGAGAAGACCGATCTGGAGGGGCAGCTGACCGAGGGCGAGACCTTCCGGGGCAGGGATCGCGGGCAAGCCGTGCTGAGCCGCTTCGAGGCGGTCAGCGCCGAGCTCGAGGCGGCCTACGCCTCGTGGCTCGCGCTGGAGCCCAGCACCGAGCGGTAGACCTGGGCGATCTGGGGGCGGACGGCATCCCAGGAGTAGCGCTCGACTACGGTCGCCCGGGCCTCCCAGGCCAGCTGTTGCCAGCGCTCCCCGTCGGCCAGGATCCCCCGGACGGCGGCGAGCAGGGCCTCCGGATCCTCAGGCGGCACCAGCACCACCCCGCCTCCCTGGAGGTCGGTGAGTCCCGGGACATCGGTGGCCACCACCGGGGTCCCCGACGCCATCGCCTCCAGCGCCACCAGCCCCAAGCCCTCGAAGCGCGAGGGGACCACCAGCAGCCGAGCCCGCCGATAGGCGGCGGCAAGCTCCTCCTCCGAGACCCTTCCCCGCACCTGAAGCCGACCTCCGAAGTCGGAGGCGGCTGCCAGCGCGGCCTGGTACAGGGGACCCTCCCCGCAGATCTCGGCCGTGAGCTGGGGGAATTCCTCGCTCAGCGTCCGGAACAGCTGGAGGAAGTGGGGCACTCCCTTGATCGGGACCAGCCGCCCCACGAAGAGGAGCGAGCCGCGCTCCTCCGCATGCTCCGGGGGCCGGAGCCAGTCGGTGTCGATCCCCACCGGGATCACTGAGATCTTCGACCTGGGAACGTCGTAGTCCCGGGTCAACGACTCGGCAGTGGAGGGCGAGATCGAGATCACGTGCTCCGAGAACCGGTAGGCGCGGGCCTCGATGGTCCCCAGGGGACGGGCGGCAATCCGCCGGCCGTGCGCCGTCCGGTAGGTGTGGTTGGCGGTGTAGACCAGGGGTGCCGCCGGCGGGTGCCGGAAGAGCAGCACCCCCCCGGGGCCGCCCAGGGCATGCCAGAGATCCGGCTCCAGCGAGGTGGCCGCCTCAGGCAGGCGCCGGCGCAGCCAGAGCGAGTAGTCCAGTGGGGCCCGACGGGTCCGCCGGGGGATCCGCGGAGAATTCCCCCAGGGACCCCTCCGGGCCGTGAGCATCTCCATCTCGAAGCCGACCTTGGGCATCTCCTGCTCAAGGGCGCCGGCGTAGCGGCCCTGGCCCCCCACCGGCGGCAGGTCGTCGTACGAGAGCAGCGCCACCCGCTGGCTCAGTGCTGGCACCCCACGCAGTAGACCGTGGTACGTCCCCCTACTCGAGTCTGTTGCAGGGTACTCCCGCAGCGGACGCAGGGCAGACTGGCGCGCCCGTAGACGAGGAGGGCCTCGAGAGCCCCGCCCCGGGACCCGAATCCATCCCGGTAGTCCGAGAACGAGGTGCCCCGGCGGCGGAGCGCCTGGCGCATGACCAAAGGAAGCGCCAGGACCAGACGCCGAGCCTGTTCCCGGCTGAGCCCACTGGCAGGCCGGTCAGGACGGACCCGGGCCAGGAAACAGGCCTCATCGGCGTAGATGTTGCCGCAGCCGGCCACCACCCCCTGATCCAGCAGCACCGACTTCACCGCCCTCCGTGAGCTCCGCAGCTCCTGGGTCACCGAGCTCTGCCCGAAGCCGGCCGCCAGCGGCTCGGGTCCCAGTCGGGGCAAGGCTCCGGCGGCCCGAAGCTCGCCCACGTGACCCAGCACCACCCTCCCAAATCGCCGGGGATCCCGGTAGCGGAGCTCCTGGCCCCCGTCGTCCAACTCCAGGCGCAGATGGGTGTGGAGGAGCAGCGGATCACCGAGAGGCCGCAGGGTGAGGGTCCCTGTCATGCCCAGGTGAACCACCAGATCCTCGCCCCCGCCCAGACCGATGTGGATGAACTTCCCCCGGCGCCTGACCGACGCGATGCGGCGGGCTCTGAGCCGGGATCGGAAGCTGGCCGGGTCGGGGAAGCGCACCACCGCCTCGCGGATCAGGTCGACCTGCTCCACGCGTCGGCCGACCAGGTTGGGACGCAGGTCGCGGACGATGGTCTCGACCTCGGGAAGCTCAGGCACGAACCCGGCTCAACCGGCGCCGGGGCGGATCGGGGTGAGGTCCCTCCAGTTGGGGCCGGTCTTGAGATCCACCACCAGCGGCACGCGCAGGTCGAACGCCCCGGCCATTGCCTCGGCGGCCAGCTCGGCGACCTCGGCGGCGGCCGCTGGGGGAGCCTCGAAGATCAGCTCGTCGTGAACCTGGAGCAGCATCCGCGCCGGGCTCTGGGAGGCAGCCAGGGCCTGGGCAGCCCGAATCATCCCCAGTTTCATGATGTCCGCGGCCGACCCCTGGATGGGCATGTTGATCGCCATCCGCTCGCTCTCCTCCCGTTGCTGGCGATTGCTGGAGTTGATGTCAGCGAGGTAGCGGCGCCGGCCCAGGATGGTCGAGACGAAGCCCTGCTGGCGAGCCCCGGTTCGAACCGACTCCAGGTAGCTGCGGACGCCAGCGTAGGTATCGAAGTAACGGCGGATGAAGTCGTCGGCGACATCGGTGGGAATACCCAGGTCCCGGGACAGCCCGTAGCTGGAGAGCCCGTAGAGGATGCCGAAGTTGACCACCTTGGCCATCCGCCGCTGCTCCGCCGAGACCTCCGTCTTGGACGTGCCGAAGACCTGGGCGGCGGTGTCGGCATGAACATCGTCGCCGCGGGCGAACGAGGCCATCAGCTGGGGATCCTGGCTCAGGTGGGCCAGAACCCGGAGCTCGATCTGGGAGTAATCGGCTGACACCATCACCCACCCCTCAGGCCCGGGCACGAAGGCCGCCCGGATCCGCCTCCCCAGCTCGGTGCGAATGGGGATGTTCTGGAGGTTGGGGTCGCTCGACGAGAGCCGCCCGGTGGCCGCGACCGCCTGGTTGAAGCTGGTGTGAACCCGCCCGTCGTCGGGATCGACCAACCCCGGCAGGGCGTCCAGGTAGGTACTCTTGAGCTTGGTCGCCTGGCGCCACTCCAGGACCAGCCCGACAATGGGGTGCTCCTCGCGCAGGGCTTCGAGGGCCTGGGCGTCGGTGGACCGGCCGGTCTTGGTCCGGCGCGAACTCTTCAGCCCCAGCTCGTCGTAGAGCAGCGCCGCCAGCTGGGAGGGGGAGCCGGGGCTGAAGTTCCGTCCCGCCAGACGAAACATGTCCGCCTCGAGCCCGGCAATCTGCTGGCTCAGCTCGAGGGAGATGGACCGGAGCTGCTCGGCGTCGAGCCTGACTCCCAGGGCCTCCATGTCGACCAGCGTCCGCAGCACTGGCAGCTCCAGGTCCCGAAGCAGCCCGCTTCCGCCCATCTCCTCGAGCCGTGCCTCCAAGCTGGGACGGATGGAGGCGGCGCAAGCCGCCTCCCCCGCGAAGAGCTCGGCCGCCTCGGCGGGGTCGAGTTCCGCCGGACTACGAATCCCAGCCCCCTTGCCCGGATGCGCCGGGGGCTCTGGTGCCGCCGGCCCCCCCCACTCCCGGCACAGCGCCGCCAGGCTGGGGGTCCGGCTCCGGGAGTCCGCCAGGTAGGCGGCGAGGACACAGTCGAAGTCGGCCCCGCCAAGGTCCGCGCCGGCTCCTCGCAGCGCCAGCATCACCTCCTTGAGCTGGTAGCTGGACTTGCCCACCTCGGCGTCCTCAAGCAACTGGAGCAGCGGCCCCAGTTCCGCCCAGCTGAACCCGCTGGCGCCGGCGCAGGCGACCGGGACGTACCAGCTGCGGTCGGCTCCGGTAGCGAGACCCAGGCCCACCACCCGGCCCTTCCGAGGCGGGCCCTCGGTTGCGACCTGGACGGTGAATCCGCCCGCCTCCCGGAGGACCAGCACGGCCACTTCCAGTTCGGTCCCGGTGCCGACCAACTCTGGTCCTGCCAGCCCGGGCCGTGCCACCGACTGGGAGGGCGACCTGGGATCGGCCAGGGGCAACCTGCTCACCAGGCTGGGCATGCCCAGCTCCTCGAGCAGAGCCGCCGCCGCCTCCCGGTCGTACTCCCGGAGCCGACAGCTGGAGAGATCAAGCTCCACCCCCGGAACCTCCTGGACGATGGTCACCAGCTCGCGGCTGAACCTGGCGAGCTCGGCGTTGCCCTCGAGGGCGGTCCGGACCCGGCCCGGGGGCATCGAAGCGACCGCTGCCAGCACCAGGTCCAGCGACCCGTACTGCTGGACCAGAGCCGCCGCACTCTTCTCCCCAATCCCGGGAACTCCGGGGATGTTGTCGCTGGTGTCGCCTCGGAGCGCCTTGTAGTCGATGATCTGCGCTGGGTCGAAGCCGAACCGCTCTCGCACCGCCGGGACGTCGTAGACCAGCGGATCGGGACTGCCCCGCCGACTCGCCTGCACCACCGTGGTCTCGTCAACCAGCTGGAGCAGGTCCATGTCGCCGGAGAGGATCACGGTCCGGCAGCCAAGCACCTTGGCCTGGCGGGCCAAGGTACCCAGGACGTCGTCGGCCTCGAAGCCGGGCACCACCACCACCGGAATGTTGAGTCGCTCGGTGATCCGCTGGCACACCGGGATCTGGGCCACCAGTTCCTCTGGGGTCGGCCTTCGGGTGCCCTTGTAGGTGGCCAGCCTCTGGTCCCGAAAGGTGGGGCCGGCCGGATCGAAGGCGGCCACCGCACAGTCGAACCCCTGAACCAGAGCCAGCAAGAGCATCGAGGTGTAGCCGTAGGCGACCCGGATCGACTGGCCCCGGCGGTTGGTCATTTCGGGCAGCGCGTGGTAGGCCCTGAAGGCGAGTCCGTGGGCATCCACCAGGAGCAACCGGGGACCGGGAGCCGACTCCGCCAGCATGGGGCCAATTATCCCGGCCCCACGGCCGCAGGCAGGCGCCGGGAGCTCGGCAATCGGATCCCAGCTGAGCGTAGACTGGCGCCAGCTTGGGGTTGATGCGGACCAGCGCCGGGAGCCGGACCGAGATGCAGCAGTCGTGACGGTCCAGCCGACGGGGAATCGGAGGCTGTGAGCATGTCCAGCCAGCGAGTCACTCTTCGAGATGTTGCTCGTCGGGCTGGCGTCCACCCCGGCACCGCCTCCCGGGCACTGAACCCCGAGAGCCGCCACCTAGTGAAGGCAGAGACTGCCGAGCGGGTTCGTCAGGCAGCCGACGATCTGCAGTTCCACCCCGACCCCGCAGCCCGCAGCCTCAAAACCCGCCGGTCCTACACCGTCGGTGTGCTCCTGCCAGACCTCAACAACCCTCTGTTCCCGCCCATTGTCCGGGGCATCGAGGACACCCTCGGCCGCCATGGATACGTGGTTCTGCTGGGCAACACCGACAACGACGAGGATCAGGAGCGCCGGGTAGTCGAGGGAATGCGATCTCGGAACATCGACGGGATCATCGTGGCCACCGCCCGCCAGCGCCATCCCCTGCTCGACACGGTGGTGGCCGCGGACCTCCCCGTGGTCCTGGTTAACCGGATCCTGGACGACCCCTCGTTCCCATCCGCGTCGGTCGACGACCAGCGTGGGGCCGAGTTGGCGGTCGACCACCTAGTCCAGCTGGGTCATCGCCGCATCGCCCACATCGCCGGTCCCCAGGACGTCTCCACCGGAGTGGGACGCCTTCGGGGATTTGAAGAGGGCTTGCGCCGCGCCGGGCTGGACCCGGATCCTGACCTCATCGTCGTCGCCGAGACGTTCACCAGAAATGCGGGTCGAACCTGCATGGCAGCGCTGCTCCAGAGCGGGCGCAGCTTCACCGCGGTGGTGGCCGGCAACGACCTGCTGGCGTTGGGATGCTACCTGGCCTTGGAAGATGCGGGTCTCCGCTGTCCCGATCAGGTGTCGGTGGTCGGCTTCAACGACATGCCCTTCATCGACCAGCTTCGGCCGCCACTCTCATCGGTCCGCATACCGCACTACGAGGTTGGCACTGCCGCTGCAGAGCTGATCCTGGACAGGATCTCCGACCACAGGGCACCGGTCGCCTCCAGGGTCCTGCCGGCGGAGCTGGTGATTCGGGCCTCAACCGCGCCGCCCGTCCAACTGTAGAGACGGCCCGGCCGTCGGCCGACAAGGCCGCCGAGTGGCCCGCCCATCCCGCCGGCCTTCCTGCGGCTGCCGACAGGGCAGGCCCGGGGCCTGGTCCGACGACCCGCCCATGCGACGCTGAACCCGCGCCCCTGCATCAGTCCCAGTGGCGAACGGCTCCGACTGCCCCGGCTCAAGAGTCGCCGGGCGTCCCGTCTGGCGAGGGAGAGGGGGTCGAGTAGGCCCGGGTGAGGCAGCCACCATGGGCCACCAGCGCCTGGGCAAGCTCGTCGAAGGACCGCATCCAGGTCCGTGGCTCCAGGAACCGGCGCTCTGACTGGGTCTCCAGCGGGCCGAGGCACTCCTGGGTTGTGGGGGTCGTCGTCCAGGAGAAGTCGCCGCGCGTAGCCTCCACGAACTCCCCGCTGGCCGCGATCTCCAGCCGGCGGTTCACGAGCTTCCCGGCGGGCACCCCGGGAAGGGGCTGGGGAGGCGGCCCACGGTAGCCGGCGGCCAGTGCCAGGTGGATTGCGCGGTCGTGCGGGACACCGCGACTGGGCCGGTTCCACAGCAGAGCCAGGGAACCTCGCTTGACCAGGGCCTGCCCCCCCTGGGGAAACCCACCTCCGGAGCGACTCGGTGCCAGGCCTGGGCGGCGACCAAGACCCTGGCCCCCGAGCTGGGCAGCTGGCAGGACTCGAAGGAGAACTCCTCCACGGCGACCTTGGGCAGGTCGGCGCTGTTGCGACGGACCCGGGCGGCCGTCGGAGGGCTCTTCGGGCGGGGCTATCATGGCAGCGACGGCGCGACATCCCGGCGGCCGGACCCTTGGGCGCCGGGCCTCCGCCCGGCGGGGTACGCCAACTGCGAGGAGCCATGGACCTGATCGAGATGTCGGTGGACAGCATCCGGGTCCACATGCCCAGCGGCCAGCACGTCGTCGTGCTCAAGGAGAAGGACGCCGAGCGATTTCTGCCCATCTGGGTCGGAATGGCCGAGGCCAACTCGATCGCCCTCAAGATCTCCGGGATAAAGCCCGACCGGCCGGTCACCCACGACCTGATGGTCAACATCCTCAAGCTTCTCGACGTGACCATCACTCGAGTGGTGGTCTCCGAGCTGCGCGACGACACCTTCCACGCCCGGATCGTCGGCCTCCAAGGCGAGAAGGAGTTGGTGATCGACGCGCGTTCGAGCGATGCCATCGCGCTGGCGGTCAGGGTCGAGTCCCCCATCTACGTGGCCAAGGAGGTCCTGGACCAGGCCGCGGTTCTGCCTGATGACCAAACCGACGCAGGCAGCCGCCTGGAGGTCTTCCAGCAGATGGTCAACGACATGAACCTTCCCGATCTCGACACCCCCGACGCCTGATCTACCTCAGCGGCCAGCATGGCGGAATGGCAGACGCGGCGGTCTCAAAAACCGTTGAGCGCAAGCTCGTGTGGGTTCGACTCCCACTGCTGGCACCAACTCGGCTCCAGATGACTCCGGTCCCACCCCGGGCCGTCCTGGTCCATGTGGGGGAGACTGGGAATCGGTCTGAGGCCACGGTTGATGCCAGCCCAGGGAACTCCTTTTCTGAGTTGGCCCAGCTCGCAACTGCTGGGCTCGAGCCTAGCGCGCGCCTCAACCCAGATCAGCCGGGCGGGTGGCACCTGGCTGCCCACGCACCTGCCGTCGGGCTGGTCGAGACCCGGGCATGGAGCCGGCCCACCAAGCCCCGACCAGCGCCAGGTGCTGGCCCGCGCCGGTCAGATCCGGGTCACCAACCCCGGACCGCCGGACTGGCGGCGCGACTAACCCATCCGCGCAAGTCCCGCCCACCCTCGGATGGCTCAGCCGGACTTGACCAGCTTCAGCTTGCCCTTGCAGGTGTAGACCGTCGTGGACCCCACGCCGGCGGTCCCGTACGGCATCTTGTCGTGGGAGTTGTAGGCAACGGTGCCGTGGGTAGCGCCAGAGGCAGTCGTGCATGCCGAGCCCCAGGTGACATGAAAGTCGTTGGTGCCATGGGGCTCTCCCGGACAGGCCCCGACGTCGACCTGATGGTTCACCATCGGCCAGCTGAGAGCGAGGTCGCCAAGGGAGCCGCTGACCGAGAACGTCCCCGTTCTGTCCAGGCGGTGAGTCGTGTTGATGTCGCAAGTCGAGGGATGGATCTTCTCGAGGTCACGCATCGACCCCTTGAGAGCGACGTGAGTGGCGGTGAAACTGACCACCTGGGAGCCCGAGACCACGAGATCCACCCTGACGTGTCCGGCGATGTTGCGCTGGCCATGCTCCGACACCCAGTTCAAGGAGGCATCCCAGACGGTGTGCTGCTTCATCGTCAGAGTCCCGACGAAACGCCTGTCCTTGCCCACATTGGAGGCCGCGACCGGGGCCGCCAGCGCCGTCCCGACCAGCACCAGCAGCAGCACCACCAGGGGCAGCGACCAGTTCAACCGACGGCGCTGGCGGCGACGTCCAGGCTGCAAGCGCATTCGCGGTCCAGCTGGCAGCACCTCAACACCTCCCGGAACCGGGGCAGCACCGAGCTGACCGAGTGAATACTACGGCCCCTCTGGGGCCCGGCGGTGGTCGGAGGAGCTCGCAGCTGAGCAGTCCGCCAGTGGCACCGAGGGGAATGGCCTGGACAGGGAGCTCGGCATGGGCTTTAGCGACCCGCCTCTGGTCCCGCGGGCAGAGTGGCGGCGGTGCACCACCAACCGGACAGACGCCGACATTGCCCAGCCATCGGACTGCGTTGGACCGCGGCGTCACGGTGAGCGGGCGGCGCGGCCTGCACCCGAGCGCTCCCCCAACGCCGGTCGGGGCCCCCTACTCAACATCGAGGCTGCGATCTCCATGTCAGGACGTAGCTCTGGTGGGCCGCGAGCGAGGTCGGCCACTGCATCCCGGGCAGCTGGGAGTGGTACTGGCCAGCCGCACCAAGGTCGGGTCCTCGCGGCTGCGCACTCGGCCCAACTCCGCCCAGTGGCCCGCCAGCAGCAACCTCAAGCGGGCGTCGACACCCCCCGCACGCCCCCGGCCATGGCTCGGTGGACAGGCGCAGAAGGACAGGGCTGCGGGCCCGATCCGAAATCGTTGCCGCAGCGAGACCACGATGATGGTGTTTCCGGACTAGCCCACCGTTCCGACCATGCTACGGTCGGGAGCACCTCCAGCCAAGTCGCGACCAAACCGCCATTTGGGGAGGCCCGAGGACCTGCGATGGTCAAGAGCGACCTGGATCCACGATCGCGACCGGAGAGCCAACCGCTGAGCGGCGTCGAGCTCGTCTGCATGCGCAACCTGCTGTCGGCCAGCGAGGAGCGCGTCTACTTCAAGGACGAGCTCAGCCGCTTCCTCCTCGTCAGCCCCGGCTGGCTCGCCGCCTATGTCCCGGGCCGTACCGCCGAGGAGCTCATCGGGAAGACGGACTTCGACGTCTTCGGCGAGCAATCGGCCGCCGCGGCCTTTGCAGACGAGCAGCAGATCATCCGGACCGGGGAACCGATCGTGGGCAAGGTGGAACGGGAGACCTTCTCCGACCGAGCCAGCGCCTGGGTCTCGACCACGAAGATGCCGCTTCGCGACGAGAGCGGCCGGATCATCGGCACCTTCGGGGTCTCCCGAGATGTCACGGCGCAGATCACCGCGGAGAGCGCGCTGACATTCCAGTCCATTCACGACCCGGTCACGGGCCTGGCGAACCGCATTGCCCTGATGGACCGGCTGTCCCAGGCCCTGCTGGCCCTGGAACGGCACCCGGGTCGGCTGGCGGTCCTCTACGTCGACCTCGACCATTTCAAGAACATCAACGACGCGTTCGGTCACGAGGCCGGTGACCAGGTGCTCGCCGAGGTCGGGCGCCGGCTCTCGCTCCTGGCTCGGCATGGCGACACCGTCGCCCGCCTCGGTGGCGACGAGTTCGTCGTCCTCTGCGCAGCGCTGGGCGGCGAGGACGACGTGCGCCTCATCGCGGACCGGATCATCACGGGGATTCGCGCCCCCTACATAGAGGATGGGCTGGACCTCTCCATCACCTGCAGCGTCGGCATCTTCGTGACCTGCGACCCCACCGCCGAGCCCAACCAGCTGGTCCGCGACGCCGACGTGGCGATGTACCGGGCGAAGCGAGAGGGGCGGAACCGCTATCGACTCTCCCGCTCCCCCCAGCCCGCCAGCGCCGGGACCAGCGTCCTCAGGGCGGAGCTGGTCCATGCCATCGAGGGCTCGGAGTTGTTCCTGCTCTACCAGCCGCTCTTCTGCCTGGAGACGCGATCGATGATCGGGGTCGAGGCGCTGGTGCGCTGGCGCCATCCCCACCGGGGGGTCGTGCCGCCCCACGATTTCATACCCCTCGCCGAGGAGCATGGGCTGATCGACCAGATCGACTCGTTCGTCCTCAACGAGGCCTGCCGTCAGCTCGCCGAGTGGAGGGCGCGCGACGGCTGGCCCAGCTCCTTCACCATATCGGTCAACGTTTCCGGGCACGAGCTGTCGATCCCCGGCTTCGCCGAGAGTGTGGCTGAGGTGATCCGCCGGCATGGCATCGAACCGGCGCGGCTCTGCCTGGAGCTCACTGAGACCGCGTTCCTCGGAGAGTTCGGCGACGTCGAGGAGACCCTGTCAGGGCTGTCTGCACTCGGCGTCCGCCTCGCCCTGGACAACTTCGGAACCGGCTACTCGACGCTTGCCCACCTGCAACGACTGAACGTCGATATTTTGAAGATCGATCAGAGCGTCGTAGCGCAGATCGATGGAAGCCCGCGCGGCCACGCGGCCGTCGCCGCGGTGACCGCCATGGCGCACGCGCTGGGGATCACCGTGGTTGGCGAGGCGATCGAGACCAGCCTCCAACTCGACGCCCTCACCGCATCGGAGTGCGACCACGGCCAAGGATTCCTCTTGGCCCGCCCACTCCCACCGGAAGGGGTGGTCGCCCTGGTGGGCTGAGTCCGGCCTGGAGGCGCTGCACCAGGCGCCCGAGCTCTCTCCGCGGGCGCAGCACTGGGCCAGCGCCTCCCCGGGTCCCTTCACCCACTCCCTTGGCCGGGTCGTCGCCCCGGCGAGGGATCACCGTGGTGGAGCGGGTGAGCTACGGGCCGGTGAGGAAGCGGTCGCAAACCGGCGAGCGCGCCAGATCGCGGCAAGCCGGACCGGCGGTGTCGTCCCGGCCGCGGCTGCCGAGGGTGTCCGTGGCGCAGAGCGGCGGCCGCACCCAGGCCGCCGAGGCCAGGGGAGATCCGTCCGGCCCGGTACACTCTCGTGCCGTCAGGTGCAGGCGGGGGAAGGAGGCCGAGCGATGGTACCGAACGACCGCGCTGAGGCCGAGGAGGCCGACGTGGAGCAGCCGAGCTCAAGCGAGGAGGTTCCATGGTGGCTGCAACCGGATGCGTTCCCGCCGCTGGGTTGGGGTGTTCTGAAGATCACCCGCTGCGACTACCTGGGCGGCCTCTCTGACAAGCCCAAACCCCTCAGCAACAGGATGCTGATGATCGGCCCGTTGGGAGTCCTCTACTACCAGGATCTCCTGCTCACCATGCGGACGATCATCCTCATCCATTGGGAACAAGTGGCGGCGATCGACATCGAGACCCCCCAGGAGGCATCGGGCCGAGCCAGCTCTGGACGGGGCCCGGCCAGCGACCGCTTCCCCCCTGAGGCCATGCAGAGGTCGGCCTGCCCGGTGATTGCCGTCCGGCTCAAGTCGGGCGAGGAGGCGTTCTTCCAGACCCGCTCGTGGACCGCGGAGGAGCTCAATGTCAGGCTGGCCCGGGTCCACGGCCACCTGCGCCCGGGCCGAGCCAGGTCTCCTCAGCCGCGCGCCGAGGCTGAGGAGATCCGCAAGCTGGCCCAGCTCCGCGACGACGGCATCATCACCGAAGCCGAGTTCGAGGCCAAGAAGGCTGACCTGCTGGCGAGGATGTAGGGACACCGGGCCAGTCCCGCTGGCTGGCCAGGCCCACTCGGCGCCGGCGTCCTCAGCACCAGCTAGGGGAGCGCGAAAGCGGCACGCGAACTTGGAGCGGAAGGGCCGGGGCGCCCC
>JBEKRL010000019.1:0-29498 GCA_049518775.1 Candidatus Dormibacteria bacterium
CTCCGGCTGGGTCTACGTCGCCTTCATCGTGGACGTCTTCTCCCGGTATGTGGTGGGCTGGCAGGCCTCCCGTTCCCTTCGCGCCGAGCTGGCCCTGGACGCCCTGGAGATGGCGATCTGGGCCCGCCGGGGCGAGCAGCTGCAGGGGCTGGTGCGCCACTCCGACCGGGGCGCCCAGTACCTGGCGGTCCGCTACACCGAGCGTCTGGTCCTGGCCGGCGCGGTGGCCTCGGTGGGCTCACGGGGCGACAGCTACGACAATGCCCTGGCCGAGTCCTTCAACGGTCTCTACAAGACTGAGCTGATCCGACGACGGGGTTCCTGGCGCGGGCTCGACGACGTGGAGTACGCCACCTTGGAGTGGGTCGACTGGTTCAACCAGCGACGTCTCCACACCGAGCTGGGGATGGTTCCCCCCGCCGAGTTCGAAGCCGCCCAGTACCATGAGGAGGCCCCAGCTCTGCTGGCTGTTTCCCACTAACCCGAGTCTCTACAAAACCCGGGGCGGTTCACCCACCTGAGAGGGGCGTCTCGGGGCCGCCGGCCGGGGGACCTTTTCCCGCGACCTTGACCTGCTGCCTCCCCTGGCGGCCAGAGGTCCAGCGGGCTCAAGGAGGAGGTTGCAGGGCGGCTCTCCGCCAGCGGCCTCTCGGGGGCGGAGGGCGATTCTGGTCAGTCCGGGGTCGGCGGAACCGGGAGCGGTACCGGGGGCCCAATTGCTGGTCTTCTCGGTCCGAGACATCGCGGACAGGGGAATGAGGCGTTCGCGGTGATGGATTAGCCCGGCGCCCTGCTCGAGCTTGACGATGCGCCCTGCTCGGTCCCTTGGGTGAGGGTCCCTGACAAGCTGCCCCGTGCCCCGAAGCGTCGGCCGGGGCAAGCTCCGGGTTGACGCATTGATCGCCGCTCCAGGGCCCGTCCCCAATTACGGGGAGTAGGGTCCCTGTGGCCTGCCGGGTCCGGAGCCCTCCGGCCGAGGCAGACAATGGGGACGTGGATGGTCCCGCCATGGCCGTTGGCGACCCGGTCGCTGAGGCGCCCGCAGGCCAGCCCGGGCTCAAGGTCTCAGGCCTCTTCCACCGCTTCGGCGAGCTGGTCGCCGTGGACGGCCTCACGGTCCAGGTCGGCCCCGGGGAGATCGTGGGGCTCGTCGGCCGCAACGGGGCAGGCAAGACGACGGCCATGCGGGCCGTGATGGGCATCATCCGCCCCGAGAGGGGCGACATCAGATGGTCCGGCCACCCGGTTGGCCCCACGGATCGGCTGCGATTTGGCTACATGCCGGAGGAGCGGGGACTCTACCCGCAGATGCGAATCCTTGACCAGTTGGCCTATTTCGCCCAGCTGCACGGACTCGCCCCGGCCACCGCCAGGGGAGAGGCCCATCGCTGGCTCCTCCGGCTGGGTCTTGAGGGCCGCGGGCTGGACCGGGTCGTCGCCCTCTCGCACGGAAACCAGCAACGGGTCCAGCTCGCGGTCGCGCTGGTGCACCACCCGGAGCTGCTGGTGCTGGACGAACCCTTCGCCGGGCTGGACCCCACCGCGGTGGACGCCCTCTCGGACATCCTCCGAGCCGAGGCCCAACGGCAGGCGGCAATCCTGTTCTCCAGCCACCAGCTCGAGATCGTCGAGCGGCTCTGCAGTCGCGTCGTGATCTTGGAGGAGGGTCGGGTCCTCGCCGCCGGCACCCTTGAGGAGCTGCGGGCTCGCCGCCCGCGGCAGTTGCGTGTGAAGGTGGGTGGATCCGCCGAATGGGCCGCCCAGCTACTCGGCGTTCAGGTGGTTCGGCAGGACGCGGACGGCGTGGTGCTGCTCCTCGGGCCCGGCACGGACCCCCAGCTGATACTGAGGGCGGCCCAGGCCTGCGGGCCGGTGCAGCAGTTTGGCTTCGAAGCCAGTGGACTCGTTGACCTCTACCGGCAGCTGGTGTCGGCATGAACCGGATACCAACCACCCGCCTGATCGTGCAACGAGAGGTCGGGGAGCGGCTGCACAGCCGCTTCACCTGGGCCATGGCTGCGCTGACTGCCCTGTTCGTGGTGGCGATCATCGTCGTCCCGGCAGTCTTGCGCCAGCCAACGCAGCCGACGGTCGTCGGACTGGTCGGCCCATCGGCCGAGGCACTCGCGCCAGCGCTTCGGACCACCGCCAAGGCCGCCCGGGTGGCCATCAGGATCGTGGACGTGAGGGGCAGTACCGAGGCGAGGTCCGAGGTGGCCAAGGGGTCCCTCGATGTCGCCCTCAGCCTGGGCCCTGACTCGGCGCGGGCAGAGGTCAAGAGGACACTCTCCCCAACCATGGCCGCGCTGTTGCAGGCGACGGTTGACCAGGCCCATCAGAAGCGCGCCCTCAGCGAGGCGCGGATACCCCTGTCGAAAGTGCTGCCCGCTTTGCAACCCGTGCCCTTCTCGACAAGAACGCTTGACCGCGTTACCGCCGACCAAGCCGCACGAGATGTTGCGGCGATTGCTGCTGGCTTGCTTCTCTATGTCAGCCTGGCTCTCTATTCTGGAGCGGTCGCCAGCGGCGTCGCTCAGGAGAAGACCTCCAGAACCGCGGAAGTTCTCCTTGGAGCTGTCCGGCCGAGTCAGTTGATGAATGGAAAGGTTCTGGGCATCGGTGCGTGCAGGCTGGGCCAGCTGGGAATCGCCGCCGTGGCTGGACTCATCGCCAACGCAGCCGCACGTGAGGCTGTCATCCCCTCCACGATTTGGCTTCTGCTACCAGCGATTCTGCTGTGGTTCGTGTTGGGATTCGCACTTTACGCGTTCGCCTGCGCGGCCGCGGGAGCCATGGTGGCACGCCAGGAGGAGGTCCAGGCCGTGACCATGCCCCTGCTGATGCCCCTGATCGTCGGGTTCCTGCTCACCTACGCTGTCGCCTTCTCCTCTCCGAACACGTTGTGGCTTCAGGTGCTGTCCTTTCTCCCCCCACTGGCCCCCATGCTGATGCCCGCCCGGCTGGCCATAGGGCAGGTGGCGGCCTGGCAGATGCCAGCAGCCGTGCTCATCATGGTCGTCTCCATCTACGGGACCGCGCGCCTCGCGGCTCGAATCTACGCCAGCTCGCTTGTTCGCGGCGGGGCCAGACTCAGCTGGCGGGCTGCCCTGCGCTTGGGGGGCGAGTAGGTCGGCTGAGCCCGCCATCTCGATCTCGATGTGAGCCACGGGCCGAGCCTGGGCCCGGGCCCGCTGGCCCCGATCCGGCGCCGGCTTGGTCCGGGGGGTTTGGCCGCCAAGTTGGAGCCTGAATCAGGGTGACGGCGATGGTCGGGCCGAGTCGATCCCGGTCGCTGCGACGTGACCGACCTTGGGGCAGTTGGGGGCAGGTGCTCGCGACCCCGGGGGATCCACCTGTTGCAATGGGGGAAATCGTCCGTCCGGCGACTGTGAGGGCTTGAGTAGGATGGCTGCCGTGAGGTTCGCTGTCCCCTGTGAGAGCGTCGAAGGAGAACGGCGGATCCCGGTCAGTCCGGACTCGATCGCCCGCCTCAAGCCGCTCGGCTTGGAGGTGTGCGTTCAGGCCGGGGCGGGGGTGGAAGCCGGCTTCTCCGACGCTGTCCTCGAGGAGGCGGGCGCGGAGATCGCGCCGGACCTGGCCCACTGCCTTGAGGGGGCCGGGATGGTGTGCAAGGTGCAGCCGCCCTCCGCCGAGGAGGCGGCCGCGCTGCCCGAGGGGTCGGCGCTGATCAGCTTCCTTCCCGCCTCGACGCCGCCCGACGTTGTCGCCCAGCTGGTGAAGCGGCGGATCACCGCCTTCAGCTTCGAGTTGGTGCCGAGGATCAGCCGGGCCCAGGCGATGGACGCCCTCTCCTCCCAGGCCTCGATCGGTGGGTACAAGGCGGTGCTGGTGGGAGCTGCGCGCCTGCCCAAGATCCTGCCCCTGCAGATGACCGCAGCCGGCACCATCGCGCCCGCCCGGGTGCTGGTGATGGGCGCGGGCGTCGCCGGGCTTCAGGCCATCGCCACCGCCCGCCGGCTCGGGGGCGTGGTCGAGGCGACCGATGTCCGGTCCGCGGTCAAGGAGGAGGTCCAGAGCCTGGGCGCCACCTTCGTGGAGATGGAGCTCGAGGCCCAGGAGGGCGAGGGGGGATATGCCCGGGAGCAGACCGAGGAGTTCCTCACCCGCCAGCGTGAGCTGATCGCCCAGAGGGTCGAGCAGAGCGACCTGGTGGTGACCACCGCTGCAGTGCCCGGCCGCCGGGCGCCGGTGCTCATCACCAAGGAGGTGGTGGAGCGGATGCGGACCGGCTCGGTGATAGTCGACCTCGCGGCCGACACTGGTGGCAACTGCGAGCTGACCCGGCCCGGGGAGGAGATCCAGGTGGGAGGGGTCACCATCCTCGGCTGGCGCAACCTGCCTGCCACCGTACCCACCACCGCCAGCCAGATGCTGGCCCGCAATGTGGCTGCCATCGCGGGTCACCTGATCAAGGAGGGCAAGCTGGTGCTCGACTTCGAGGACGAGATCACGGGTGGGAGCTGTGCTGTGCACGATGGGGAGATTCGCAACCAGCTGATGCGGGAGGCCGCTGAGGCGGGGTCGAAGCCGTCGTGAACGCTCAGCTGGTCAACGAGATCTCGATCTTCGTTCTGGCGGTCTTCCTCGGCTTCGAGGTCATCTCCAAGGTTCCCACCATCCTCCACACCCCCCTCATGTCCGGGAGCAACGCCATCCACGGGGTGATCCTGGTGGGCGCCATGGTGATCATGGCCACCGCCCACGGGGCAGTCCAGGACGTGGTTGGATTCCTGGCGGTGGTGCTGGCCACCATCAACGTCGTCGGCGGCTACGTGGTTACCGACCGCATGCTGGAGATGTTCAAGAGCCGCAATCCCCGGGGACAGAAGCAACCGTGATGAGTTCTAGGACCACCGCTGCGTCGTTGGTCGCCCTCGGTTGCCGACCGAGGCCAGGGAGGGGGCTGGGCTGATGCACCTCTCCTCGGGGATCACCCTGCTCTACCTGCTGGCGGCGGTGCTGTTCATAGTCGGCCTCCACCAGCTGAGTTCCCCTCGTCATGCCCGCTCCGGCAACCTGGCGGCCGCCCTGGGGATGGGCATCGCCTTCGTCGCCACCATCTTCGTGCTGCACCATTCCGGGTTCAACCTGCTCCTGATGTCGATCGCCATCTTGATCGGGCTGCCGGTGGGGGCCATCGCCGCCCGGTCCGTGAAGATGACGGCGATGCCACAGATGGTGGCCTCCTTCAACGGAGTGGGCGGCGGTGCGGCGGCGCTCGTCGCCCTGATCGAGTTCATGAGGGTGCCGGCTGGTACGTCGGCCTCGCTGGTCCTGTCGATTTCGGTGGTCTTCGCGGTGGTGATCGGCGCGGTCAGCTTCGCCGGGTCTGCGATCGCCTTCACCAAGCTCCAAGAGATGATGCGAGGCACTCCAATCACCTATCCCGGCCAGCAGCCGGTGAACGGCGTGGTGGCGGCCGCCATCGTCGTCATGGGGGTGCTGATCGTCGTCACCCACATCGGCGTGGCCGCCCTCTGGGTGCTGCTCGTGCTGGCGCTGGTCCTGGGGGTGGCGTTCGTGCTGCCCATCGGCGGAGCTGACATGCCGGTGGTGATCTCGCTCCTCAACGCCTTCACCGGCCTGGCGGTGGCCGGCGACGGGTTCGTGGTGGGCAACCCGGTGCTGATCGTGGGTGGCACCCTGGTGGGCGCCTCCGGGAGCTTCCTCACCAAGATGATGTCGGACGCCATGGGGCGTTCCCTGAACAACCTGCTGTTCGGCGCCTTCGGCAAGGTCCTGGTGAGCCCGGATGCCGTCGGCGCGGCGCAGCGGAGCGTCCGCTCCGGCACTGCAGAGGACATCGGCACCCTGCTCGCCTACTCCCAGCGGGTGATCATCGTCCCCGGCTACGGGCTCGCCGTGGCCCAGGCTCAGCACGCCGTCCGCGACTTGGCCGATGCCCTGGAGAAGCGGGGCGTGACCGTGGACTACGCCATCCACCCCGTGGCGGGCCGCATGCCCGGGCACATGAACGTTCTCCTGGCGGAGGCCAACGTCCCCTACGAGCAGCTCAAGGACATGGACGAGATCAATGACTACTTCAAGTCCGCCGATGTGGCTCTGGTCGTCGGCGCCAACGACGTGGTCAACCCGGCCGCCCGCAACTCGCCTGGCAGTCCGATCTACGGGATGCCCATCCTCAACGCTGATGAGGCCAAGAACGTCATCTTTATGAAGCGCTCGATGCGGCCGGGCTTCGCGGGCATCGACAACGAGCTGCTCTACGACCCCAAGACCACCATGCTCTTCGGCGATGCCAAGGACTCCCTGATCAAGCTGGTGGCCGCCGTCAAGGCGGCCTGAGAGGCGCCCTAGCCCCGCGCAGCGCTTGGGGCGGCTCCCGTGCCCAGGACCGGGTTCGATGCGGTAGCGGGGTCCATTCCAACTCCGCTCCGGGGCCGGATCGAGGCGCCGGGTGAAGGCGGTGGTAGCAACGGATCCCCCCGCGGGGGAAGGGCGCCAGTTGGGCGCCCGCCACTCCTGGGCCTCGAGTTGAAGGCCTGGATCCCCCCGTGCCAGCGTCGACCGTCGGGTCCCCGGCGGAGTGACCACTCGGCCGGTCCGAGCCCGTTGGCGATCCTTGCCAGATGGCGCTCCACGCCGGCCGGCTGGACTGGGCCGCGCGCCCGGCACGACTCGCGGAGATGGGCGAGTTCTCTGCCGCCTCCCTCTCGGTTGGCCTGGGCCGGTCCGCGAGCCGGCGGTGCGCGACTGGGAACCGGCCCGCACCGGGCGGGCCACCGTCCGGACCCCACGCCCTCCAGCTGGTCTCTGGTGGACAACCGATGCGCTCGAGCTGGTGTGCCACGGTCCCCAGGGCGCCGGCGCGGTTCAGGCCACGCTGCGGCGCACGAACTCCGCGAAGCCGGTCGGCCGACGACCCAGCAGCCAGCTGAGTACGTTGGGATTTCCCGTGATGCCATAGCGGCCGTAATGGAAAAGGAGCGCGTGCCTCCCCAGCCATCTCATCTGGGGGGAACGGCCTTCGGCAGTGTGGGATCTACTAGTCGCCCCCCCCAGTGGGCCTGGCTGACCGGGCGGCTCTGGGACGAGCTGCTCCTGAGGCGCCGCCCGGGCTGTGTTTGTTGGTCCCGGCGGCGCATGCCTCGCAGCGGCCGCGGAAGATCACCTGGGCTTCGTCGATGTCGGCTCCCGGCAGCTCAGCCTCCAGGCACGGAGTGACTCCGACGACACAGGGAATGTCGCGGACCGTGCCGCAGGTCCGGCAGACGAAGTGGTGGTGGGCATCGGAGCCAGCCTCGTAAAGCGCCGGGCCCGGCCCGGTCGCGGCGACTGTGACCAGCCCCGCGTCCGCCAGCGAGCCCAGGACGTTGTAGACGGATCCGCGCAGCATCGGCTCACCATCCGCTGCCAGAGCCAGCCTCACCTGGTCCGCCGAGTGGTGCCCCCCGTGCCCACGAAGAAAGCGCAGCACAAGGAGGCGGGGCCTGGTCGCCCGAAGCCCCGCCTCCCGCACGTCATTCCCGAGCCGGTCGACGGTTAGGAGATCTGCTCGCGCAACATCCACAGTTGCTTTTCCAGTTCGCGACCCAACTCGATGAGCACGTCCTGGCTCAACGCGTCCCCACTGTCGAGACGCCGCACCCGTCCGCGTACCCGATCGGCGATCGTGCCCATCCGGTCCGCGACCAGTCGCGCCGCGGTCGGCCCGTCGAGCTTGCCCTCCGGCATGGCCGGCAGGCCCGAGCTGGCGGCAACCGTGGCGGTGCGTCCGTCAGCTGCCACCCCGATCGCCTCGAGGCGCTCGGCGACGACGTCCGCCGCCTCGCGGGCGGACCCTGAGATCTCGTCGAACTCCAAGTGCAGTGGCATGAAGAGTGGGCCGGTGAGGTTCCAGTGGGCTTGCTTGGCGATGAGGGAGAGATCGATCAGCTCGAGGAGCGTTGCTTGGAGCTCGGCGCTGGCACCGCCACTCGTTGCCGCCGGCACCGATCCGGTCCGAACCTCTGTGATGCTCACGGCGACCACCTCCCCATTGGCCCAGGAGGCTCCTCTGCCGCCTGGACGTGATTACGACAATGTCATTATAGCGCGTTGTTTAGACACTGTCAACGCACGGCCAGCCCCGAGGTCAAGAAGGCGTGGCGCCCCCAAGTTATGGCCCACTCCTGCTGGGCCAGCCAGCCAGCCCTGCTGGTGGGCCGAGTGACGGTTGATCGGGCGATGGACGGTTAGGACCCTGGGGCGGCGCTTCCTGCGATCAACAGCAGAGGGTGAGACGGTCCTAAGACGGGCCGAGGAACGTCTGGCGGAGGCCGGGGGATGAGCGCGGCGGGCGAGTGCGAGTCCTGAAGTTGGAGCTGGTCGCTGGGCGACTACCGTCCGAGAAGAAGCCAAAGCGGTCCTAGAGCCAAGGACAATCAGTCCGGTCCGCGGGCACGTCTGAAACGTCCAATGAGACGCAGGCCGGGGACCAGCTGCGGTACCTGCTCACGGTAGCGAGGGTAGCCGTCGGGGAAGGCTGTCAGCAGCACTCGTTCCTCCGCCCTGATCCTGATCTCGAACAGGATCAGACCCACGGGAAAGAGCAGGATCCACTGCCCAATCCCCGCCAGCAACCAGGTGCCGGCAAGCATCCCCAGGAGCCCAGTCTAGATGGGATGTCGGGTGATCCCGTAAGGGCCATCGGTCCGCAGGGCGTGTTGCTCCTTGATCGTCGGATGCGAACGCCACATGGTTCCCAGGGCGAAGCGTGCCCACAACGTGAACCCCGTCGAGGCCAGCAACACCATCAGTCCGAAGATGTGCACCCAGAGTGTCTGTGCCGTCAAGGAGTGCCAGTCAGCGGAAGGCACGATTCTTAGGGTCAGCAAGGCAATGAGTGCCAATACGATGACCGCCCCAACGAGCGCGAGGGATCCGGAGGGAGCTCTGGTACGCTCTGAGGGCCCACGAGATGAGTTGTAGAGCGCTCCGTTAACCCAGGTAAGCACCACCGTGCCCCAGCACGTGGTGGTGCCCACCATGGCCAGCAAACTCATATGCGACGCTCTGATCTCAGGGGCAGCTCAAGGTGGACCAGGCCGGTCAACGTCGCGGATATGCCCCGCGCCGCAGGATGGCGACGTGGTCGCCGTAGTAGAGGAGGTTGGCCTCCATCATGGTCCCCTGCATGGTCCGAGCTGGATATCGGCGAGAGCATGGGGGCGGAGGCCTGCCCAGTGGCTACCGTCCAGCCGTTGTGGATCGCCCGGCTGCCATCGCGCAGCCATCACCTGGGTCTGGGGATTCGGGCTGGCTTCCCGCCGAGTTCCTGGCTCTTCCTCCCATCCGTCCCAGAAACGCATCGAAGGTGCAGCTCCACCCCGGCTTGCTGCCTCCCCGCCTTCAGATACCCGCTGCCCGTCCGGGCGGGAGGAGGTGGAGCGGATCAGCAGTGCGCGGCTGGCGTCCCGCCAGATTGACCCTGAAGCGCCCCTCCCCGGCGCCTGCGGCGCTCAGATCGCGGTGCTCAGACGAGGACGGGCCGGCTCATCTCGCTGACGTGGTCCGCCGGTGGCCGGCGCGCTTCGCCACCTCCTGGAGGCGCACCGCGATGAGCTTCTCCACCAGCGCCCTCGGCAGCGGCGCGTCCACGGCGAAGTGGAGTGAGCCCGCGGTGGTCACGTAGCCAGCGAGATCGTCCGGCAGCTCGGAGATCACGGATCCGCTGTGGGGCAGGTAGCTGAGGTGATTCGTGAAGGCCGCGAATCCGGCGATCACCTTGCCGCGCAGTCGGAAGGCGGGCATGCCATACGCGATGCACTGCTCGGCATCGGGAATGACGTCGAGAATCGTCTGCCGCAGCGTGCTCAGCGTGGTCCGCTTGGGGTCCTCGAGCCCGGCCAGGTACGCGTCGATCTCTGCCTGGGACACGATGACATCCTCGGTTGCCGGGCGGGGCGCGTCAAGGCGAGGTTGCGGGCCATCCGACCGGCCGCGGCGTGGATCAGCGGGCACCTGCTAGCCGCGTCCAAGCCGGGCGGGAGGGCCGCTACACCCCGATTCAAGGCGAGGGAGCAGCCTGCTCTGAGTAGCGGGTTCCCAGAACACCCTCTGCTGTTGATCTGAACCGAAGGGGAATGGTGGAGTGGCGTGACTGTTGATCACTCGCTGATCACTGCGGCGCGGCTGCGGCGGGGCTGCTTCGAAGCTTGATCTCGCCGAGAGGGCCCCGGGTGGAGGTACCTCCGCCGGCCTCAAGACCCCGCCGCCGATTACTGGCCGGCTGACACCGCCCCCCGCCGATGGACGATGCAGGGCTGCTGCTGACCTCTTCCGTATCCCCAAACCCCGGCGCGTCGCCCTCCCTGACACCGACTCCACGCTTGGCGCGCGGTGCCGTGCCGTGGTGGCCACGCCGGCGAGGGCGATGCACCCCCGAGGCTCCGCCGCGGTCAGCGGCAGAAGGCGACGGCGGCAGCGGTGAGGACCCTGGTGCAGGCGATGGTGCTGGGGAGGTCAGCCCACTCAACGTCAGCGTGCATGCCATCACCCGCCGAGCCGAACAGAACGGTGGGAATGCCAGCCGCAGATATGAACGCGGAGTCAGCCCAGTAGGTCACCCCCACCATGTCGAGAGGGCGTCCTAGGACGCGCTCGCCGGCGTCGCAGAGGGTGGCTACCACCGGTGCCGAGGGGTTGGTCTCGAGGGGATCCCGAGCCAGGGTGGTCCGATAGGTAGCGACCAGGTCGGGATCGTGAGCGCGGCAGCGGGCGAGCAAGTCCGCGATTTCGCCTTCGACGTCGGCAGTGGTCTCCCCGGGCAGAGTGCGGCGTTCCAGGGTGAGCACGCAGTGACCGGGAATGGTCGCCTCCTCGTGGCCTCCCGCGATGATCGACGCATGCACGCTGCCCGCTCCCAGTGAGGGGTGCTGCCGGGCGCGGAGCCGCTGGTTGAGCTCCTCCAGGGCGACCAGGATCGGTCCAGTCTTGACGATGGCATCGACGCCGAGGTGGGGACGCGAGCCGTGCGCCGCCTTCCCGACGATGTGGAGCTCGATCCACAAGAACCCTCGGTGCGCCGTGCCCACGGCGAGCTCCGTCGGCTCGGTAACAATGGCCGCATCCGCGCTGATGTGATGGAGGACCTGCTGGACACCGGCGCTGGAGTGCTCCTCATCAGCGACCGCGGCGACGATGACTTCGCCGCTGATCCCCGCCGCGGCGGCGTCGCGGCAGGCGACCAGGGCCGCCGCCAGGCCGGCCTTCATGTCGTACGCGCCCCGTCCGTAGAGACGATCGCCGTCGATGCGGGGCACCAGAGGGTCACTCATGCCGGCCAGCCCGACGGTGTCCAGATGTCCGCACAGGAGCAGCGTCCGGCCATCGCCCGCCCTTCCGGTCCGAACGATGACGTTCGGGCGGCCGGGGGTCTCCTCGAGAGGCTCGGCCTTCAGCCCCGCTCGGTTGGCCCAGTCGGCGACGAGCGCCGCGACCGGCCCTTCCCCGGCAGCCCCCATCACCAGCGACGGATTGACCGAGTCAATGCTGACGAGATGGGCCAGCAGGTCGACGACATCCCGGTTGCTGTTCACGGCCGTCCTTGCTGCCCCCCAGCGACCCGGCTTCCCCTGCCACTCCACGATATCAACACGGGATCCGGATCGAGCCCCGTCCCCCGGCGCGGCGAGTCACGCTGGCGGGGCTGGCCTGCGCGGTGGTTTCTGGACCGGGGCTGAGCACCGCGGAGTGGCGTGGCCCCCGCCTGTCGCCCCAGCCGAGTTCGACCCCTGGCGTAGCCCCGCTGGCGACCCCCGTTCATCAGCGGCGACGCCACCGCGGAGATGGTCACAAGGGGCCGCCCTGACCGGCCGGCCAGCTCTGAGGCTGGTGCGGCTCTGGTCCAGCCCGCAGACTCAGCCGCGAGGGCGGCGGATTGCGTCCTGGATCTCGCTGACGGCGCTCTCGGGGTCGGCCACATCCACCACCAACTCACTGAAGTGCTCGTGCTGCAGTGAGATCACGATCGCGTGCCCCTCGTGGTGGACGTCCCAGAACACCATGCCCTTCGAGTTGACGAAGGTTCCCGCCTGCAGCACGCCCGGGATCCGGGCTCCCGCCACCTTCACGCCGCTGGCGACGCTTGCGTGGGCCTCGGGGTCGGCGCGCACCCCAGTGATGTCATCGAGGGGGATGGTCAGGTGACCCCGCATGGCCCAGAGCTTGTCCAACCCTTCCAGGGTCAGCTCAAGTACCCCGTCCTTGATGCGGTAATCGGTCACCTACTGAGCATACTGGGGTGGCAGACCATCGGCAAGCCGAGCTCCGCTGGCTCGGGGGCAGCGGATGCTGGGTGCGATCGTTCCACCGAGGATCGCCCGTCCTGCGGACCTTCGGCGCTGCCAGCCACGTCCGGTGCGGCCCCGCCAGAGGCCTCTGTGGCGGTTGGTCAGGCGTCGGTGGGGATCCCCAGCCGGGGAAAGCGCGCATGCGCCGGAGGCGAGGGTGCCGCGGCGACGAGCACAGCGACAGCGGTGGCAAGGCCTCCTCGGGTCACGGCCAGATCCTGCAGGGCGATCGGCACACCGCGGATCCACCCAATCCTCCTGGCGTCAGAGGCGCTGCACCAGCTCGTGCTTCACCTTCCACCCCTCCACTCGCCGCAGCGCCCCAGCCCGAATAAGAAGAGCGCCCGAGACTTGCTCCCGGGCGCTCCGTGCCTGGTTAACTCGCCAATGCCTCCTCTTCAGGAGCAGCCGGAGGTGCTCCCACAGTTCATGCACTTGTAGCAGGCACCGTTGCGGACCATGAGGGAGCCGCACTCGGAGCAGGAGGGAGCGTCCTCCTGGTTGCGGTAGGTGAGATCGGAGAAGAGCTGCTTGGAACTCGCGTGACCAGGGCCGGTGGGCATGGTGAGGGTGGCGCTGGGAGCCGGGGCAGCCTGGGTGCCCGTCGAGAGGGTGGCACTGTCCATCGCCTCCTCCCTTCGGCTGATGATGCCCAAGGCGTCCCTGTCCTCGGCGGATAGATAGCGGGCCGCCAGCCAGCGGAAGATGTAGTCCACGATCGACTTGGCGATCGGGATCTCGGGGTTCCCGGTGTAGCCGGCCGGCTCGAAGCGGGTGTGGGCGAACTTGGCGCAGAAGAGCCGCAGCGGGACCCCGTACTGGAGCGCCACCGAGACGGAGGTGGCGAAGGAGTCCATCATCCCGCTGAGGGTGCTGCCCTCCTTGGCCATCTTGAGGAAGATCTCGCCGGGCTGGCCGTCCTCGTAGAGGCCGACGGTGAGATAACCCTCGTGGCCCTGGATATCGAACTTGTGGGTGATCGCAGCCCGCTCCGAGGGCAGCCGGTGGCGGGCCGGGCGGGCCGCCGGGGCCGGTTCCGTCCCCTCCTGGCCGTTGAAGGTTGCCTGCTTCCTGGAGGTGGAGAGCGGCTGGCTGCGCTTGCTGCCGTCGCGGTAGACCGCGATCGCCTTCAGTCCCAGCTTCCAGGCGTCGGTGTAGGCCTGCTCCACGTCCTCCGTGGTGGCGTCATGAGGCAGGTTGACGGTCTTGCTGATGGCTCCGGAGATGAAGGGCTGAACCGCCGCCATCATCCGCACGTGACCCTGCCAGCTGATAGAGCGCTGGCCGTTGGCGGGCGGGAAGGCGCAATCGAAGACGGCGAGATCGTCCTCCCGGAGGTGGGGGGCACCCTCGATGGTGTCCTGCTCGTTGATGTAGGCCACGATGTCGGAGATCGCCTCCGCGCCATAGCCGAGCTTGCGGAGCGCCGAGGGCACGGTCCCATTGACCATCTTGAGAAGCCCCCCGCCCACCAGTTTCTTGTACTTGACCAGGGCGATGTCCGGCTCCACCCCGGTGGTGTCACAGTCGAGCATGAAGGAGATGGTGCCGGTTGGGGCCAGGACCGTGGCCTGGGCGTTGCGGTAGCCGTGGACGGCGCCCAGCTCATGGGCGTCATCCCAAGCCTTGCGGGCGGCCGCCAGGATCGGGGCCGGCGCGTGCTCGCTGGAGATCTTGTAGGCGGCGGCGCGGTGCTTCTCCATCACCCGCAGCATGGGCTGGCGGTTGACCTCGTAGCCCTCAAAGGGGCCGACCTCCTTGGCGATCCGGGCCGACTGCGCGTACGCCTCACCGGTGAGGACGGCGGTTAGCGCTCCCGAGTAGTCCCTGGCCTGGGGGCTGTCGTAGGGGAGCCCCAGCGCCATCAGTACCGCCCCCAGGTTGGCGTACCCCAGGCCCAGAGGGCGGAACTTGATGCTGTTCTGGGTGATGCGCTCGGTGGGGTAGGTGGCGAAGCCCACCAGCACCTCCATGGCGGTCAGCATCACCTGGATGGTGTGGCGGTAGCCTTCGAGGTCGAAGCTGCCGTCCTCGGAGAGGAACTTCATCAGGTTGATGCTGGAGAGGTTGCAGGCGGTGTCGTCCAGGTAGACGAACTCGCTGCAGGGGTTGCTGGCGTTGATCCGGCCCGAGTTGGGCGAGGTGTGCCACTCGTTGATGGTGGTGTCGAACTGGAGCCCGGGGTCGCCGCAGGACCACGCCGCTTCGGCGATCTGGCGCATGAGATCGCGGGCCCGGAACGTGCCCACCACCCGGCTCCTGTCGGTGACCGCGTAGGTGCGCCACTCCTTGTCCTCGAGGAAGGCGCGCATGAACTCGTCGGTCACGCGTATCGAGTTGTTGGAGTTCTGGAAGAAGACCGAGGAGTAGGCCTCCCCGGTGAACGCCCCGTCGTATCCGGCCTCGATCAGGGCCCAGGCCTTGCGCTCCTCGCGCACCTTGCAGTTGATGAAGTCGACGATGTCGGGGTGGTCGGCGTTGAGGATCACCATCTTGGCGGCCCGGCGGGTGGTGCCCCCGGACTTGATCACCCCGGCGAAGGCGTCGAAGCCCTTCATGAAGGAGACCGGGCCGCTGGCGGTTCCGCCTGAGGCAAGGTGCTCCACCGAGGAGCGGATCGAGGAGAGGTTGGTGCCAGTGCCGGAGCCATGCTTGAAGAGCATGCCCTCGGTCTTGGCCAGGGTCAGGATCGAGGCCATGGTGTCCTCGACCGAGTTGATGAAGCAGGCGCTCACCTGGGGGTTGGGGTCGGCGCCGAGGTTGAACCAGACCGGGCTGTTGAAGGCCGCCACCTGGTTGACCAAGATCGCGCACAGCTCCTGGTGGAAAACCTCGAGGTCCTCCGAGCTGGCGAAGTAGCCGCCTCGCTCAGCCCAGTCCCGGGTGGTGTCGGCAACCCGGGAGATCATCTGGCGCACGCTGGTCTCTCGCTGGGGGCTGCCCTGGAGCCCGCGGAAGTACTTGGAGACCACCACGTTGGTGGCCAGCTGGGACCAGGACGAGGGCACCTCGACGTCGACCTGGGTGAAGACGGTCTCGCCCTTTTCACTGGTGATGCTGGCGGTCCGGCGCTCCCACTCGAGGGCGTCGAAGGGGTGCATTCCCGGCTGGGTGAAGTGTCGCTCCATGCGCAGGCCGGCCCCCCGGCGGGTCTTGGCCGGCGACTGTCCCGCAGACCGATCAGTCGGAGTGTGGCCGCCCCTGGAGTCCGCAACCGAGCCGGGTTCGGGGACGCTCGCAGGTCGGTCCACTGGAATTCCCTCCTGGCAGGACGAGTGGGATGCTGAGGTGAGAGCTAGGTGGCCGCTGGACCACATGTAGTGGTCGCTGCAGGTCCCAGCCGCAATATCTTGAGCGACGGCGGCGACAATGTCAAGAGCCGATCCCACCTTGTTGCTGGGGCGCTTTCCGGGAGGCGGCCCCAGGGCCACCTCCCAATTCTCCCCCAACTCGCCCCCTCGCGGGAGTGGCGATGTGCCCGCCCCTCTGAGCCTCAAGGGGACCCAGGTCGGCCGCGCTCGCTCCCCCGGCGAGCGGTCCCGCCCAGGTGGCGAGCGCTCGCGGGGTCCTTGCCGTGGTTCGGCCGCGCCGGGCCGGCGGTGGCCAGCCGCCGCCTCGGGCGCGACCAGCATCGGTCCCCACCACGTTGGAGCCCCGCGCCAGGGTCCTGGTCGCGGCCACGGACGGATTCATCCCGGCCGAGCCGTGCGGCGCCAGAGCCAGCTGGTTGTCAGCGAGGTGCTGCCGGAGGCGAGCCGGCAGGGGTGCCGCGGGGCCCCCCATTCAGCTGGACCTGTGCCCCGGACAGCTACTCCACTGCCAGGCAGGTGACGGTGCGGAGCACCCCGTTGAAGCGGTGGAGCCGGTCCACGACCAGGGCGCCCACCCCCTTCACGTCCTCGGCCTCGATCTGAGCGATCGCGTCGTACTCTCCGGTGATGGCGTCGACCTGGGTGACCCCCTTCTCCTTGCGCATCTCGTGGACCACATCCATGGCCTTGCCCGGCTCAAGCGTCATCAAGATGTACGCGTGCACCATCGTGGACCCTCCCTCAAGCGCCAGTTTCGGTTCCGCCCGGCCGACCTCTGCCTATTCCTCACCATATCCGATCCCGGACCGCGGGAGAGCCCAGCTTAGCCGCATCATTAGACGTGGCCGCACCCGGTCCGGGTGGGCCCAAGGAGGCGCTCAGCGTTGAAAGCAGTGGTCAAGCCGGGTCCTGGCCCGGGGGCGGTCTGGGCGACGGTCGGGGAACGCCAACCCAACGCTGGCGAGGCGCTCCTGCAAGTGGTGGCGGCAGGCATCTGCGGCACCGACCTCCACATTCTGAACTGGAACCCCTGGGCCGCGGCCAGGGTCAGGCCGCCCCGGGTGATCGGCCACGAGATGGCCGGGCTGGTGCTGGCCGTGGGCGAGGGTGTGGAGAGTCCCAAGGTGGGCCAGCTGGTGGGGGTGGAGAGCCACGTGGTCGACCTCACCTGCCCCCAGTGCCGGCGCGGCGACTTCCACGTCTGCGAGAACACCCAAATCCTGGGCGTCGACGTGGACGGGGTCTTCGCCGAGCGGGTGGTCGTCCCCGCCCGCAACTGCCGGGTGGCCCCTAGCTCGCTGGAGCCCGCGGTGGTGGCCTTCCAGGAGCCCATGGGGAATGCGGTCCACGCCGCCGCCCAGGGCAAGCTCCGGGACCAGGTGGTGCTGGTGACCGGCTGCGGTCCCATCGGGTGCGCGGCGGTGGGGATCGCGCGGGCCGAGGGGGCGGCCCGGGTGGTGGCGCTGGACCGGGTCCAAGCGCGCCTGGCGATCGCCGAGCGGATGGGGGCGGACCGGCTGATCGACGACTCGGTCGTCGGGAATCTGGACGCCGCGATCAGGGCCGCCTGCGGGGGGGAGGCCGACGTGGTCCTGGAGATGTCGGGGCACCCGGGGGTTACCCAGGCGGCGGTGGCGTCGCTCCGTCCCGGGGGGTGGATCAGCCTTCTGGGGATCGGTGACGGATCGGTGACCCTGGACCTCCCCAGCCAGGTGGTGATGCGGGGTATCACCCTCTACGGGGTGACCGGCCGGCGGCAGTTCGAGACCTGGGACCAGACCGGCGCCTACCTCAGCTCGGGCCGGGTTGACGTCAGCCCCATCCTCACCCACCGGCTGTCGCTGCGCGACTTCGAGCGTGCCGCCGAGCTGGCCGGCTCCGGCGAGGTGGGCAAGGTTGTGCTCTATCCTCCGGAGGGTGGCTGGAATGATTGACCTCAACGAGAGTCTGGAGGAGGAGCTGGAGCAGCTCCGGCGGGAGGGCCGCTTTCGTCCGCTGACCGTTCTCCAAGGTCCGCAGGACGCCGAGGTGGAGATCGGAGGCCAGCGCTTCATCAATCTCTGCTCCAACAACTACCTTGGCCTCAACACCCACCCCCACCTGATCGAGGCTGCCGTGGCGGCCACCAAGGAGTGGGGGGCCGGTTCCGGGGCGGTCCGGACCATCGCCGGCACCCAGACCCTCCATGAGGAGCTGGAGCTGCGGCTGGCCGCCTTCAAGGGCACCGCGGCGGCCCTGACCCTGCAGAGCGGCTACGCCGCCAACCTGGCGGTCCTGGGAGCGGTGCTGGGGGAGGCCGACGCGGTGGTCAGCGACGCCCTCAACCATGCCAGCATCATTGACGGGATCCGGCTGACCAAGGCCCGCCGCCACCTCTTCCCCCACAAGGACCTGGAGGGGTTGGAGCGAAGCCTGGAGGAGGCCCGCCGGGATGGGGCCCGCCGGGTGCTGGTGGTCAGCGACGGGGTCTTCAGCATGGACGGCGACATAGCCCCGCTGCCCGGGATCGTCGAGCGGGCTGAGGCTGCCGGCGCCGCGGTGATGGTCGACGACGCCCACGCCTCGGGGGTGCTGGGACGGAATGGGCGGGGCTCGGTGGACCACTTCCACCTGGACGGCCGGGTCCAGGTCCAGGTCGGCACCCTGAGCAAGGCGGTGGGGGTGCTGGGAGGCTACGTGGCTGGCTCCCAGGCGCTCCGCGACACCGTGATCCACCTGGGCCGGCCCTTCCTCTTCTCCACCTCCCATCCCCCCGCCGTGGTGGCGGCCTGCATCGCCGCACTGGAGGTTTTGGAGGCGGAGCCGGAGCTCCAGGCGAGGCTCTGGGACAACACCCGCCACTTCAAGTCCGGGCTAGAGGAGCTGGGATTCGACTGCGGCGAGAGCGAGACCCCGATCACCCCGGTGATCGTCGGCGAGGCTGAGCGAGCGGGGGCCCTCTCCGACGAGCTGCGCAAGAGGGGGGTCTTCGCCTCCCCGATAGGCTTCCCCACCGTGGCCCGAGACAAGGGCCGCGTCCGGACCATCGTCACCGCTGCCCACACCACTGAGCAGCTGGACCGGGCCCTCCAGGCCTTCGCCGACGCCGGCCGGGCCCTCGGGCTGCAGATGAGCGGCCACCAGGGGGCCGGGGCGGTGGGCGCCTAGCCGTGTCCGGTGCGCCGGAGCCATCCCCGGCGGACGATGGAACCGGGCGGCCGCCCGCCGCGGGCCGGGCCCTCCACTTCCCCGGTCTGCGTCGGCCCACCAGCCGGCTCAGTCAGGATCTGGAGGATGAGCGCCGGATGATCGAGGCCGCCCAGCGCGACCCTGCCGAGTTCGCCAAGCTCTACGACCGCTATGTGGACCAGATCCACGCGTTCGCCTACCACCAGACCGGCAGCTGGGAGCGGGCCCAGGACGTGACCGCCACCACCTTCATGAGGGCTTACGCGGAGATCGGGCGGTTCGAGTGGAGGGGCGTCCCTTACTCGGCCTGGCTCTACCGGGTCGCGGCCAACCTGATGATGCGCGAGCATCGCCGTGAGGGTTGGATCACCCTGCCTGAGAACATGGTCGACCCCGGGGAGGGGCCGGAGGACGCCGCGATCCGCTCCGAGCAGGTGCGCCGGATCCAGGCCGCCGTCCGCCAGCTCTCGCCCGACCAGCGCCACGCCATCACGCTTCGCTTCGGCACCGGGCTTCGCAACGCCGAGGTGGGTCGGGTGATGCGCAAGAGCGAGGGCGCGGTCAAGCTGCTGATCTTCCGGGGGCTGCGCTCGTTGGAGCGGCGGCTCGGCCCCGACCTCCAGACCACCCCCTACCTGGCCGCGGGCAGCGGGGACCAGACCGAAGCGGAGGAGTGAGCCAGTGACCACCAAGGACGAGAAGCGGCTCGCATCCGAGATCGCCGGCTGGCTGGAGGGGGATGGGCCGGCGCCGACCGGGGATCCCACCGCCAGGGCGGTGGCCCGGACCGCGGTGATGCTGGTGGACGCCCTAGCGCCCACCCCGCTTCACCCGGTGACCAGGGCCCGTCTCTACGAGAGGGCGCTCGCCGAGGCTCACCCCGGGAGCATGACGGTCTCCTTCACCGACGCCATGGAGGACCCCTGGGGCGAGTTCTGGAGAGCGGCCCGGCGGCTCCCGGTGCCGGCCTGGCTGGGGCTGGGCGGGCTGGCGGCCGGCTTGGTGGTGGCGGCGGTCCTGCTCCGGCAGCGCTACCCCCAGGAGCCGGGCCCCGGGTCGCGGCTCTAGGAGGGACCCGACCGGGGGCGTCGCGGAGGACGATCCCCGGGCCAGCCCGGCCGCCGCGGGCGGGGGGGCCCTCTCGTGCCTAGAATCGCTCGGCGTGGGCAAGGTCAGAACGGTGGTGGTCCCGGCGGGGGGCCTGGGCACCCGATTCCTCCCCGCCACCAAGGCGCTGCCCAAGGAGATGGTCCCGGTGGGAGACCGGCCCTCGATCCAGTGGGGGATCGAGGAGGCGGTGGCCTCGGGGATCGAACGCGCGATCATCGTGACCGCTCCCGGCAAGGAGCTGATCAAGGCCCACTTCGCAGCCGACCCCGATCTGGAGGGGACTCTCCGCCGTCGGGGCGCTCTGGAGCTGGCGGCGCGGGTGGAGAAGATCGCGGGGCTCTGCCAGATGGAGTACGTGGTGCAGGAGGAGCCGCTGGGGCTGGGCCACGCCGTCCACTGCGCCGCTGCGGCGGTGCCGGATGAGGAAGCGGTGGCCGTGATGCTGCCTGACGACCTCTTCGCCGGGGAGCCGCCGCTACTGGGCCAGCTGATCCAGGTCTACGAGAGCGAGCAGTGCACGGTGCTCGCCCTCATGCGCTGTCCGCGGGCGAGGATCTCCCGCTACGGGGTCGCCGCGGTGGAGGGGGAGGGTCCGGTCTTCCGGGTGACCGACGTGGTCGAGAAGCCGGACCCCGATGAGGCCCCCAGCGACCTGGCGCTGATGGGCCGCTACGTGCTGACCAGGTCGGTGCTGACAGAGTTGGAGACGACGGGGGCCGGCGCCGGCGGGGAGATTCAGCTCACCGACGCCATCCGCCGGGTGACCCAGAGCGGGAAGGTGGTGGGGCTGGAGTTCTCGGGGCGGCTGCTGGACGTTGGCACCCTGGAGAGCTGGCTGGCCACCAACGCTGAGATCGTCTGGCGCGACCCTGAGCTGGGGCCGATGTTCCGGGCCCACATCCAGGGGCTGGAGCTGGACCGGGGCTGAACGATGGCTCCGCAGGGGTCGCCGGGCAGCTCCCCGGAGGCCCGCTTTCGAAGGGTGGCTGCGGCAAGAACTCTTTCCCGGTCGGAGGTATACTTCGCTCCCAGATGTCAACCGGTGGGGCGATCCCCGTCCCCAATCCTTGTTCGTATCAGGTAGTGCAATGGCTATGCAACGCCCGCGGCGCGGTGATGACCTTCTGCGCTACCGCAGCCAGGAGGGGGACTTCGAGGTAGAGGTCTCGCACACCCTCAACAAGTGGTGTGTGTCGGTGCTGCGATTGGAGGACTCCAACATCGTGGCCCAGGACTTCTATCCGGAACGCTGGAAGGCGATGGCGCGCGCCCAGGACTTCCTGCGCATCCTCAACATGCGCAACCGCCCCGGCCACGAGGACGAACCGGACCATCGCGACGACGGTGATCGGCCCGCTCCCACCTCGGCCGTGGGGCCGGGACTGGGGCGCTGACCGAGGTCGGGGGTCGCCTGCCCGCTGGCGGCCCCATCCCGCCCGGCCACTCCGCGGCCGACCCCCACGCCCACACCCGCGCCAGCGACGGCATGGTCCGCCCCCGCCAGCTGGTCCAGGCGGCCGCCGAGGCCGGGCTCAGCGTGGTGGCGGTCACCGATCACGACACCTTCGCGGGCTGGGCCGAGGCCGTGGAGGCCGGGGCCGAGTTCGGGGTGGAGGTGGTGACCGGCGAGGAGGTGACCACCCGGTCGCCCGCCAACGTCCATGTGGTCGGTCTGTTCCTCGCCGGTCCGGTGCGGATGGGGATGGAGGTGAGCGACACCATCGCCGCCATCCACGACCAGGGCGGGCTGGCGGTCCTGGCCCATCCCTGGATGCCCACCTACTTCGCCTCGATCAGCCCCGGCGCCCTGCGCCGGCTGATCTCGAAGGAGGCGGTGGATGGCATCGAGGTGCGCCATACCGCCGCCACCACCTCAGGGCGGATCCGGAGCCTGGACCGCTTCTACGATCTTCACAGTGACCGGCTCGGGGCCGCCATCGGGTCCAGTGACAGCCACTTTGGCGCCCACGACCTGGCCCGGATCGTGACTGTCTTTCCAGGGCGGACCGCCCTGGACCTGCGCCGGGCCATCGAGACAGCCGCCACCCGCCCCCTGGAGCAGTACCGTCGGCCGGCCGGCCCGCCGATCTCGATGCGACTCCGCCAGCAGGCCCGGAGCATGGGCTGGCTATCCTGGCAGCGTTGGCGGGGACAGATCGGCCATGAGGGAGCATGAGCTGGGGTGAATCGGGAGTTCCTGCGCAAGGAGTGGGGGGCGGTCGCCTTCATCGTCACCGCGGTCATGGGCGGGCTCGCGGTGCTGGTGGTGCTGATCGTGAAGGCGGCCTCGCCGACCCCGATCCCGACAACCCCGCCCTGTCCCAAGAGCACCCCGATCGTGATCCAGGTCCAGCCCTCCCCCAGTGGGTCCCCAACCCCGCCGATCTCGATCCCAACGGTGCCGTTCGGCTGCCCCACCATCGCGGTGGTGGTCAAGACCCCCACCCCCAGCCCGACCGCGACGGCCACCCCGAAGGCCACCAGCAGCCCGACTGCCAAGGCCTCGGCCTCCCCCTCGGCCAGCGGCTCCTAGCCGATCGCTAGGCCGGCCGCCAGAGCTGGGCTGGGGCGAGCCCGCCGTCGCCGGAAATGATCTCGCCGGATGGGAGGCCCGTTGGATCTCGCTCGCCCGGCTGGCGATCCCGATCTCCTCGTCGCGGAGTCGGATCGGGTTGGTCTCGCGACAAGCCTCGCCCAGGACCTCGCAGCCGGCGAAGTGCCGCGCCCTCAGCGTGGGGACGCCAGCTCCGCGTCCCAGAGTCGGTCCACAGCCATCTGGGTCCGGTCGAGGCTCCCGCCGTTGTCGATGATCCAGGTGGCCATCGCCAGCTTGCGCCAGATCGGGATCTGGGCCTCGATCCGGGCCCTGGCCACGGCCTCCTCCAGCCCGGACCGCTCCCGGAGGCGGAGCAGCTGGGTCTCGGGGCGAGCGAAGACTAGCAGAGTGCCGTCGAACTCCTTCTCCCGTCCGGACTCGAAGAGCAGGGGCACGTCGTAGACCACCAGGGACGATCCGGCCTCGCGGGCGCGGCGGATCTCCTCCCGGCTCAGCTCCATCACCCGGGGGTGGACTATGGCGTTGAGTCGATCCCGGGCCGGCTGGTCAGAGAAGACCACCTCGCCCAGCCGGGCCCGGTCCAGGCAGCCGTCAGGCCCGATCATCTCGCTCCCGAAGGCGGCGGCGACCCTCGCCAGTGTCGGGCTGCCCGGCTCCACAGCCTGGCGCGCCAGTTGGTCCGCGTCCACCACGAAGGCGCCCTTTTCGGCCAGCATGGCGGCGACGGTCGACTTGCCGCTGGCGATCCCCCCGGTCAGGCCGATGACCCGGGTCAAGGGGATGCCGGCGGTTTCCCGGTCGAAGCCGCCCTGGGACGGACGAAGCACTTCTCGGGGTCCAGAAGACGCTCCAGCCGGGTGCCTGGCGTGTGCACCCGCACCCCCCTCCTGGCGGGCACCCCGAACTCCCACCCCTGGCGATAGAGCTCGCGGGACTCGGCCAGGGTGCTGACGGTCGCGACGGTGCGCCCACCGGTCATCTGCAGACTGGCGGTGCGGCTGCCCGGGTAGCCCAGCGCCACCTCGCCTCCGCTCTCCAGGAGGAACGTGAGCTCGGCGAGGTCCGGCTCTCCAAACTCGGGCGGCTCCTCCTGCGCCACCAGCTGGGCCAGGGAGGGGGCCTGCCCCTCCTTGACCTGCTCCCGGACCAGGCGGCGGGACTGGATCTGGCCCTGGCGCTCGCGGCGACGGACCTCGGTCGCGATCACGGCGGCGTCTGCGGCAAGCTTGTTGAGGCGGTGCTGGAAGGGAGCCATCCGCTGGCGGACCTGACGCTCGGCCGACTCCACCATCCTGACCAGCTCGGCCAACTGCTGGTCAGAGAGCTCAGCGAACTCCTCCGGCCGGGGCAGCGGCAGCTCAGGGTCGCTGGCTGGCGCCTCGCTGTCGGTCACCCAGCTAGCCTACACAAGGTGCCGGGGCCGGTCCGGCCCCAAGCGAAGGAGGTGCGATGGCCGATCAGGTGAAGCTGGAGCGGCGCGGGCGAGTGGCGTGGGTAACCATCGACCACCCTCCCGCCAACGCCCTCGGCCAGGCGATGCTGGACGGGCTCCGCGAGGCCTTCGCCGAGATCGAGGGGGACCGAACCCTGGGGGCGTCTGTGATCACGGGGGCCGGGGGCCGGTTCTTCGCGGCCGGGGCCGACATCGGCGAGTTCGCCAGCCAGGGCCTGGGGGTGGCCCGGGCCCAGATTGCGGACGGCCAGCGGCTCACCCTGGAGATGGAGCAGCAGCGCGTTCCCATCGTCGCCGCGATCAATGGGCTCGCCCTGGGAGCCGGCCTGGAGCTGGCCATGGCCTGCGACATCCGGATCGCGAGCCGCACGGCCAAGCTGGGCCAACCCGAGATCGCACTGGGGATCATCCCGGGCTGGGGCGGCACCCAAAGGCTGCCCCGGCTGGTGGGGAGAGGCCGGGCCCTGGAGATGCTCCTGTCCGGTGAGCAGCTGGACGCGAACCGGGCTCTTGAGATGGGTCTGGTCAACCGGGTGGTGGAGCCGGATCGGCTGGTGGACGAGGCTCAGGCCCTGGCGGAGCAACTGGCCGGCCGGGCACCCCTGGCGGTGGCGGCGATCAGGCGTGCGGTGGCCGCGGGTCTGGACCGGCCGCTGGAGGCGGGGCTCCTCGCCGAGCGCTCCGAGTTCGAAGCGGTGTCACGGACCGCCGACGCCCAGGAGGGGATCTCAGCCTTCGTGCACAAGCGCGCCCCGGAGTGGTCGGGGCACTGACGGCAGCGGCAGCCAGCTCCGGCCTTGGCGAAGTCTTCGTCAGCTTTGGAGCGTCCGGCGGCCGGCAGCACCTGGTTCTGGGACGGGGGAGTCTCATCAGCCCGGCGCGCATCCTCCTCGGGGCCTGGCAAGGTTCGACTCCGTCAGGCGCACAGCTGGGATCCGTTCCCCGACCCGGATCTCGGCCTACGACCTGATCCGGGGGCCTCTGAGTGGAGCTGGGGAGCCTTTGCGTCCATCTCGGGTCCCCCCGCCCCACGGTCCATACCATTGGCCGGGTGAGCCAGCAGCGGTCGGGTGGAGAGCCGGCCCCCGCGGAAGACCCCAACCTCTGCGTGGGCGGCGCCCGCCAGCGCAGGGGTCCCTTCTGGATCGACGAGCCCCGCTGGTACTGGGTCCTGGCGGGGCTCACCTTCCTGTTGGGGGCGGCCCTCTTCCTGCTCGCGGTGGGGTTCGACCGCCCGTGAACTGGCTCAGCCCAGTCGCGCTTCTGCTGCTGGTCGCAGGCTCCGGGTACCTGTTCCTGCGCCGGCTGGGCCCGCTGCTGCTCTCGATGCGGGCGGCTCAGCCGGACCCTCGCGCCGATCATCCGGGCCAGCGGCTCTGGGGGGTGGTTGCCTTCGTGCTGGGCCAGCGCCGGCTCTTGCGCTGGCCCTTCAGCGGACTCGCCCACGTCCTCATCTTCTGGGGCTTCGTGGTCCTCAACCTGGAGATCCTGGAGGCAGGGCTGGAGGCGCTCGTCCCGCCCCTCAACCTGGAGCAGCAGTTCTGGTGGGGCCCCATCGCCTTCGCTCAGGACCTGTTCGCGGTGGCCGTGCTCACCGGGCTGGCGGTGGCGGCGCTCAACCGCTACCTGCTCCGGCCCCCGCGGTTGCGGGACAGCGACCAGCGGGACGCCACCGTCGTCCTGGTGCTGATCGCGCTGGTGATCGTCACCCAGCTCGGTCTCTACTCCACTCAGATCGCGGCCGGCGCCGATCACCTCGTGAACCTGCGGCCGGTCTCGGCCGCGGTGGCCCAGCTCTTTCGCGGGGTGCACGGCGAGGGGATCAGGGCGTGGCACGAGCTCTTCCTCTGGGCCCATCTGGGGCTGGTTGCCGGCTTCGGGGTCTACCTGGCCAACAGCAAGCACCTCCACATCGTCACCTCCGTCCCCAACGTCCTCTTCCGCAGCCTGGAGCCGGCCGGCCGGCATCTCCCCCTGCTGGATATCGAGCACGCTGAGCACTTCGGCCTCGCCCAGGTGGACCAGCTCACCTGGAAGCAGGAGCTGGACCTGGCCACCTGCACCGAGTGCGGACGCTGCCAGACCCACTGCCCCGCCTTCAACACCGGCCAGCCGCTCTCACCCGAGCGCTTCATCACCGACCTTCGCGACGGTTGGTACGCGCACGCCCGAGGCCAGGCGCCGCCGCCCAGCTACTGGATGAGGCAGGAGGGGGCTGCCGCGGCCCGGCCGCCCCAGGCCGGGCAGCTGCTGGACTGGAGCGTGCTGGAGGAGACGCTCTGGGCCTGCACCACCTGCGGCGCCTGCGTCGACGAATGCCCGGTCCTGATCGAGCACGTCCCCGCGATCGTGGGGATGCGCCGCAGTCTGGTGCTGGAGGAGTCGCGGCTGCCCAAGGGCGCCCGCTCGGCCCTGGAGTCCCTGGAGCAGCGCGGCAACCCCTTTGGGATGGCAGCGGAGTCTCGGATGCGTTGGGCCGAGGGACTGGAGGTGCCGCTCCTTGCCGACCACCCCGACGCCGAGTACCTCTACTGGGTTGGGTGCGCCACCGCCTTCGACGAGTCGAACTGGCCGACCGCCCGGGCCACCGTGGCAATCCTCAGGGCGGCTCAGGTCAGCTTCGCCGTGCTCGGAGAGGAGGAGATCTGCAACGGCGACCCCGCTCGACGGCTCGGCAACGAGTACCTGTTCCAGACTCAGGCCCAGGAGGTGGTTCGGCGGCTGGAAGCCCGCAGGGTCCGCAAGGTCATCGCCAGCTGCCCCCACTGCTTCAACACCCTGGCCAGGGAATACCCGGACCTGGGTGGCAGCTACGAGGTGATCCATCACACCCAGCTCCTCGCCCGGCTCGTGGACGAGGGCAGGATTCGTCTGCGCGAAGGCGCCCAGGGGCGGGTCCTCACCTACCACGACCCCTGCTATCTAGGGCGCTGGAACGAGGAGTATGAGGCTCCCCGCCGGCTGCTGGAGGCGATCCCCGGAGCCAGGCTGGTGGAGATGAAGCGCCACCGCAACGAGGCCATGTGCTGTGGCGCCGGCGGGGGGCGGCTCTGGACCGAGGGGGAGCGGGGGGAACGGGTCAACCGGGTGCGGGTCCGGCAGGCCCAGGCGACCGGGGCCGGTACCGCAGCGGTCGCCTGCCCCTTCTGCGCCATCATGTTCAGCGAGGGGATCACTTCGCAGCAGCTCCCGATCGAGAGCCGGGATATCGCGGTCCTGGTGGCGGAGTCGATGGGGCTGGAGTACCTGCCCGCCGGCGACTGAGTCCTGAGGACTCGCTGGCAGTCGCTCTTGCCCCGCTGGGCCCAGGCTCGCCGCCCGAGACCGTTAGTCGAATGGGGCAGACTCCCGACTTGAGATCGCGCTCACTTCGGGCTGAGATCGCCGCCAGCGCTCTGACACACACGTTGACACACGAAAGGCGCCGTGATGGGGGCGTGAACAGACGGTCCCGCGGAACGGGTAGCTTGTCCAATCCCCTCAGGGGCGCAGGTGTCTACAGACATATGGTTGACAGTAGGTCACAAGCCCGGTAGCATGGCGGACCGCCGGTCGCTGCTTACAGCAGACCGGTCCCACGAGGTGACTTCCAGTGCCGGGCCATGAAGTGGGGAGGACATGTGCCATGAGGCTCCTTCGAGTCTGTCTCTGTTTCGCCCTGGCGACCGTCGTGCTCGGAGGGTCGGCGCTGACTGCCGCAGCCAAAGAGCCGACCTCCCCGATCACGTTCGCATTGCCACCGGGAAGCACACCGAACTACATCTTCCCCCTCATGAACCCGGTTGCTGCGTCCAACGCGAACATCTTTGACCTTCAGTACCAGCTATATCGTCCGCTCTATTGGTTCGGAATCGACGGCCGACCTTCGGTCAACTTCAGACTGTCTCTTGGCAAGCCTCCCACCTACTCGAACGGTGGTCGCACGGTAACCATTGAACTGAATCATTACCTCTGGTCTGACGGAGTCCCAGTCACTAACCGTGACGTAGAGTTCTGGATGAACATGGTGATCGCGAACAAGGACAATTGGTACGGCTACACGCCCGGAGCGTTTCCGGACAACGTCTCGGGAATGAACTTCCCCGCGAATACGCCTAACCAGTTCAGTATCACCTTCAACAAGGCATACAATCACACTTGGGTCCTATCTAACGAACTCAGCCAGATCATTCCCATGCCGCAACATGCTTGGGACAAGACGTCAAGCCGTGGGACAGTCAACGACTACGACACGACCACGTCTGGGGCGATTCAGGTCTACCAATTCTTGGATGGCCAATCAACCACCCTGTCAACCTACGCCACCAACCCTCTGTGGAGCGTCGTAGACGGCCCTTGGAAGGTAGCGGCTTATGCGTCTTCGACCGGGTATACCGAGTTTGTGCGCAACGACAAGTACACGGGACCGGGGAAGCCCCAAATCAAGTACTTCGCGGAACTGCCTTTCACCAGCGACACTTCCGAGTTCGATGCCCTGCGGGCCGGGTCACTCGACTACGGCTACCTCCCAATCGAGGACCTAGATGAGACGGCGGTCCTTGCTAAGCTCGGATACAAACTTCACCCCTGGAGCGTTTGGGGTATCAATTACATTCTTGACAATTTCACCAACCCACAAGTCGGTCCCTTGTTCAAACAACTGTACTTCCGACAGGCGTTGCAACGTTTGGTCAACCAGCCAGAGATGATCAAGTCGATTCTCCACGGTGAGGGTTACCCAACGTATGGCCCTGTCCCACTTCGTCCGACCAGCGCCTATGTAACGACGGATGAGACTCATAACCTCTACCACTACAACGTCGGAATCGCTAAGAACCTGCTGGCGAGTCATGGTTGGAAGGTGCGCCCTGATGGAGTTGATACGTGTATCCGGCCTGGAACCGCGGCAATAGACTGCGGTGCTGGAATCAAGCAGGGCAAGGTACTGGAGTTTACCCTCCAGTACACGACTGGTTCGGCCGTCTTCTCGGCGATGATGCAAGTGGTACGGTCGGCATGGTCGCTGGCAGGGATCGGCGTCACTCTAGATCCGAGCGCACCGTCCCAGGTATTCTCGGAGTTGAGTCCGTGCCAACCGACAACAGGTTTCGGGTGTCACTGGCAGCTCATCAGTTACGGTAGTTTTGGTCACTCATATACGTACTCACCAAACTTCTACCCGACTGGCGACGAAATCTTCGCTACGGGGTCAGGTTCCGACTTCAACGGCTACAGCAATCCGACCGCCGACAAGTACATTCGGGCGACGTATGTTCAGCCCGGGCTCGCCCCGCTCTTTCAGTACGAGAACTACCTCGCCAAGCAGCTTCCCGTGATCTGGCTTCCAAATTTCTACTCCCAGCTCTCGGAGATCAAGAGCTCGCTTCACGGTACGTTGCCTCAGGACCCCAACCTCAATATCTACCCGCAGTACTGGACCGATTCCTGATCCGCTGACTGCTAGAGCCGAGCGTCGGCTCGGCTCTAGGTCCCATAGGGTTTTGTCAAGCCCGGTAGCTGGGGTCGAAAGGCTGGCCGTTGCGCCAGACTCCCCAGACCAGGCTCAGCGACTTGCTCATGCAGTGCCCGAGGGCGTTCATCTTCGA